>DASSVP010000090.1:0-6505 GCA_035705985.1 Thermoleophilaceae bacterium
CGCAGCATCACGGAGGCGTCCTGGCGGATCAGGTTCTCGTACTCGCGCTCGATCTCGAGGCCCACGACCGCGACCCCGTCCTCCAGCTCCACGCTCGCGATGCGGCCGACCTCCACGCCGGCCACGCGGACGGTCTGGCCCTGTCCCGGCTGCACGGCCTGGGCGTTCGCAAGCTCGACCTCGAGCCGCTTCGGCTTGTCCTCCACGAGCGGGAAGCGCAGGTCCTGCTGGCTCAGGATGTAGACCGCGGTCGCCAGGCCGAGGATCAGCAGCCCGACGATCGCCAGGAAGTCCACGAGGTGCTTTCGGATGGCCCTCTTCACGGCGTGCCTCCGAAGAGCGTGGCCGGGCCTCCGGGAGCGGACAGGTTCGGCGGCTCCTGCGTCTCGCAGGGCACGTCCGGGCGGTGCGGCGGCGGGACGTTCGGGTTGGCCGGCGCGCCGGGCTCGATCTCGCCGGCCGCGAGCTTGAACGGGTTCACGCCCTGGACGTGGAAGACCGGCGTGTTGGCGTCGTTCACGCGGCTCTCGCCGGCGAGCCCGACGAAGCTGCGGTTGATCTGCTCACGCACCGAGTGGCCGGAGTTGCCCTCCTCGATGCTCGGGATCTCGTCCTCGACCCACGGCACGAGCACGCTGTTCGTGCACGAGGACAGCGCCCGCATCTGGTTCAGGAACGGGATCAGGCGGGTGTTGAGGCGCACGAGGTTCGGCACCGCCTGGCGCAGGTCTGCGGCGAGACCCTTCAGCTCGCTCTCCTGCACCAGGAAGCGCGCCTGCCGCATCCAAGGCGTCGCGGCGGCGAGCGCCGGCGCGGACGAGCGCACGCCCGGCAGCGCGTCGCGCGAGAAGGCGCTCAGCGTGGGCAGCGCGGCGTTCAGCTCCCCGAGCGCCGGGTGGCCGACCTTCAGCGTGTCGCGCAATGCCGGGATCGCGGCCTCGAGCTGGGTGTCGGCGCTCGCGATCGCGCCGGCCGTGGTGTTCAGGTCGGTCACGAGCTCCCGCAGCGTCCGCGGGTTGGCCGACAGCGCGGCGAAGGTCTTCTGCTGGCCGCGCAGCAGCCGCTGGATGTCGCGGTCCGGCTCGAGGCCGAGCAGCGCGTCGTTCGTGAGCGCGCCGTAGCGGTAGGCGGGCTCGAAGGAGGGGATCGCGCGGTTGAAGGCGCGCGCGCCGCCACCCTGGAGCGCCACGGTGCCGTACTCGTGCAGGAAGGTCTGGAGGTCGCCTCTGACGTCCGAGTCGAGCGTGTCCAGGATGTCCGGGAGCGTCACCGTGGTGGCGGTCTGGGTGACCGGCACCGTCGAGCCGTCTTCCAGCTCGTCCCCCGACGGCGAGCCGGGCTCGATGTCCACGAAGAAGTTGCCCTCGAGGAAGATGCGCGAGCGGATCTGAAGCTGCGCGTCCTCGCGCAGCGGGAGCGCGTCCTCGCGCAGCTCCATGGTCACCTCGGCCGCGCCGCCGCCCTCCTTCGGCTCGACCTTCGTGACCTTGCCGACCTCCACGCCGGCGATCCGGACGGGTGAGCGCACCTTGAGGTTCTCCACGTCGCGGAACAACGCCTTGAGCTCGTACGGGTTGGCGAACGGATTCGCCTTCGTGAAGCCGAAGAAGGCGAGCAGGACGATCACCGTGATTGCGAGGACGCCGGCCTTGAAGACGCTCACGGCACGTCCTCCAGGTGGTCGATGCCGAGCTCGCGCGCCTTGTAGGTGCCGCCGGTGAGGACCGGCGTGTCCGGGTCCAGCACGACGTGGCTGCCGCCGCCGACGAAGCCTCCGCGCGAGGAGTCCGGCGGGTAGCGCGGGTTGGTCACGAGCCTGTCGGGGTAGCCCGTCTGGCCGCCCTGGCAGTCCGCGCGGCCACTCGAGTCGATGGCCGGGCCGCCGTACTGGGTGTGGAGCGACTGCTGCACCGGGGTGCCCTGCGGGTCCTTGTCCGTCGGCACGTCCACCGGGTGGGTGGACTCGGTCGAGGCGAGCGTGTTCTCCTGGGTGGTGCTTGCGAGCTTCGCGAGGATCCGCTCGCTGGTGCCGCCGGCCACCACCGAGGACTGATGCGTGCCGAGCGGGTTGAAGAAGTAGACGAGGTAGTTGCAGACCGTCTGGTACGGCGCGACGAACTTGATGAGTGGCCGGGTGAGCTCGACGCCCTTGCGGAGGTCGCGCAGCGCGAGCAGTGTGGCCGGGTTGTCGCCGAGCTCCTCGAGCGCCACGAACAGGTCCTCGAGGTCCTCACCGAGCGCCGGGGTCTGCCGGAACGCCGGCACCCCGGCCTGGAGGGCGTCGTTCACGAGCGGCAGCGTGCGCGGTAGCTGCGCGGCCGCCGGCTGGAGGTCGCGCGACACCGCCGCGAACCGCGCGAGGAAGGGCGTCTGCACCCGGAACGACTGCGTGGCCGCGGATAGCGTCTCCGGGCTCTCCTCGATCGTCTGGCGGAGCGCCTCGGGGTCGCGGGACATCGCCGCGAAGGTCGTGGCCATGTCGCCGAACCAGCGCGCCTGCAGCTCCGCCACGGGCGCCGCCTCGGCTGCAGCCGCGCCAAGGGCCGGGAAGAGGTTCCGCAGCTCGGTGTCCGGGTCGGAGAGGTTCTTCATCACCGGCAGCAGGTAGCGCGTGAACGGCTCGAGCTCGCGGATGACCGTGTTGATGTCCGGCCCGCGCCCCGCGATCGCGTTCCCGAAGCCCTCGAGCGACTTGCGGGCGTCGTCGCGGGTCTCCGGCTCGAAGGTCGAGAGCACGTCCTCGAGCTCCGGCGAGCCCTCCCCCGTGTTCCGCAGCGGGATCGTGTCGCCGTCCTGGAACGTGCGCCGCGCGCGCCCCGGGATCAGCTCCACGTACTTGAGCCCGAGCGCCGAGCGCGGGCGCACCGACAACGTGGTGTCCACGGACAGCGGCTCGACCTGCTTGTCGAGCTTGAGGTCGAGCATGGCGATAGCGCGCTCTTCCCCGTCCACCTGGCGGCGGACGCTCCGGATGTCCTCGACGATGCCCACGCGGAAGCCGCCCGCGCGCACCTCGTTGCCCTTCACGAGCTTCGCGCCGTTCGGCACCTCGGCCTTGAGCTGGTAGCTCGGGACGAAGGGAAGTCCGGTGTTGGCGCTGTACGAGATGAAGACGGCCACGATCGCCACGAGCACGGTCACGGCCCCGATCAGGACCGGGCTTGCTCCGAGCTGTCGGGTCGCGCGCCTCATTCGCCGAGCAGGAAGTCGAGGGCGGTCTCTTCATCGGTCGGGGCGGCGGTCTCCGGAGCCGCCGCCGCCGACGCCGAGCTGTGGGCGTGCGTCTCGGTCGGGTCGGGCGTCGTCACGCCGGGCTGCGTCGGGCCGAGGAACTGGTTGCATTCGGCGAGCAGATCGCGGCTCGGCTTCGTTGTGTAGGGCGAGCACTCGTTCACCATCACGCTCAGCCGGAGGACCTTCCCCACGTCGTCGAGCGCGTTCGTCGAGAGCGCCTGCCAGTAGAAGTAGTTCCAGACTGCCTCCATGCCGGTGAAGCCGGCGCGGCTGCTCGTCGTGTGCGTCTTGTCGCCGGCGGGCGGGCCCGTCTGGGCGGCGCGCCGGTCCGGCTCGACCGCGCGGCGGCGGTCGTCGATCGTCTCGAGGAACTGGCGCAGCGGCTTCGCGGCGCCTGGAACGACCTGGGCGAGGCGGCGCAGCTCCGTGAGCTCCTCCATCGTCTTCCGGACGGCACGGCGGCCGACGACCGACATCTCGCCGAGCGACTCGAAGGCCGGGACCCCCTCGGCGGTGAACGGACGCAGCCGCGTGAGGAAGGTGTCCAGCTCGTCCGAGGCCGACTCGAGGTCCCGCAGCACGGGCGTCTGGGCGTTCGTCAGGTCGCCGAGCCGCCCCATGTACGGCTCGAGCTCGGCGAGGAAGGCCGGCAGCCGGGCGAACGTCTCGCGCAGCTCCCCGCGGCGCGACGCCGTGATCTGCGCGGTCCGGCCGGCCTCGCGCACGAACCCGACCACGTCGCCCTTGCGGTCCTCGAGCTCGCCGATCACGGTCTGGGCGTCGACGATGAACTTCTCGATCGTGTCCGTCTGACGGCCGAGTATGCGCAGGGTCTCGCTCGTCTCGCGCAGCGCCGGGTGCGCGCGCCGGAGCACCTGGCTGAGGTCCTCCGGGCGGCCGGCGAGACCGGCGCCGAGCTCGCCGATGATCAGCCGGAAGCGGTCCCTGTACGGCAGCCGCATGATGTTGTTGACGAGGTCGATCGCGATCGTGGAGCTGGTCTGCTCGACCGGGATCTCACCTCCGTCGCGGATGCGCTCGTCGGACGTGCCCGGCTGGCAGTCCACGAAGTACTCGCCGATGAGCGACTGCGGCCGGATCTCGCAGCGGGCGTCCTTGCGCAGGTCGGCCAGGCCCGGCTCGGAGACCTCCGCCTCCACGAGCGCGAGCGCGCGCCCCCCGCGCTTCACGATCTTGAAGGTGCTCGTCTGCCCGCCGCGGACGCCGGCCACCTTGAAGTCGCCGCCCTCGGTGAGGCCGAAGGCGTTGTCGAACAGGATCCTGTACGTCTTGCCGCTCTTCTCCTCGCCGCCCGCGGCGGACAGGACGACGGCGGCGGCGCACACGCCCACGACCGCGAGGATGGCCGCGACCCGCCTCACGGCCCCACCGACCTCTGGTTCGGATCGCAGTCGAGCGCCTCGGCCTGCTCGCCGGTGAAGACGTTGCTGCCGTCGGTCGCCGGCTCCTCGTTCGCGCCCGGGCAGCGGCGGAACTGGTGGAGCTTCGGGCCCGCGCCGTAGAGGATCTCGGAGAAGTTGATCCACGCGCGCGAGAAGCCGCCGAGCGCGTCGTAGCCGCCGGTCGTCGAGAAGTCGTCCATCCAGCCGACGAAGTCGGGCGTGTAGGGCCGGCCGAAGGCGATCGTCGGCGCGGCGGCCTCGAGCGCGTCGGCCGTCTCGGGGAACGCGCCGCGGCGCACGGCGCCGTTCACGCGGCGCTCGTCCATCGCCGCCCTGGCGAGCGGCGGGAAGCTCTGGATCAGCTCGATCAGGTCGTTTCGCTCGCCCGGCCGCCGGATCGTCCGCGACAGGTCGCGGATGGTGGGCTCGCCGTCGCGCACGAACAGGCGCGCCTCGTCGAGGAACGGCCCGAGCCGCCGCACGGCGGGCTTCGAGGCGTCGACGAGCGGGTCGACGTCGTCGAGCGTCGCGCGCAGATTCACGAAGGTGGTGTTCGCCCGGCGCATGAACGGCGGGAAGCGCTCGACCGACTCGGCGAGCGCGGACTGCTGGCGCCCGAGCGCGCCGAACGTCGAGTTGAGGTTCCGCACGACGCCCGTGAGGTCCTCGCGGCGGGAGGCGAGCGTGTTCACGAGCGTCGCCGAGTCGACGAGGAAGTCCTCGAGCAGCTCCTCGTCGCGCGTGAGCTCCTGGAAGAGGCGCGCGCCGGTCGAGAGTGCCGGGTTGAGGTAGTGGATGCCCTCGCGGAGCTCCTTGCCGCGCCCGCGCAGCATCGCCGCGCTGCCCTTGAAGAAGTCCTGGAGGCCCGTTCGGGTCTCCTCGTCGAACATGCTGAAGATCTGGTCGATCTCCACCGCGGCGCCGGTGGAGTCCGCCTCGATCCGCCCACCGTCGTCGATCTCGTCGGCGTCGTCGGGGCCGACGTGCAGGTCGACGTAGCGGTTCGCGATGCCGGACAGCGACGCCTGCTTGATCAGCAGCCGCGTCCCCCGCCTGAGCGGCTGGTAGTCGGAGTCGTCGATCCCGATCGTGACCTCGGCGCGGCCCTGCTGGGAGACGTCGATGCTCTTGACGCTGCCGACCGTCACGCCGCCCGCCTTCACCTCGTTGCCCTTCACGAGCTGGCCGGCGTTCACGAACTCTGCGGTCACGCTGTAGCCGCCGTCGCCCCTGAACAGCAGGACCGCGACAGCGATTATGGCCAGGAGGACCAGTGCGAGTGCAAGTGCTCGCCTCTTAGAGTCCGGACGCTCCTCCGTGCGCAGCCCGGCCCCAACCGCGCTCATTCGCTGCACTTACCCCGTTTGACGGGGCATTCACACACACACCAGGCGCTAGGACACCAGCGGAAGGAGCGCCTCGAGCTTCACCTCGGTCTCGGCGAGCTCCTCTTCCGGCACCGAATCGCGCACGATTCCGCACCCGGAGTAGAGGTGCGCGACGGGCCCGCGAAGGAGCGCGCAGCGCAGCGCGACGCAGAACTCGCCGTCCTCTGCGAGGTCCGTCCAGCCGACCGCGCCGGCGTACCAGCCGCGGTCGAGGCCCTCCAGCGCGGGGATCAGCGGCAGCGCCGCCTCGCGCGGCTCACCGCCTACGGCGGGCGTGGGCAGCAGCATGCCGGCGAGCTCCACGGTGGGCACCGGGTCGGCGAGCTGGGCGCGGATCGGCGTGGCGAGGTGCTGCACGTTGTGGACCTTCACGAGTACGGGATCGTCCGCGGCCGCCACCCAGAGGCTCACGGGCGCGAGCGTCCGCTCGATTCGGCGCGCCACGATGGCCTGCTCGTCGCGGTTCTTAGGGCTCCCGAG
>DASSVP010000091.1:0-14877 GCA_035705985.1 Thermoleophilaceae bacterium
GTCCACTCTCGAGTGAACTCCTGCGCCCTGCGCTTGTCAAGCCTGCCCGAGCAGCGGGGCGAGCGGGTGGTTTCCGTGGGACCCGGGAACCTTTCACCTGCTGGAGCGTTGTAACAACCAACCACGCCTGCGAGCACGGATGCGATCGAGCGATGGAGGGAGCCGGTGCGGTTTGCAGGCACAGTGACCGCACTCGACAGACTGGCCGACGCGCTCCGACGTGCCGACGCCAGCTGGGCCGGCGGCATACCGGTCGAGTGGGAAGAGCTCAGCGAAGCGGAGCGGGCGGAGTGGCGTGAAGTGGCCTCAGACGCGGCGACGGCAGTCGCCGAAGAGGTGAGCGGACCGGGCGAGGTCGTCCGTCCGCGCTGGCCACGGGGGAAGAAGCCGCGACGCTGAACCGACGGAAGGCTGTCCGCGGCCGGGCGCCCGGCCGCGGAAAGCCACACGTCGGCGTGACCCTCCGTGCACAGGTTAGAACGCGGTTCCGGTTCCCAGGTTCACAAGTTTCGGCGCCCCGGGTAGGATCGGGTCACGGCGTGGCCCCTCCGTAGCGGTAGCGGTAAATCCACGGAGGGAGGAGTACCAGCATGAGGCGGATGCGCCTTGCAGTTGCAGCGGCGGCAGCCATCGCCGCGATGGCGATCGCGGCCCCCGGAGCGGCGTTCGCGGTCGGCGGTCCCAACGAGGCAGGGAACTCGGGACATTTCCACCCAGGGAAGAACCCCTGCGCGTCGGACAACGACCACCCGCACTGCCCTGGCCCGCACTAGGCGATCAGACAGGCGGGAGGAGCACGACGGGGGCGTTACGCGCCCCCGTCGTCGCGTCTGGCCTCAGGACCGCGGGGCGCCGACCGGGATCGAATCCCCGAGCTCGGTCACCGCTGCCGCGGCCACCATCTCGGGCGTGACCTCCACGGGCAGCCGCGCCGCGTCGACGGCCGCCAGGAGCGTGACGGCCGCGGCGTGGAGCCGGCGGCCGGTCTCCGCCGAGGCGCGGTCGAGCAGCGCGTCGCGCGCGTCGGCGGGGAGGCTGGTGAGATGCGCCTCCGCCATGGCGGCCCCGCCGTCCGGCGACTCGTCGATGCCGTCGAGCAGCGCGTCGTCCGCTGTTGGCGCGAGGTCGCCGAGCGCGATTCGTCGCGTCATGAAGTCGCCGAACGCCTCGCACGCGTTCGACTCGAACACGCGCCCCATCAGCTGCTTGAGCTGGGAGGTCTCGGTGTTGTCGGTGTCGCTCATGCGGACGCCATGTTCACCATCTCACCCTTGCCCGACCGGATCAAGAGCGCCCCCGTTAACTTTGCGCGCATGGGGAGGCTTGTGCGCAGGGTGCTCGACGCGGACGAGGTGCTGGCCGAGTGGTCCGACTCGGAGCCCGGCTCCTACGAGGCCGCGGCGGACGAGCTCGAGCGGCTACTCGAGGAGGGCCACACGGCCGTCAGCGTGGATGGCGCAAAGCACCACCCCGTCACGACGCTTCCCGAGGACGCGGACCTGGTCCTGGTGACGACGGCAATGGGCGGAGGCTGAAGGGCCGTCGCTGGAAGTACGTCAACGTGCGCCGGCCGTTCCCGTTCGTCGACCGGTCGATCGACGCCGGCACGCTGTGGGGCGTCTTCGAGCCGAAAGCCCGAGGCGGCCTTTCGGTCGGGGGGCCGTTAGTGGCCCAGCAGGGTCTCCAGGCGCTCGGTGCTCCGCTCCACGTCGGCGCGGTCGATCTCCTGGTTGCCGCGGGGGGTTGTCTTTCGCCACGTCGGCTGCTCCTCGTGGCGCTCAGCACGTCCTTTCGGTTGCGGGTTCTTCGTGCGTGCCGTTCTCTTCTCCATGGTTCCGAGCCTCCTCGGAATCGAGTCCCTCTCCTCTACGAGCGTTCCGGTAAAGCCATGGGCTAAACGTCGGCGGTAGCGTGCGCATCGTTGCTTGCACTCCTCTATGACATCCACGGCAACGCCCCGGCTCTGGAGGCGGTGCTGAGCGATGCCCATGACGCCGACGAGTTCCTCCTCGGGGGCGATTACGCCACCGCCGGGGCCTGGCCCAGGAAGACCGTCGAACGGCTCGCCGAGCTGCCGAACGCGACTTGGATCCGGGGGAACGCCGACCGCTGGCTCGTCGATCGCCACGACACCCCGCCCGGCATCGACGAGATCGCCGCGCGCACCGCGGAGCTGCTCGGCGACGAGCTCGTCAAGAGGCTGACCGAACTCCCGGAGTCGGTCGTCATCGGCGACACGCTCTTCTGCCACGCCTCGCCGCAGTCCGACATGAAGAGCTTCCTCCCGGAGCCCGCGGATCACGACGCCGAGCTCCTGATGGGCGTCGAGACGCGGCGCGTCGTGTTCGGCCACACCCACATCGCCTTCGAGCGCGAGGGGCCCGCCGGCATACAGCTCGTGAACCCCGGCAGCGTCGGAATGCCCTGGGACGGGGACCACCGCGCGTCCTACGCGGTGATCGACGAGGGAGTGGTCCGGCGCCGGCGCGTGGAGTACGACTGGCAGGCCGCGGTGGCCGCCGTCCGGGAGCGGGTTGGAGAGCTGCCCGCGCGGCGGATGGAGCTGGCCCGGTTCCAGGTGGATTGAGTGCTAGGTTGGCGCGCGTGCGCCTAGCCAACGTCCTCGCTCCGCGCGACCGCGAGTTCTTCGACCTGTTCGAGGAGGCGGGCGGGAACATCCTCCGCGCCGCCGGCCTGCTCGAGGAGCTCCTCAATGAGTACCCCGAGCGCAACGAGCTCGCGCGCGAGATTCTCATCTGCGAGCAGGCGGGCGACCGGATCACCCACGACATCATCCAGCGCCTCAACCAGACGTTCGTCACGCCGATCGACCGTGAGGACATCTACGAGCTCGCATCCGCGCTCGACGACGTCGTCGACTTCACCGAGGAGGTCGCGGACTACCTCGGGCTCTACAAGATCGAGGCGCCGATGGCCCAGGCGCAGGACCTCGCGCGGGTGCTGCACGCCTGCGCGCGCCAGATCGCCGAGGCGATGCCTCGCCTCCGCGGGTTCCGGGACATATCGCACTACACCGTCGAGCTGAACCGGCTCGAGAACGACGGCGACCGGATCGTCCGCGAGGCGATCGCGTCGCTGTTCGACAACGGGATCGACCCGATGGTCGTGATCCGCTGGAAGGACATCTTCGAGCGGCTCGAGGAGGCCATCGACGCGAGCGAGCACGTGGCCAACATCCTCCAAGGCGTCGTGATCAAGAACTCCTAGGCGGGAACCGGCCAGCACATGGGCAGCGAGATCATCGTCGTGATCGTGGTCGCGACCGCGTTGATCTTCGACTTCACGAACGGCTTCCACGACACGGCGAACGTCGTGGCCACGTCGATCTCGACGCGCGCGATGCCCCCGCGCGTCGCCGTGGGATACGCGGCGATCCTGAACTTCGTGGGTGCGTTCGTCTCGCTCGAGGTGGCCGCGACGGTCGCGAACGACGTGGTGCAGATCGAGGCGAGCTCGGTCGGGCTGCTCGCAGTCTTCGGGGGCCTCGTCGGCGCGATCGCGTGGAACCTGATCACCTGGTACTTCGGCCTGCCGTCGAGCTCGTCGCACGCGCTGATCGGCGGCATGGTGGGGGCCGTATTCGTCGCGTACGGCGCGGACGCCGTCTTCTTCGAGGAGGGAATTCTCGGCAAGGTCATGATCCCCGCGCTCGTGGCGCCGACGCTTGCGTTCATCGTCGGCGGCCTCGCGATCCTCGTCCTGTACCGGATCACGGGCCGGATGCGCCCCGGCCCGGCGACGAGCGGGTTTCGCTTCGGCCAGGTGATATCTGGCGGGCTGCTGGCGCTCGCGCACGGGACGAACGACGCTCAGAAGACCATGGGCGTGATCACGCTGGCGCTCGTCGCGCACGGCTCGATCGCTCAGGACGATTTCCACGTGCCCGACTGGGTCGTCGTCTCCGCCGCCACTGCGATCGCGCTCGGCACCTACGTGGGCGGCTGGCGGATCATCAAGACGATGGGCAGCCGCATCCACAAGATGGATGCCGCGCAGGGATTCGCCGCTCAGGGGGCCGGCTCGACCGTGATCCTCGCGGCGTCCCACGTGGGCTTCCCGCTGTCGACCACGCACACGATCTCCGGCGCCGTGATCGGCTCCGGCGCCGCCAAGCGGCTCTCCGCTGTGCGCTGGGGAGTGGCCGGGAACATCGTGCTCGCGTGGGTGCTCACGCTGCCGGCCGCGGCGGTGATCGGCGGGCTCACTTACCTGCTCACGCGGCTGTTCGGGACCGGCGCCGCGGGGCCGATCGTCGTCTCGACCTTGATCCTGATCGGCGCCGTCCTGCTGTTCGTGCGGCGCTCGCACGGGGGCGCGGCGCCCGGTGTCGTGCCGGCGACAGGGAGCCCGCCGACGTGATCGCCTCGGTGGTGGACTGGGATGCGCTCCTCCAGGTCGTCTGGGTGTCGCTGGTGGCGGGCGTCGGGGTGACCGCCGCGTGGGGCTTCGCCCTGGTCGGATCGAGCCGCGCCGTGGAGACGGGCCGCGCGGGGCGTCCCGCGGAGGCCGTTTTCTATGCGGCGCTGGGCGTCCTGGGCGTCGCAGCGGTCGTCGGCGCGATCGTGTTCGCGCTGATCATCCTCACGGGCGACTAGCGGCCGCCAGCTCCGCGAGCCGCTCGAGCTCCTCGCCGGTGCTCCACGCGCCCACCGAGGCGCGCGCGCAGCCGGCGCCTGGGATGAAGCGGATCACGATCCCCTCGGCGGCCATGCTCTCCGTGAACGCCTCGGGGTCGCCGACCTCGAAGGACACCAGGGTCGAGGCGCCGCGGTCGCGGACGGTCACGCCCTGGTCGCGCAGCATTCCGGCGAGCCGCTCGGCGCCATCGACCCCGCGCCCGAGCACCGCGTCGAAGCCCGCCCCATCGAGGACGTCGAGCGAGGCGTGCGCCCACTCGATGTGGTGCGGCACGGGGAACGAGGTGCTCAGCCGGCGGGCGTCGGGCCACAGCGCCGGCTCGAGCGCGCGCGCCGGGTCCTCCTGCGAGTGGTAGCCGCTCCAGGGCGCCGGCAGGCCGGGCACGAGCGCCGGGTGCGCGTAGAGGTAGCCGATGCCGCCCGGGCCGCAGAGCCACTTCTGGCCCGACGCGGCGTAGAAGTGGCAGCCGAGCGCGCGCACGTCGACGGGCACCGCGCCGAGGCCCTGTGCGCCGTCGAGGACGACGATCGCGTTCGACGCCGCCAGCGGGGCGGTGTCCATCACGCGGCCGGTGGCCCAGGACACGTGCGAGGTCACGACGAGCCGGGTGTCGTCGCGCAGCTCGTCCGGCAGCTCGTCGAAGGGGACGACGCGCACGACGACCCCGCGCGTGTCGCGGGCCGTCGCGAGCGGGCCGAGCACGCCGGGGTGCTCCTCGTCGCTCGTGAGCACGTCGTCGCCCTCCCCGAGATCCAGCGCGGCGAGCGCGGCGTTCACGCCGTCGGTCGTCGAGCCGGTGATGGCGACGTCGGCCTGCTCCGCGTTCAGCAGGCCGGCCACCCGGGCGCGCAGCTCGTCGATCCGCCCCCTCTGCCGCTCGAACCACGGCCTGCTGCTCCGGCCCTGCTCGAGCTGCTCGCGGAGCGAGGCCTCCACGGCGCCGGCAGCCGCCGTCGGCACCGGGCCGTTCGTGCCGGCGTTCAGGTAGGCGACTCGCTCCAGTACCGGGAACTGTGCTCGGAGCTCCTCCACGCGGGCCGGAATACTAGGCTGGCGCGACCATGATCATCGAGCGATCCATGCAGCAGGACTGGCTCTCCAACGCCTACCTCGTCGGCGACGAGGAGAACGGGAAGGCGGTCGTGATCGACTCCGGAGGTCCGTCGGCTCCGCTGCTCGAGGCGGCCGAGCAGCACGGACTCGACGTCGAGCTGCTGCTCCTCACGCATCACCACGGCGACCACGTCGCCGAGAACTCCGTGTGGAAGGAGCGGCACGGCGTGGAGATCGTGGCGCACCCGGTGGAGGCGGAGCTCGTGGACCAGGTGGACCGCACGATCGAGCCAGGCGACACGATCGAGGTCGGCGGGCTCACGATCGAGTCGATCCACACCCCGGGCCACACCGCGGGGATGCTCAACTTCCTCGTGAACGGGACGGACGTGTTCACGGGCGACACCCTCTTCAAGGGGTCGGTCGGCGGGGTGCGCGCGCCGGGCTCGACCAGCTTCGAGGACCTGCGGCACTCGATCATGGACGTCTTGATGAAGCTCCCGCACGACACGCGCGTGCATCCGGGCCACACGGACCCCACCACGATCGGCGACGAGTGGGAGCAGAACGCGTTCGTGCGCGTATGGCGAGGGCTCGACGACGAGGGCGGCGAGGCGTGCACCGTCGAGGGCGAGGACGCCACGCTGGTGCTCTGGGCGCCCGACTACGACGGCGGGCACAAGGCGTGGGTGCGCTGGCCCGACGGCCGGGACGACATCGTTCCGGGCAGCCGGGTGCAGCGCGGCTAGCGCGCCCGTGTTCGACCGCCTGATCGACCACGCCGCGCTGTTTCCTCCCGCGTCGATGGAGCTCGACGAGGCGCTCGCGGAGGACCGTGAGGCCCGTTCGAGCGGGCACGCCGAGGTGCTGAACCGCTTCGTGGTGCCGGCGGCGCGGCTGGCCGAGCTGCCGGCCGAGATGCCCCCGCTGAGCGTGGTGCTCCCCGACGCCGCCGGCGCCGGTCAGCTCGAGGGGGACGACCGCGTCCGCGCGGTGGAGCTGAGGCTGGAGGCCGCGCGCCCGCGGCCCGCTGACCTGCTCGCCGCATATCGCTCGCTCGAGCCGCTGGACGTGACGACCTACTTCGAGCTCGTCGTCGACGACGACTGGCGCGACAGCGTGCCCGCCGCGATCGGCGCGGTGGCCGCTGTGGGCGGGCGCGTGAAGGTCCGCTGCGGCGGCGAGCGCGTTCCTTCGGTCGAGCAGCTCGCGCTCGTGGTGGCGTGCTGCCGCGAGGCCCGCGTTCGGTTCAAGGCCACCGCCGGCCTTCACCACGCGGTACGGCGCGGCGAGGAGCACGGCTTCCTGAACCTGATGGCGGCCGTGACGGCGCCGCGCGAGCGGATCGCCGCCGTGCTGGCCGAGGTGCAGGCGGGCGCGCTCGAGCTTCGGCCCCAGAGCCGCGAGCTGTTCGACGGCTTCGGCAGCTGCAGCTGGCGCGAGCCGATCGACGACCTCCGCGAGCTGGGGATGCTCTCGTGACGTTCGCGTTCGGGGTGCTGCGCGGAGGCGGCGTGTGCGCCCGGCTGGAGGGCACAGTCGTGGACCTGAGCGGGCTCGACCCATTGTTCGACGCCACCTCGCTCAACGCCCTGATGGCCGCCGGGCCGGACGCCTGGCGGCAGGCCCGCGAGCGCGCGGGGGAGGGGCGGGAGGTCGCCGATGCCGAGCTCGGCATGCCGTTCGAGCCGGCTGACTACGTGGACTTCTACTCGTCGCTCCACCACGCCACGAACGTCGGGCGGATGTTCCGCCCGGACGCAGAGCCGCTCCTGCCGAACTGGCGGCACCTGCCCGTGGGATACCACGGCCGCGCGGGGACGGTGGTGCCGAGCGGGACTCCCGTGCGGCGGCCGAGCGGGCAGCGCCCGGGGCCGGCGTTCGGCCCGAGCGAGCGGCTCGACATCGAGCTCGAGGCGGGCTTCGTGATCGGCACCCCGAGCACGCACGGGGAGCCGGTGCCGATCGAGCGGGCGCTCGACCACGCGTTCGGGATGCTGCTCGTGAACGACTGGTCCGCGCGCGACATACAGGCCTGGGAGTACCAGCCGCTCGGGCCGTTCCTGGCGAAGTCGTTCGCCACCTCGATCAGCCACTGGGTGGTCCCGCTCGACGAGCTCGCCGGTCGCCGTGTGCCGGCCGAGCCGCAGGACCCTGAGCCGCTGCCCTATCTGCGCGAGGACCCGTGGGCGTACGACATCCCGCTCGAGGTGGAGCTGAACGGCACCGTGATCGCGCGCTCGAACACGCGCCACCTGTACTGGTCGATCGCCCAGCAGATCGCCCACCTGACCGTGAACGGGGCGAGCCTGCGGACCGGCGACCTGCTCGCCACCGGCACGATCTCGGGCCCCGCGCGCGAGGAGCGCGGCTGCCTGCTCGAGCTGAGCTGGAACGGCGAGGAGCCGGTCAAGCTCGACGACGGCTCCACGCGCACCTTCCTCGAGGACGGCGACGAGGTGGTGCTGCGCGGCGAGCCGCTCGGCGAGGTGCGCGGCCGGATCGAGCCGGCGGCCGCCTCCCGATAGACGGCGTTTCCAGCCCAGAACGAGATCGCCTACTCCCTCACCCCGACCGCGGAGAAGAGGCGGTCACAAGCGCGCCTTTCTCCACCGGAGAACCAGCCTCGCCTGACCACGGGGGGCGGTTGCCAGCACCAGCCGGTCGGCACGAAACGCGTACCAGCGCGGCAGGTCGGTTCCCTCCCAGCTTGGGATCGTCGCGTACTGCACGCGGTGGACGACTCGGTGCTCGCTCGGCTCGACGCGGAACGTACCCGTGTACCAGGTGGCGGGCAGGACGTTCCGCGGTGCGTCGCGGCGCGCCGTGAGTGCCCAGACGTGTCCGGTCCGTGTGTACGTGAGTTTGCCCACAGGGTCTCCGCCGAACGGGCGGCTCGTGCTCTTCCCCTCCGCGTCCTGCGCCGTCGCTGACACGAGCCGCCAGGTTCCGACCAGGCGGCGCTCAACCTCGCGCTCGCGCGCCGTAGAGCCAGAGCTCCGGCTCGTCAGCACGCCCAGAAGCAATGCCGTCAGCGCGCCAACGAGGGCGATCGTCGCGATGCGAGGAACGATGGTTTCCACGGGCGCTCCCTTCTTCGCTTTGGCCGAGTCTCTCACCGTGCCGCCCCGCCCGTGCGCGAAGCGAACCTGACGGGCGCGCGGCGGGAGATCGTGCGGCCACCGGGGCGGCGCGGCCTATCGCCGTGAGATTGCGCACATCGCCGCGCGGAGGAGCACCGCGCCCAGCCTGACGCGGCTACGCTGCCAGCGCCCATGGCCGCCGCCGACCTCCAGCCGATGGCCGTCGCGCCGCGCGCGCCCGGCGACTACGCGCCGGCCGCGGGCGTCCGCGCGGTCGAGGCCGTTCAGGACGCTGCCGCTCCGCTGAGGGGCGCGCGCGTGCTCCACGTGAGCGTCGCGGGTGCGGAGGGGCGTGTGCCGGAGCTGCTCGGCGGGATGCTGCCGCTGGCCGCGGGGGCCGGGGTGGAGGTGGACTGGCGCGTGCTGTTCGGATCGCCGGAGCTGCGGGCGACGGCGGGGCAGCTGATGTCCGGGCTGCGCGGGGGAGAGTCGGGGATCGACGAGCCGGGCTGGTCGGCCTACCTCGACGCCTGCGGGCAGACGGCGGCGTCCCTGGGTGACGGGTTCGACACGGTCGTGCTGCATGACGCCGCCATCGGGCTCGCGCGCGCGATGGAGAGTCCGGTCGTCTGGCGCATCCACGAGGACGTCTCCGAGGCGGAGCCGGAGGCTCTCGCACGCGCCGCGGAACTCGCCGAGGGGGCGGCCGCGATGCTGGTCCCGCATGACTCGTTTTCGCCCCCGGGGATCGAGGCGGTGGTGGCCGCACCCGGCATCGACCCGCTCGACCCGCGCAACCTCGAGCTCGAGTCGCGGCTGCCGGGGCGGGTGGTGCGGCCGCTCGGGATCGACCTCGACCGGCCCTTCTGCCTCCAGGTGCTCGAGCTCGACCGCTGGGACGATCCTCATGCCGCCATCGACGCGTTCCGGCTCGCCAAGTCCGAGGAGCCGGACCTTCAGCTCGTGCTCGCCGCCGTGCTCGACCGCGCCGCCACGGAGAGCTGGCAGGCCGCGAAGGAGGTCTCGGACTACGCGCAGGGCACCGACGACGTCCACCTCCTCACGAGCTACGAGGGGCTCGGCAGCCTCGAGCTCGGCGCGCTGCTCCTGCTCGCGCGCGCAGTGATCGAGCGCAGCCTCCGCGAGGGCTTCGAGCTCGCGCCGTTCGAGGCGCTCTGGAAGCGCACCCCTGTCGTGGGCGCCATGCCGATCGCCATCCGCGACGGCGTGGACGGCTTCCTCGCCCCGGACGCGGACCAGGCCGCCGCCCGTATCGTCGAGCTGGTGCGCGACCCGGGCCTCGCGGTGGAGATGGGACGGGCCGGCCGGGAGCGCGTGCGCGAGGAGTTCCTCGTCACCGCCGCGCTCACCCGCGAGCTGCGCGCGCTCGGCGCTACGGTGGAAGCCCGATGAAGGCCCTGCTCCCAGACGGCACCGAGCTCGAGCTCGAGGACGGCGCGACCGGCGCCGACGCCGCCCGCGCGATCGGCGAGGGGCTGGCCCGCGCCGCGCTCGGGATACGCGTGAACGGGGACCTGCGCGACCTCGAGGCGCCGCTCGAGGACGGCGCGAAGATCGAGATCGTCACCGGCCGCGACGACGACGGGCTGTGGCTGATCCGCCACGACGCCGCGCACGTGCTCGCCACCGCGGTGCTCGAGCTCTACCCGGGCGTGAAGATCTCGATCGGCCCGCCGATCGAGGACGGCTTCTACTACGACTTCGACTTCCCCGACGGCACGAAGCTCACGGAGGACGACTTCGAGCGCATCGAGGCGAAGATGCGCGAGCACGTCAAGGCCGACGAGCACTTCGAGCGCGAGGACGTGAGCGTCTCCGACGCGATCGAGCGCTTCAGGGGGGAGGGGCAGGACTACAAGGTCGAGCTGATCGAGGACCTGGTGAAGGACGCGGATCCGGCCCACCCCGTCGACACGGTCTCGCTCTACCGGAACGGCCCCTTCACCGACCTCTGCCGCGGCCCCCACGGCCCGGGCACCAAGCGCATCAAGGCGTTCAAGCTCACGAGCGTGGCGGGCGCCTACTGGCGCGGCGACGCCAACCGCCAGATGCTCACGCGCGTGTACGGAACGGCGTGGCCGTCCAAGGAGCAGCTCGAGGAGCACCTGACGCGGCTCGAGCAGGCCCGCGAGCGCGACCACCGCAAGCTCGGGCGCGAGCTCGACCTGTTCCTGCTGAGCGACCTGTCGCCCGGCTCGCCGTTCTGGCTGCCGAACGGCACGCACGTCTGGAACGAGCTCACGAAGCTGTGGCGGACCACGAACGTCGACCGCGGCTACACCGAGGTCCGCACCCCGATCCTGTACGACGTCGAGCTGTGGAAGAAGTCGGGCCACTGGCACGTCTACCGCGACCACATGTACTTCACGGACGTGGAGGACCGGCCCATGGGGCTGAAGCCGATGAACTGCCCCGCGCACGTCCAGATCTACAAGCGCGACCTGCGCTCATACCGCGACCTCCCGATCCGCTACGCCGAGCAGGGCCTCGTTCACCGCCACGAGCCGAGCGGCACGCTCCACGGGCTGCTCCGGGTGCGCCACATCACCCAGGACGACGCTCACGTGTTCTGCCGCGAGGACCAGATCGAGGAGGAGGTGGTGCGCTGCCTCGACTTCGGCTTCTACATCTACGACCAGTTCGGCTTCGAGCCGCGGCTCGAGCTCTCCACCCGGCCGGAGAAACGGGTGGGCTCCGAGGAGATGTGGGACAAGGCGGAGGCGGCGCTCCAGCAGGCGCTCGAGAACCAGGGGCTCGAGTACGACCTGAACGAGGGCGACGGCGCCTTCTACGGCCCGAAGGTCGACCTGCACATGACCGACGCGATCGGCCGCTCGTGGCAGCTCGGGACGGTGCAGTGCGACTACTACATGCCGGAGCAGTTCGAGCTCACCTACATGGGCCAGGACAACCGGGAGCACCGCCCGGTGATGATCCACCGCGCCCTCATGGGCTCGTTCGAGCGCTTCATCGGGATCCTGATCGAGCACTACGGCGGCGAGTTCCCGCTCTGGCTGGCGCCGGTCCAGGCGCGCGTGCTGCCGATCGCCGACCGCCACCGCAGCTACGCCGGCGAGGTGGCCGCGAAGCTGCGCGACGCCGGCATCCGGGCCGAGGTGGACGAGCGCACGGAGTCGATCGGGAAGAAGATCCGCGACGGCGAGCTGCACAAGATCCCGTACATGCTCGTGGTGGGCGACAACGAGGCCTCGGAGGGCCAGGTTGCGGTCCGAAAGCACCGCGAGGGCGACCTCGGAGCGAGCTCCGTCGAGGACTTCGCCGCCTCGCTGAGCGCCGCTATACTCGCTCGGGAATGACCCGAACCTCTCTGCGGACCGCTTGACGCGCGTACATAGCCTTACCTAGTGCCGATCCCTCGTAAGTTCGATCGGCGCATGCCGGAGCGGGACGAGACCCGCATCAACGAGCGCATCCGGGTCCCGCAGGTTCGCCTGGTGGGCGAGGACGGCAACCAGATCGGTGTCGTCGACACCCAGCAGGCGCTTCGCTACGCGCAGGAGCGCGACCTGGACCTCGTGGAGGTCGCGCCGGACG
Source organism: Thermoleophilaceae bacterium (assembly GCA_035705985.1). GTDB lineage: Bacteria > Actinomycetota > Thermoleophilia > Solirubrobacterales > Thermoleophilaceae > JACVRW01. The sequence continues at coordinate 12,372 of DASSVP010000091.1, forward strand.
CTCGCCCGCCCGTCTGCCGCGTGCTCGACTACTCGAAGTACAAGTACGAGCAGGAGCAGAAGGCGAAGGCGGCGCGCCGCCACCAGAAGCAGGTCAACGTCCGCGAGATCAAGCTACGCCCGAAGATCGCGGACAACGACTACGAGACCAAGAAGAACCACGTGGTTCGCTTCCTGAAGGGCGACGACCGCGTGAAGGTCACGATCATGTTCCGCGGGCGCGAGCAGACCCACCCCGAGCGCGGCGAGCGGCTCCTGATGCGCCTCGCCGAGGACGTCCAAGAACTCGGCACGGTGGAGCAGGCGCCCCAGCAGGACGGCCGCAACATGACGATGCTGCTCGCGCCGAGCAAGAAGAAGGCCGAGCACGAGGACGGCCAGGTGCCCGAGGCGCCGGCGGCCGAGGCACCGCCGGCCGACGCTCCCGCCGCGGCGGAGGGCTGAGCTGCAGGAGATCCGGTTCACTCCCTCCGGGATCGCGTACGCAACCGTGGGGAGTGGCCCGCCGCTGGTGCTGCCGGCGTGGTGGGTCAGCCATCTGGAGCTCGACTGGCAGCAGCCCGCATTCCGCTCCTTCCTCGAGACGCTCGCCACCCAGCGGACGGTGATCCGCTACGACCCACCGGGTGCCGGCATGTCGGATGGCGCCAAGCTCGGCCTGGAAGGCGAGCTGCTGGCGCTGGAGGCGGTGATGGACGACGCGGGGGTGGAGCGCGGGGCGCTGCTCGGGATCTCGAGCGGCGCGTGCGTGGCGGTGGCGTTCGCGTCGCGGCTGCCGGCCCGCGTGGAGGCGCTCGTGCTGTATGGCGGCTATCCCGCGGGGGACGAGGTCACCAGCCGGGAGGCGCGCGACGCGATCCTCGCGGCGGTTCGCTCGCACTGGGGCGTGGGGTCGCGGCTGTTGGCCGACGTGTTCCTGCCGGAGGCGACCGGTGAGGAGCTGGCCGACTTCGCTCGCTTCCAGCGCGAGGCCGCGAGCCCGGAGGCGGCGGCGGAGCACCTCGGCTTCGTGTACTCGGTGGACGTGCGCGAGGAGCTGCCACAGATTGAGGCCCCGACGCTTGTGGTGCATAGGCGCGACGACCGGGCGATCCCGGCCGCATGCGGCCAGGAGTTGGCGGCGACGATCCCGGGGGCGCGCCTTCAAATGCTGGACGGGTCCCAGCACCTGCCGTGGCGAGGCGACGCGGCGGCCGTGGCGGCCGCCGTGGGCCGCTTCCTGGACGGGCGGGAACCGGTCGAGGCCGGCGTCGCCGGCGAGCTGAGCGCCCGGGAGATCGAGGTTCTCCGGCTGGTGGCCGACGGGCTGAGCGACGCGGAGATCGCCGAGCGCCTCGTCCTGAGCGAGCACACCGTCCACCGCCACGTGGCGAACATCCGCGCGAAGCTGCGCCAGCCGTCGCGAGCGGCGGCGGTGGCGCACGCGGCGCGGCGCGGACTGATCTGACGCCTGGCCGCTTTCGGCCATTCGCGAATGGCCGGATTCGGCGAAGTCGGGGCGCTGCGCCGGGCGTTCAATCGGGGCATGAACCTCTGGCACCGCATCGCAGCACGTCTGTACGACCCGTTCCTCTGGCTCGGCGAGCGCCGTGGCATGGAGCGCCACCGCGCGGAGCTGCTCGAAGGCGCCGGCGGCCGTGTGCTCGAGATCGGCGCCGGGACGGGGCTGAACCTGCGCCATTACCCGGCGGCCGTCTGCGAGCTGGTGCTCACCGAGCCCGTGGAGGCGATGGCGCGAGCGCTCGAGCGGAGGCTGGCTCGCGACGGAGTCGGCGGGTTGGTGCACCGCGCCGCCGCCGAGGAGCTGCCGTTCCCCGACGACTCGTTCGACACCGTCGTCTCGACCATGGTGCTGTGCACGGTGGAGGACCCGGAGCGGGCGATCGCCGAGATCGAACGTGTGCTGCGACCGGGCGGCCGGCTGCTCTTCATCGAGCATCTGCGGTCGGACCACGAGCGCTGGGCGCGCTGGCAGGACCGGCTCGAGCGGCCCTGGAAGGCGTTCGGCGACGGGTGCCGCTGCAACCGGCCGACGCTCGAGCTCCTGGGTCTGAGCGGGCTCGCGCTGGGCGGCGTGTCACGCGGCAGGTGGCGCGGCATGCCGCCCGTGGTGCGGCCGCTCGCCATCGGGAGCGCGGCGCTGTGAGCGTGGCGCTTGCCGCCCGGCACTGCGGGGGCGTCTGCTTCAATACACCGTTCGATGCCGAAGATGAAGACCCATTCGGGCGCGAAGAAGCGCTTCAAGAAGACGGCCAAGGGCAAGCTGCTCGCACGGCACTCCTTCACGAGCCACAACCTCGGGAAGAAGAGCGCCAAGCGTAAGCGCCACCTCGGCCGGCCGGTCGTCGTAGCCGAGGCTGACCACAAGCGCGTCACGGAGCTGATGCACAAGTGAGCCGGGTCAAGCGGTCAGTTCACGCGCGCAAGAAGCGGCGTGCCACGCTCGAGCGGACCAAGGGCTTCCGCGGCCAGGCGCATTCGAGCTACAAGAGGGCCAAGGAGGCCCT
>DASSVP010000092.1:0-3474 GCA_035705985.1 Thermoleophilaceae bacterium
CGGTGGAGGCGGCCCGGGCGACTGCCCGCCGGGCCACGGCGGAGTACCGCCCGGGAAGGGCGGCACCCCGCCCGGGCGGGTGGGCGGCCACGCGGGCAACGGCGCGGCGCCTCACGCGGGGGCCGGCACCCCGCCCGGGCGCGGGGGAATCCCACCGGGCCACGGCGGCGTGCCGCCCGGCCGGGTCGGCAAGTCGTAGGCCCGCTGCGGTCTAGTCGAGCGCCGAGACGATCAGGCTGAGCAGCACGGCCACGACGACCCAGCCCACCGCCATCTGACCGGCCTTGACGTCACCGAGTAGGCCGCGGCTGCGGCCGCGGATCCACGCGATGACTCCGGTGATGAGCGCGAGTAGCCCGCCCAGCGCGAAGCTGGTCCAGACGATGTCCGCGAACGTGCTGTTGTCGTCCGGGTCGTCGCTGAACCCCTTCCAGTCGGCGATCGACCCGATGACCAGCACGACGAACGCGATGATCGACAGGGTCGTCAGCGCGAGCGCAAGCGTTCCCAGCGTCGAGCGACCGCCCGTTTCGCGATCTGTTGTCGGTGGCACTGCCCCGCCCGCCTCATGAGTGCTCATGCGCCAATTTCACTCCTCCGATGCGCGGCTGACAAGCCCCATGCGTATCCCCACCCACCGCAAGCGGACTGGAGGGAACGACATGCGCCGTATGCACCTGGCAGTGGCAGTGGCGGCCGCGACCGGGCTTGTGCTCGCGATGATCGGCACGGTGGTCGCGCAGAACGCGGGTGATAGCCAGACCGCCCGCGACCGCGTGCACTTCGCGGTGCTGACGGGGGTCAAGGAGGTCGACGCCCAGGGCACCCGCGGGACCGGCGACCTGAACGGCCGCGGCTCCTTCAGCGCGACGCTCGACGGCACGATGCTCTGCTACGGCATCCAGGTCAAGAACATCAACACACCGGTCGCCGCCCACATCCACCGCGGGATCCGCAGCGTGGCCGGCCCGATCGTGGTGCCGCTGCAGCACCCGCTGGCCGGGAACCCCGGGCAATCGGGTGACTGCATGGAGATCCCGAGCGACATCGCCCGCGGCCTAAGGGAGAACCCCGGTCGCTTCTACGTGAACGTGCACACCGGGGACTTTCCGAACGGAGCGGTGCGAGGACAGCTGTTCCCGCGCGTCCGCTAGCCCAACCGCCCGGCGACACGGCACTGGGGAATACTGGGGCCGTGTCGCGGGAGAACGTCGAGCTCGTGCGCCGGATCCACGAGGCGTGGGAACGACAGGAGTCCGTGCGCGAGTTCCTCGCCGAGGACATGGAGTACGTCAACCCGAGCTATGCCGTGGAGCCGGGGACGCGCGTGGGCAGCGGCGCGTTCGGCTCGGTGCGCGAGACCTATCCCGACTTCCAGTTCCGCATTGACCGCGTGATCGACACCGGCGGGGAGGACGTCGTCGTGCTCGGGCGCTACACCGCCTCAGGCGATGCGAGCGGAATCCGGCTCGAAGGCGAGCACGGCTACGTATGGACGATCCGCGACGGCCTCGCGGTGCGCTTCCAGTGGTACCAGGACCACCGCGAGGCGTTGAAGGCGGCCGGCTGCGACGACTAGCCGCAGCCGGTGTTGTTGCCGCAGCTCGAGCACGTGTAGCACGAGCCGGTTCGCTGCATCATGCCGCCGCATTGGGCGCAGGCCGGGCCCAGCTCCAGGCCCTGGAGCTTCGCCGGCACGGTCGGGGGCTCGTCGGTGAGCGCCGCGGTCGGGGGCTTCGGCGTGGCCTCGCCTGTGCCTCCGTTCGCGTGGCCCTTGCCGCCGTTCCCGCCGTTGGCCGGCTCCGCCGGTCCCGCCGTGTCCTCGCTCGGCATCGCGTTCTCCGCCGCCTTCCGCGCGCGGATCTCGGCGGTCAGGATGCCGAGCTCCTCGTGCAGGTCGGCGTCGCCGTAGCGGGAGGCCAGCCAGCGCATGATGTAGTCGGGCATCGACTTCGCGAACGGGATCTCCGGGTTGCGGGTGATCCCCTCCGGCTCGAAGCGCACGTACGCGAACTTCCTCACGAACGTCTCGAGCGGCACGCCGTACTGGAGGCCGAGCGAGATCGCCGTGGCGAACGCGTTCATCATGCCCTTGATCGTCGAGCCCTCCTTCCCGATGTCGGTCAGGAAGATCTCGCCGAGCGTGCCGTCCTCGTACTCGCCGGCCGTGATGTAGCCCTCGTGGCCCGCGATGTTGAACTTGTGCGTGAGCGACTGGCGCTCCGTCGGCATCCGGTGCCGCACCGCGCGCGCCGGCTCGATCGCAGCCTCGGCAACCGCCTCCTCCGCGGTCTTCGTGCCGCCGTCGGTCTTCAGCGCCTGTGCCGTCTTCGACCCGTCGCGGTAGATCGCGAGCGCCTTCAGGCCGAGCTTCCAGCCCTCGGTGTAGATCCCCGCGATGTCCTCGACCGTCACCGACTCGGGCAGGTTCACCGTCTTCGAGATCGCGCCCGAGATGAAGGGCTGCGCCGCCGCCATCATCTTCACGTGGCCCATCGGTGAGATCGCGCGCTCGCCCACGGCCACGTCGAACACCGGCAGGTGCTCGTCCTTCAGGCCGGGCGCGCCGACGATCGTTCCGCGCTCCGCGAGGTGCGCCTCGATCTGCTTGATCTCCGACTGCGAGTAGCCGAGCGTCTCGAGCGCCAGCGGCACCGTCTGGTTGACGATCGTCATCTGGCCGCCGCCCACGAGCTCCTTGAACTTGACGAGCGAGAAGTCGGGCTCGATGCCGGTGGTGTCGCAGTCCATGAGGAACGAGATCGTCCCCGTGGGAGCGAGCACCGTTGCCTGCGCGTTCCGGTAGCCGTTGCGCTCGCCGACCTCGACCGCCTCGTCCCACGCGCGCCGCGCGGCCGAGAGCAGATCGGAGTCGTTCGTGAGCGACTCGTTCAGCTGGTACGCCGCGTCGCGGTGCTTGCGCATCACGAGGTTGTGCGGGTCGCGGTTCTCCTCGTAGCGCTCGTACGGACCGAGCGCGCCGGCGACCTCGGCCGACGTGCGGTAGGCGCGCCCGGTCATCAGCGCGGTGATCGCTCCGCAGAGCGCCCGGCCCTCGTCCGAGTCGTATGCCAGGCCGTTCGCCATCAGGAGCGCGCCGAGGTTCGCGTAGCCCATGCCGAGCTGCCTGAACGCGCGCGCGTTGATGCCGATCTGCTCGGTCGGGTAGCTCGACGGACCGACCACGATCTCCTGCGCGAGGATCACGATGTCGACGGCGTGCTCGAACGCGTCGACGTCGAACGTGCCGTCGGCGCGGCGGAACTTCATGAGGTTGAGCGAGGCGAGGTTGCACGCCGAGTCGTCGACGTGCATGTACTCTGAGCACGGGTTCGACGCGTTGATGCGACCCGACACCGGGCAGGTGTGCCACTCGTTGATCGTCGTGTCGAATTGAACGCCGGGGTCGGCGCACGACCAGGCGGCGTAGGCGATGTGGTCCCAGAGCTCATGGGCCTTGAGCGTTTGGCGCGG
>DASSVP010000093.1:0-28522 GCA_035705985.1 Thermoleophilaceae bacterium
CGAACAGGTTGCGCTCGGGCAGCTCGACGGCCGAGAGACCTTCGATATCTGCAGTGGTGAGACGGTGCTTCGTCATGTGACCCCTCCGTGGGTATCTGGGCTTCCGTACTCACTTGGCCTACCCAGAACACGAGAACAAAACGCGATCGTCGATTTGCGCGCCGACCGGCCGCGACCTCTAAACCCCTTATTTAGTGCTGTATGTCTCTAGCTGAGCAGCGGCCGGAGCTCTCCGAGGAGCTCAGGCGTGGCCGCGGCGATCACGCCGTGCGGCTCGCCCTCCAGATCGGCGAGGGTGCCGCCGGCCTCGCTCACGAGGAGGCGCCCGGCGGCCTCGTCCCAGGGCTTCACGCCGCGCTCGTAGTAGGCGTCGACGCGGCCGGCCGCCACGTAGGCGAGGTCGAGCGCGGCCGCGCCGGGGCGGCGGATGTCCCGGACCGCCGGGAGCAGCTCCACGAGCAGCCGCGCCTGCTCGGCGCGCCGGGGCGCCTCGTACGAGAAGCCCGTCCCGACCATGGCCTGGCCAAGTTGTGAGCACTCCGTCACATGGATCGCGGTTCCGTTCATCGCCGCCCCCTCACCGCGCTGCGCCGTGAAGCACTCGTCGTCGATGGGGTTGTGAACGACGGCGACCGCAAGGCCGTCCTGGTCCTGCAGAGCGATGCTCACGCCCCAGGTACGAAGCCCGTACAGGAAGTTCACTGTGCCGTCCAACGGGTCGACGATCCAGGTGCGGTCGTTTGCCGAGGGGGAACGGCTTCCCTCCTCACCGACGAGGCCGTCGTCCGGGCGCTCGCTGGTCAGCAGCTCGCGAATCACCCGCTCGGCCTCCCGGTCGGCGTCGGAGACGGGGTCGGTCACGGATGTCTTCGAGGCCAGGCCTTCCGGCTCGCGCCCGAAGTACCCGAGCAGAACCTCACCCGCCGCTCGTGCGGCCTGTTCGGCGAGGTCGCGATCCGTCACGTGAGCGCGCGCACGGCGAAGACGATCGCCAGCACCACGGCCGCGACCACGACGACGTACAGCAGGAAGCGGAACGCCTCCTGCTCAGAGCGCAGCGGGTTCAGCACGCGACTACAGGAGATAGACGGTTGAGTAGACGAAGACCCACATGACGTCGACGAAGTGCCAGTAGATGCCCGGCACCTCGACGCCGCGGTGCTCCTTCGGCGTGAAGTGGCCGCGGAAGGCTCGGATCGTCGCGAAGGTGAGCAGCGTGAGCCCCACGAACACGTGGGCGCCGTGCAGGCCGGTCAGGCCGTAGAAGATCGTGCCCTGCGCGTGGTCGTGCGGCGCGAAGCCCAGGTGGACGTACTCGTTGACCTGGATCGTGAGGAACGAGAGCCCGAGCAGCGCCGTGGTGAGCAGCCCGACCCGGAGGGCGTTGCGGTTGTTGTTGCGCGCCCCCTCGAGCGCCCAGTGCATCGTGAAGCTCGACGAGATCAGGATCGCCGTGTTCACGCCGGCGATCAGCTTCGGCAGCTCCGCCTCGTTGATCGGGAACCAGTCGTCCGCCGCCACGACCCTCACGAAGAAGTAGGCCGTGAAGAACGCTCCGAAGAGCATTACCTCGGAGATGATGAAGAGCAGCATCCCGAGGAACTGGGCCTCGACCCGCGACGAGACGTTCGCCGCCGGCGGCCCGTGATGGTGCTCGGCGTGTGCGGTGGCGGCTTCCATTATTCGGCCACCACGTGGTCGACCGGCTTCCCGGTGCTCGCCTCCACGCGCCCGATCAGGTCATTTCGGAGCCACCCGGAGCGCGTCTCCGGCAGTGTCGAGATCACGATGTCGTCAGGAGCGTAGAACTGGAGCGCGTTCTGGATCGCGGTGTACGGGTCGTGATGCTCCACCTGGCCGATGGCGGGGAGGCCCGCGTCGGAGAGCTCCTTCAGCGTGGATGCGAGGCGATCGTGCGGATCGCCCTCGTCCGGCGAGTCGGCCTGGGGCGAGATCACGATGAACCGGCGCGGCTCGTCCTCGGCCTTGCGCTTCAGGGCGTCCAGGAGGGGGCGGGAGCCCACCGTCTGGTTCGCCACGACGAGCGTGCGCTTCACGTCGTCGCGCTCGGCGTCGAGGTCCACCACCACGTGCTCCACCGGGCGCCGCGCCGCGCGTTGCACGCGATCCACGAGGCCCTGGCGCAGCCAGCCCGAGCGCGTCTCGGGATGGGTGGAGATGATGATCTCGTCGTAGTCCTCCTCGCCGAGCGCGTCCATCACGGCCGAGTACGGATCGGGGTCCATGACCTCGCCGTCGGCTTCGAGCCCGGCCTCACGCATCAGCGCGAGCGTCATCTCGAGGCGGTTCTGGGCCGCCTCGCGCACGTGCTCGTCGTAGATGACGTAGCCGTGCTTCGGCTGGTTCTGCGGGCTGATCACGTGCACCTGCACGCTGTCGCCGCCGGCGCGCCGGCTCACGGCGTCGATCAGCGGCTTGCCGGCCACCGTCTCGTTGGCGACTACGAGGATCCGCTTCATGGGTCAACCGGCGGCGGCGCGCCGCCGCCGCCCACCGGCGCAGGCACGGCGCCCGTGCCCGCCGTGGCCGGCGCCTTGTCCTTGAACACCGCGTGCACCGCTCCCGGGATGCCGTATTCGTAGGGGCCGCCCACGACCGTCGGGATCTCGTCGAAGTTGAAGACCGGCGGGGGCGAGGAGACCTGCCACTCGATCGAGTGCGCGCGCCACGGGTTGCCCTCCGCCAGCGGGCCGTGCCGCCACGAGGCGATCATGTTGTAGAGGAAGATGAAGAACGACGCGCCGAAGATGAACGCCGAGATGGAGATGATCACGTTCCACGTGGCGAACTGCTCGGCGTAGTCGGCCACCCGCCTCGGCATGCCGTCGATGCCCACGAAGTGCATCGGGCCGAAGGTGAGGTTGAAGAACACGAACGAGATCCAGAAATGGAGCCGCCCGAGGCTCTCGTCGTACATCCGGCCGGTCATCTTCGGGAACCAGTGGTAGATCCCGGCGAAGATCGTGAAGACCGAGCCGCCGAACAGCACGTAGTGGATGTGGGCCACGATGAAGTACGTGTCCGACACGTGGATGTCGAACGGCACGACGGCGAGCATGATCCCGCTGATCCCGCCGAGCGTGAACATCGTGATGAACCCGAGCGCGAACAGCAACGGCGTGCGCAGATGGATCACGCCCCTCCACAGCGTCGCGAGCCAGGAGAAGATCTTGATGCCGGTCGGCACCGCGATCAGCATCGTCGTGATCATCATCGGGATGCGGATCCAGCTCTGCATCCCGGACACGAACATGTGGTGAGCCCAGACGGTGAAGCCCAGGATCACGATCGCGACGAGCGAGAACGCCATCATCCGGTAGCCGAAGACCGGCTTACGGGCGTGCGTCGAGATGACCTCGCTGATGATCCCGAAGCCCGGCAGCATCATGATGTAGACGGCCGGGTGCGAGTAGAACCAGAAGACGTGCTGGTACATGAGCACGTCGCCGCCCGCCGCGGGGTCGAAGAAGTGCGTCCCGAGCGACCGGTCCAGCAGCACGAAGAACTGCGAGCCGGCGATGAACGGGGTGGCGATCACCACAAGCAGCGAGGTCGTGAAGTTCGCCCAGACGAGCAGCGGCATGCGCCAGAACGTCATGCCGGGCGCGCGCATCGTGATGATCGTGACCAGGAAGTTCAGCGCGGTGGCGATCGAGGACGCCCCGGCGAACTGCACGCCGACCGTGAAGAACTGCTGGCCCATCGGGGTGTCCGTCGAGAGGGGGGCATACGCGGTCCAGCCGGTCGCGAAGGCGCCGCCCTCGGCGAAGTAGGACGCCAGCATCATCACGCCGGCGATCGGGAGCATCCAGAACGACAGGGCATTCAGGCGCGGGAACGCCATGTCCGGCGCGCCGATCATGAGCGGGATGACGTAGTTCGCGATCCCCGCGAACACCGGGATGATGAACAGGAAGATCATCAGCGAGGCGTGCACCGAGAACAGCCCGTTGAACGTGTTCGGGTCCACGAACTGGGTCCCGGGCTGGGCGAGCTCCGCGCGCATGAGCATCGCCATCAGGCCGCCCGCCGCGAAGAAGAAGAACGTCGTCACGATGTACTGGATCCCGATCACCTTGTGATCGGTGTTCACGCGGAAGTAGTCGCGCCAGGAGTGAGCGCCGTGGCCCGAGTGGTCCTCGGGGACCGTGGGCGCGCCAGACGCCCAGCGGAACCAGTAGTCGAAGCAGCCGATGCCGACGAGGTAGCCCAGCGGAGCCGCGACCAGGGCGCCGACGGTGATGATCGCGTCCCAGTCGACGATCGGATCCCAGCCGTAGGCAGCGCGGACCGCCACGACGATTCCCATGCCGAGTGCGAAGCCGAGGACCAAGCCGAGGATGGCGCGGTACCAGCCGGGTGCGAAAAGCCTGTGCGTCAACGTCATTCCTGGGCCTCCAGAAGGTACTTCACGAGTGCGTCGAGCTCCTCGTCCGACAGCTGTTCACCGAAGTTCTCGGGCATCACGTCGGCGCTGAAGCCCTGCGCGACGTCGGCATCCGGCTCCACGATAGAGCGCCGGATGAACTCCTCGTTCGCGTCCGCCTGGCTCAGCTGGCCGAGATTCGGGCCCACGTCCGCGTCGGAGCCGGCCGCGGCGAGGGCGTGGCAGCCCGCGCAGCCGGCCGACGTGAAGATCTGCTCGCCCGGGGCGCCCGCGGCCCCCTCCTCGGCGCCCTGCTCCCCGGCGGGCTCGCCGCCTCCGTCGCCGCCGCCTGCTCCGCCCGCGCCGCCGCCGGCCGCCTCCTTCTGCCGGCTGACCCAGGAGTCGAACTCGCCGGCCGGGACGACGCGCACGAACTGGCGCATCGTGGAGTGGCCGAGGCCGCACAGCTCGGCGCACACGACCTCGTAGCGCCCCTCCTTGTTGGGCGTGAGGCGCAGCTCCGTGGTGAGGCCCGGCACGGCGTCGGTCTTCAGCCTGAACTGCGGGACCCAGAACGAGTGGAGCACGTCGTTCGTCCTGACCCTGAACTCGATCGGGCGGTCCACCGGCAGCACCAGCTCCCTCGTCTTCAACTCCTCCGAGGGGTACTCGAACGTCCACGTGAACTGCTGGCCGGTCACGTTGACGCGCATCGCGTTGCCGGCCTTGGCCTCGATGTCGTCAAGCACGACCCAGCCGTAGATCGCCAGCGCGGTGACCATGATGAACGGGATCGTGACCCAGATGACCTCGAGCCTCGTGTTCCCGTGGATCGGGGCCCCGTCGCCCATGTCGCCGGGCTTCGCGCGAAAGCGGACCACGGAGTAGATCGCGATCGTCATCACGAGGACGAAGATCGGCACGGAGCAGATCAGGAGGACGTCGTAGAGCGTGTCGATCTGGTTGGCAGAGCCCGCGGCGTCCTCCGGGAACCAGTCGATCAGGAGCGTGATCGCGATGCCGACCAGGGACGCGAGCAGGCCGATGCCGATCATCTTGGCGACCGGGTGCTTCTCGCCCTCGATCCGCGGATCCGTCTCGGGCGGGCCCTCGGCCTCGTCCGTCTGAACGCGCTCCCTCTCCGTCACGGCGCGCGAGTTTATTGGCTAGTCAAGCGGCAAGGCGATCCGAGCGGCGAAACGCCGAGGGCGGCTCCCCGTGGTGCCTGCGGAACACCTTGGCGAACTGGGCGGCCTGTCGGTATCCCACTGCGCCCGCCACGCTGTGGACCGGCAGGGACCCGTCCGCTAGCAGCTGGGCCGCGCGCACCATGCGGATCCGCTGGAGCTCGCGGCTGAAGCTCGTGCCCCCGGCCTCGGCGAAGGCGCGCTGGAGCTGGCGGCGCGAGGTGGCGATCTCGTGGGCGACCGTGGCGAGGGCCAGGTCCGGTTCGCCGAAGCGCCGCGCGAGCACCTCGCGTGCCTCGCGATAGAGAGCGCGCCGACGCTGCACCGTGGTTGCCCGCACGTACTCATATACGCGCGCGGCTCCCGCCCGGATCATCGGTTAGATTGGCTTCCATGCAGGTTCGGACCGGTATGAGCAGCGCGGTGGTGACCGTCAATCCCGGTGCGACGCTGCACGACGCCGCCCGCGCGATGGCAGACCGCAAGGTGGGAGCCGCGGTCGTCCTCGATCCCGAGCAGCCGGGCCCGGGGATCATCACCGAGCGCGACGTGCTCCAGTCGGTCGGCCAGGGCCAGAATCCGGACACCGAGCTCGTGAGGGACCACCTGTCGGCCGACATCACGTTCGCGTCGCCCGACTGGTCGCTGGAGCGCGCCGCCGAGGCGATGGTGCGCGGCGGCTTCCGCCACCTGGTCGTCGTGGACGGCGGGGAGATGGTCGGCGTGCTCTCGATGCGCGACATCGTCCGCTGCTGGGTGAAGGACGGCGCGACGTCCGAGCTGCCGCGTGACGTGGCCGAGAGCGCGTAGTGGGCATTGCGCGCCGGGCGGTGCCCGGCGCGCAGCCATGGCTCTAGTGCTCGAGCGGCAGCTCTGAGGTATCGCGGCGGCTGTCGCGGATCCAGCGGAACAGCGTGACCACGGTGATCACGAGGCCGATCGCCACGAGCACGGGCGAGATCACCACGCCGATCACCACGAGCGTCGCGCCGAAGGCCACCAGCGCGGGCTGGTAGGACGGGCCGGGGAGGTGGATCGCCTCGCCCGGCGCATCCGCCTGGGGATCGGTGACCCGGACCTGCTCCGCCATCAGTAGACGAGCCCCACGACCCAGCTCAGCGCGAACACGATCAGGGCGATCGCCCCGGCGATCAGGCCGGTGCGCAGGTTCTTGTAGGCGAGGCGTCGGTCCACGGCGGTGGTTTTAGCAGACGGCAACGCGAGCCCCCCGACCCGCGGACAGGCGAAGCGCGCCGCGGGGCGGCTCCGCGGCGGGGGGGAACAGCGCGATCACGGAGCCGCCGAAGCCGCCGCCCATGATGCGAGCCCCGATGGCGCCGGCCTCCCTGCAGGCGATCACGGTCTCCTCGACCTCCGGCACCGAGACCTCGTAGTCGTCGCGGAGGCTCGCGTGCGAGGCGTCGAGCAGCTCGCCGAGCCGGGCCATGTCGCCGGCGGCGAGCGCGGCGACCGCCGAGTCGACGCGCTCGTTCTCGCCGATCACGTGCCGGACGCGCCGGTCGAGCGGCGCGGGGAGGCCCTCGCCGCCGCCCGCGTCCCGCAGCGACTCGACGCCCAGCGCCTCCGCCGCGCGCCGGCACTCCTCACGGCGTTCGTTGTAGCCCGACTCGGCGAGGCTGCGGGTGGCCCCCGAGTCGACGACCGCGAGGAGGTGCTCGCCGAGCTCGAGCGGCACCGGCGTGGCCTCCAGCGTGCGCATGTCGAGCCGCAGCGCGTGGCCCGCCTCGCCGAGCAGCGAGGCGAGCTGGTCGAGCAGGCCGGTGTCGGCGCCCGTCCAGTCGCGCTCGATCCGCGAGCACATGCGCGCGACCTCGACCGGGTCGGGCTCGCGGCCACCCGCCTTCGCGAGCGCGAGGACGAGCGCCACGCACAGCGCGGCGGACGACGACAGCCCCGCCTCCAGCGGCAGGTCGCTGGACACCTCGACGGCGCAGCCGGGGACGTCCAGCCCGGCGCGGCGGAGCTCCGCAACCGCTCCGCGGAGGTACGGATCCTCCTCGTCCAGGTCCGCCGAGACGACCTCGTCGCCGTCTCGCAATCTCGCTGTCACCGTCACGCCGAGCTCGACGGCGAAGGGCAGGCAAAGACCCTCGTTGTAGTCGGTGTGCTCACCGATGAGATTGGCGCGTCCAGGCGCGAAAGCCCTGATCCCATGCGGGTTCATGGACGACCACCCTAGGGCGCGGGGACGCGTCCATGGACACATTGCGGAGCGCGACCCCCGCGGATCGGGCCTACCTTCGACCTGTGATCGGCGAGCGGCGGGCGGTGCAGGCATTCCTCGGGGCGAAGCCGCTGAGCCGCGGCCCGCTCGAGATCGAGCTGCGCGACTCTCCGCCCACCACCGACCCGCGCAACGGCGAGCCTATGAGCGTGCCGCCGGTCGTGGTGCTGTGGATCGAGGAGCGCCCCGTGGCCGTCCGCGTGCGCACCGTCGCGGCGATCAGCCGCTTCCCCCCGGAACCCCGCCTCGTGGCGATGCTCGAGGCCGACTGCCTGGCCGCCGGCCTCGCGGTCGAGCGGATGCCGGAGGCCGCCCTGTGGCGCCTCTTCTCGCACCCGCCGCGCCCCCGCCTAGCGCGCGGGTAGGCGCACGTGCAGGTGGTTGTCGTGCTGGACGAGCGGCGTTACCACGCCCGCGGGGCCGTGTAGTCCGGTGCTCGGGCCGACGAAGACCAGCTCCGCGCCGGCCGCCACGAAGCGGTCCACGAGCTCCTGGGAGAGGCGGCGGTCGATCTCGGATGCGTCGCGAGGGGCCAGCTCGCGGCCGTCCGCGCGCGGGTAGTAGACGTCGGCGTCGAGCCCGTTCTGGTGGGTCGCGTGGCCGATGTAGCCGAACTGCGGCCCGAAGTCGCCCCCGCGCGGGCGGCTCAGGTCGCCGATCGCCATCCGGGGCGCTCGGGGATGCGCCGCGCGGTGCTCACGCGCGATTCTCAGCAGCACGCGCACGAGGCGGTCGGTGCCCCAGCGGCGCCAGCCGCGGTTGGGCGTGCGCCGCAGCACCGGATCCCAGGTGAAGAAGGCCGGGCCGCTCGCGGGCAGCCTTACCCCGCGCTCGAGCCGCCCAGCCCCGGGCGTCCCGACGGCGACGGATTCGCGCCAGTCCACCTGGAGCCCGGAGGCGGCCATGGCGAGGCCGAGCGCTATCTGGGTCGCGATCTGCATCCCCACGGGCTACGCACGGAACCCCGAGCGCGGTCCGGTCGTACGAGAGGCATGAGACTGGCCGCTCGCTCCGCGCGCTAGCCGCCGCGCGCGGTGAGCAGCAGGCGGTTCCCGGACGGGTCGCTGGCGAGCACGCCCTCATCGAGCCGCACGGGGCCGCCCGCGTCGGCGAGCCGCTCGGCGGCCTCGTCTCGCGCCGCCGCGTCGGGAAGGACGAGCTCGTAGCGGTCGAGGCCCAGCGCGCCGTCCGGGGGAGGTGGCGCCCCCAGGCTCTGCCAGGTGTTGAGCCCGAGGTGGTGGTGGTAGCCGCCGGCCGAGAGGAAGAGCGCGCCGGGATAGGAGCGCACCATCACGTCGAGGCCGAGCGCGCCGTTGTAGAAGCCCTCGGCCGCCGGGATGTCGGCCACCTGGAGGTGCACATGCCCGATCGTCGTGCCGGCCGGCATGCCCTCGGCCGGCGGGTCGCCGGAATCGAGCTCGCCGAGCAGGCCCTCCAGGTCGAGCGGAAGCGTCGCCATGCGGAGCTCACCGCCGGCCTCGCCCCACTGGTCGCGCGGCCGGTCGCGGTAGATCTCGATGCCATTGCCCTCGGGGTCCTGGAGATAGATCGCCTCGCTCACGAGGTGGTCAGACGCGCCGGTCAGACGCCAGCCCGCGCCCGCCACCCGCTGTAGAGACCGCGCCAGCTCGGCGCGGTCGGGCACGAGCACCGCTAGGTGGAACAGACCCGTGCTGAAGCTCGGCGCGGGCAGGGCGTCCGGGGCGGATACAAGCTCCACCAGCGGCTCGCCGCCCTCGGGGCCGAGGCGCGCGACTCCGTTGTCGCTCTCCACGCCGCGCAGGCCGATCACGCGCTCGTAGAAGGTCGTGAGGTCGCCGAGGTCGGCCACCCGCAGGCGGACCTTTCCGATGGCTGTGTCGGGGGGAATCACGTGACCGCGTCCGGTGCGTCGTGCTCGGTTGGGAGGAACGGAAGAACCTGATCTTCGCAGCCTCCACCCGAGCGCCCAGCCAACACGTCTGTAGGGCGGCCGCTCGCCTCGGTCCCGTGATCGCCTCCGAGGTCAGCGGAACAGCCCCGCGTAGGCGCTCAGCGCGGGCTGGCCGCCGAGGTGCGCGTAGAGCACGTTCGAGCCCTTGTCGATCTCCCCCCGGCTCACCAGGTCGATCATCCCCGCCATCGACTTCCCCTCGTAGACCGGGTCGGTGATCATCCCCTCGAGCCGCCCCGCGGTGCGGATCGCCTCGAGCGTCGTCTCGTCCGGGATGCCGTAGGTGCCGGCGTGGTAGCGGTCGTCCAGCACGATCTCGTCGTCACGGAGCTCGCGACCGACCTCGATCAGCTCGGCGGTCCGGCGCGCGATGCGAGCCACCTGCTCGCGCGTCTCCGCGGTGCGGGCGGATCCGTCGATGCCGATCACGCGCCGCTCGGTCTCCTGCGCGGCGAAGCCGGCGATCATGCCGGCCTGCGTGCTGCCGGTGACCGAGCACACGACCACCGTGTCGAAGAAGACGCCGAGCTCGCGCTCCTGCTCTGCCACCTCCTGCGCCCAGCGCGCGAATCCCAGGCCGCCGAGCTCGTGGTCGGACGCGCCGGCGGGGATCGCGTACGGCTTCCGGCCCGCGCGCTCGACGTCGGCGAGCGCCCGTTCCCAGCTCTCCTTGAAGCCGATCCCGAAGCCGGCCTGCACCAGCCGGACGTCCGCGCCCATGATCCGCGAGAGCTGGATGTTGCCCACGCGGTCGTAGACCACGTCCGGCCAGTCCACCCAGCTCTCCTGCACGAGCACGCAGCCGAGGCCCAGGTGAGCGGCGACCGCGGCGACCTGGCGCGTGTGGTTCGACTGCACGCCCCCGATCGAGACCAGCGTGTCGCAGCCCTTCTCGAGCGCGTCGGCCACGAGATACTCGAGCTTGCGCGTCTTGTTGCCGCCGTACGCGAGCCCGCTGTTCACGTCGTCGCGCTTCGCCCACACGCGCGCGCCGCCCAGATGCGCCGTCAGGCGGTCGAGCGGATGGACCGGCGAGGGGCCGAAGAGGAGCGGCTGGCGCGGGAACGCGTCGAGGTTCATTCGCTGATTCTCTTCAATGTCAGAGGTGACCGAGCCCACCGTCGACGATCTGCCCGCCGAGGCGGACGCGCTACAGGTCCTCGAGATCGAGCTCGGCTCGATCGCCGACGAGGACGTGCGCGAGCCGCACCGGCACGCCTACCACGAGCTGATCTGGATCCGGGAGGGGCACGGGCAGCACCTGATCGACGGCGAGCCGGTCGAGTTCGGGCCGCACACGCTCACGCTGATAGCCAAGGGGCAGGTGCACCAGTTCAAGCGCGCCGAGGACATCCGCGCGATCGTGGCCCGCTTCGACGACGACTGGCTCGAGGACGGCCTGGCGGGTGAGCTCGGCCGGCGCGTGCTGTTCACCGGCACCGGCTGCACTTCGCTCGGCCCACCGGAGGACGAGGCGGAGCGCTTCGACGCGCTGCTCGACCTGCTGCGCGTGGAGGCGGAGCGCCCCGCCGACCGCGAGTCCGCGGAGCTCCGGCGCCACCTGCTGTCGGCGAGCCTGCTGTGGGCGCAGCGCTGGCGTGAGGCGCAGCTCGAGGAGGGAGGAGCGACCCGCTCGGACGTCCAGCTACACCAGCGCTTCCTCGAGACGCTGGAGCGCGACTTCGCGAGCTCCCACGACGCGGGCCACTACGCGCGCGAGCTGGGCGTCTCGCCGGGGGCCCTGTCGCGGATCCTCACGCGGCTCACCGGCCGCACGACGAAGCAGCTGATCCTCGAGCGGGTGATCCTCGAGGCCGTGCGGCTGCTCCGCTTCAGCGACCTGTCCATCAAGGAGATCGCCGACCGCCTCGGGTTCAGCGACCAGTTCGCCTTCTCGAAGGCGTTCAAGCGCCAGCGAGGCGAGGCGCCGCTCGACTTCCGCAGCCGGCGGTGAAGTCATCGCGGCGCCGCGGGCGCCGCCCGCGGCTTGCGCAGGGCGGCGCCTCGCCCCAGACGGGGAGGGGTTACGAGTCCTTGATCTCGTGGTTCGCGAGGAAGACGCCCTTGGGGTCCCAGTGCGTCCGGAGCGCCCGCAGCGTGCGCCACGCGTCCTCGTCGAAGAAGACCCGCGCGTCGACGCTCGTCTCCTCGAAGTTGAGGTAGTGAGTGCCGGCGTCCCAGGGGCGCATGGTCTCGGACACGCGCCTGGCCTGGCCGAGCACGTGGTCGTACGCGGCCGGGTCCATGACGCCGCCGAGCGCGACGAGCATGTAGTCGCCGTCGAGCGTGGCGCTGGCGCCGTGCCCGGGGGCGCGGCGGTGAAGGGCGCCGCCCAGGCCGCGGAGCTCGACCATCGCGAGGTCCGGGCCCACGGCCCCGGCCGTCTCGACGAGGGCGTCGATGCCGGAGCTCGACACGTCGGACAGCGTCCGGCCGGTGAGCGCGTAGGGCAGCGGGTCCTCGGGGTCCATGGCGAGGTGGCTGAGCGCGCTCGCGTCCACGGGCGCCATCGTGCTGACCTCGGGCCCGAGCGCGGTCAGCGGCGCGATGAGCTCCGCACCGTCCGCCTCACTGCCGAGGTAGGCGATCTGCACGATGTTGAAGGACCGGCCCCGGAACGGCTCCGGGATCTCCTCGATCGGCGGGAAGTGCATGAGCTTCGCCCACGTCGTGAGCTCCTCCGGCATGCCGGCCGACACGTACTGGTGCCAGGCGTGCATGACCTCGTAGCCCCGCTCGTACGGGAAGATCAGGGCGCCGGCGTAGACCGCGGGGGTCGGGAACAGCTCGAACTCGAGCGCCGTGACGACGCCGTAGTTGCCGCCGCCGCCGCGGACCGCCCAGAACAGGTCGGTCTCGTTGTCGTGGTCGATGCGCCGCAGCTCGCCGTCGGCGGTGACGATCTCGATCGCGGTGAGAGCGTTGGACTGAAGGCCGTGCTTACGGCTCTGCCAGCCGATGCCGCCGCCGAGCGAGTAGCCGGCGACCCCGACCGTCCGCGAGGACCCGTGGAGGGCGGCGAGGCCGGTGCCGGCGAGCCGGTCGGCCACGGCGCCCCAGCGGACGCCGGAGCCCACGCGGGCGCGGCGGCCCGCGATGTCGATCTCGATGTCCCGGAGCGAGTCCGTGCGGAGAAGCAGGGCGTCCTCGAGGCCGTCGATCGGGCCGGCGTTGTGGCCGGTGCCCTGAGGCGCGACTCGCAGGCCGCGCTGGGCGGCGTAGCGCACGGTTTCGGCCACGTCATCGGCGTTCGCCACCCGGATGAGGGCTGCAGGACGCTGGTCGTGCGTGAGGTTGAAGGTCTGGCGCGAGGCGTTCCATGCCTCGTCGGATTCGGTGAGGACCCGGCCGTGGATGCGGCACTGGAGTTCGGTGAAGCGATTCGTCTGCGAGATCAGCATGCGCCAAGCATCGGCACGCGCGAGTGACCTGGCATCGAGGACAACCCCAACACCGCCCCTGAACTTTGAGCGGCCGCCCCTACGCTGCCAGCGCCGCGGGGAGCTCGCGTCGGGAGCCGATGTTCAGCTTCCGGTACGCGTTCGTCAGGTGGACCTCGACGGTCTTGGGCGTCACGTACAGCAGCTGAGCGATGTCGCGGTTGGTCTGGCCCTCCGCCGCGAGCCTGGCCACGCGCAGCTCGCGCTCCGTCAGGGACTCCACGCCGTCCAGCGCGGTCGAGCGCGGCCGCGCGCCGGTCGCGTACAGCTCGGAGCGGGCGTGCTCGGCGAGCGCCAGGGCACCGCTGACCTCGGCGAGCTCGAGCGCCCGGCGCAGCGGCTCGCGGGCGTCCGTGGGGCGGCGGGCGCGGCGGAGCTCCGCGCCGAGCGCCGCGAGCGCCCTCGCGCGCTCCACGCGCCCGGGGCACTGCTCGAGCAGCGCGACCGACTCCTCCAGCTCCGCCATGCCGTCTTTGCCGAGTAGCTCGCCCAGCACACGCAGCGAGCGGCCGAGGCTGCTCGGCGCGCCCCAGGCGCGGGCCAGCTCCACCTCCTCGCGAGCCAGCGCGATCGCGTCGTCGCGACGGCCGAGCAGCGCGAGCGCCTGCGCCTTCAGCGTGCGCCAGGGCGCCCAGGCGGGGTTCTTGGTCCGCTCCGCGTGCCGCTCGTAGTCCTCGGCCGCTGCCAGCGCGGCCTCGCCGTCCGCGCTCGCCAGCTGCACGCCCACGAGGCTGCGGCGCGCGAAGTTCGTGCCGTCGGAATCGTCGCCGGGCTGGATCGTGGCCTGCGCCACGGCCTGGCGCGCCCTCTCCACGTCGCCCATCTCGAGGTAGACCCCGCCGAGGAAGCCGGTCGTGTAGGCCATGGCCTGGGGGACCTTGAGGCCGTAGACCTCCGTCTCCTCGAGGTTCGTGGTGAGCGACTCCTCGGCGTCCGGAAGCTCGCCGGCCGTCAGCTTGAAGGCGCCGTCCCAGAGCGACATCGACAGGCGCGAGAAGAGCGAGCCGTTGCGGTAGGCCTGCGCGAGCGTCTGCTCCCAGAGCGGGCCGGTCTCCGGGCGGTCGGCCACCGCCAGCGCGAGCATCGCCGCCATCCAGAAGAGCCCATTGTCCTGCTCGAGCAGCGTGCCGCCGTCCATCGCGTGGAGAGCGAGCTCCACCGCCCTGTCGCGCGGGCCGGCGTCGCACATGCACGAGTAGGCGGTGGCGGCGGCGAGCATCTTGGCGCCGGGCCCATCGCCGAAGGCGTGCTCGCGGAGCGCACTCAGGCGGTCGATGCCGCCCTCGACCTTCGCGCCGAAGTAGATCGAGGTGAGCTCCACTGCCTCGAGTGCCTGGCGTTCGTCGTCGAGCTCCGCCGGACACTCGTCGGCGGCGCGGCGCGCGAACGCGGCGGCGTCGTCGGCGCCGCCGGCGAAGATCAGCGTGCGCGCGAGCAGGAAGGCGGCCTGGCCGCGCTTGCCCGGGTCGTCGAGCAGCTCGTAGGCCTCGCGCAGGTGCTCGAGTGCGAGCGGCGCGTAGGTGTTGGTGCCCGAGACGCCCAGCTCGAGCAGGATCTCGCCGCGCCGCTCGGCCGCCGGGGGCTCCTCGAGCGCGCGCGTGAGGTAAGTGACGGCGCTCTCTGGCGCGCTGCGGCGGGCAGCGGTGCGCGCGGCCTCGGTCAGCACGTCCACGATCCAGTCCTCGCCGCGCCGGGGCAGGGAGAGGAGGTGCGAGGCCACCTGGTCGGCGGATGCGCCGACCGCGCGCAGCTCCTCGGCGGCGCGGCCGTGCATCAGCTCGCGCTGGGCGGGCGAGAGCTCGTGGTAGACGGAGTCGCGAACGAGCGGATGCACAAAGCCGAGCGGCGGCTCCGGTCGCAGGATCTCGGCGCGCGCCAGCGCGGCGGTGGACTCGGCCACCCGCTCGGGGTCCAGCTCGGCGAGCGCGGCGACGGTCCGCAGGTCGGCGCCCTCGCCCAGGATCGCCGCGGCGCGGGCCACGCGGACGGCCTCGTCGGGGAGGCGCGCCAGGCGCAGCAGGACGGTGCGCGAGACCGCGCGCGGGCCGATGTCGGCCACGACCTCCAGGTTCGCGGCGGTCGGCTCCACGCCGTCCGCGGCCAGGGAGGTGAGCAGCTGACGGAGCAGCAGCGGGTTGCCGCCGGTCACGCGCGCGCAGGCGGCGCAGAAGCGCTCGTCCGCGTCGTCGCCGAGGCGGTAGCGGACCAGCTCCGTCACCGCGGGGCCGCTGAGCGGGCCGGGCTGGACCGAGCGCGTGGCCGGGTCCTGGCCGATCTCGGCGATCAGCGCCGGGTCGGCGCCCGGGTCGGTGCTGCGCAGCGTCGTGGCCACGAGCGCCGGCATGTCCTCGAGCCGCCGGACGAGGTAGGCGAGGAAGCGAAGCGACGGCCTGTCGCACCAGTGCAGGTCGTCCACCGAGAGGAGCACCGGTCCGTCGGCCGCGACGTTCGCGGTGAGCCAGTAGAGCCCGTGCAGGGCTGCGAAGCTCGCATCGGTCGCGCTCCCGTCCGCGCCGGCGTCCGCGGCCTCGAAGATCGCGCGCGCCGGGGCGGCCGCGCCGGAGAGCCAGCGCTCGCGCGCCTCGGCGTCGGTGAGCGCGGGCTCGAAGAGCTGGCGGACGACGCCGAACGGGAACTCGCGCTCGAGCTCGCTGCCGCGCGCGCCGAGCACCCGCACGTCGTCCCGCTCGGCCTCGGTGCGGAGCTCGGCGAGCAAGCGGCTCTTCCCGATTCCCGCGGGCCCCTCGACGAGGGCCAGCCGGCCGGTTCCCTCGACGGCGTCTCTGAGGGCATCATGAAGCGACGCGACCTCGCGGTCGCGCTCGAGAAGCAGCTGGGCCAGTCCGACGTCGCTCAACCGGGAACATCGTAGGTGCGAGCATTGACAAACACGTCGCCTCGCTGCGAGCGACGGGCATTGAGAGGCGACCTTCCGATGCTCTCGGTCTTGTGCACGAAGAGCACGGAGGGCCCCGGCCGGGGCACCTGTCCGACTTCACCGTGTATAGCGCGGCCAAGTCAGATCGCCCCGCCGAACCGGATCGTGTTTGCGCCGCATCTCGATCCGCAATTCGTCGAGTACCGCGGCCTCGACGTCCACGAGGCCGGCGCCGGCATGCGCCAGGCGGTCGGCGGGGACGGCGGCTGGTCGCACCCGATGGCGCTTTACCGCGACGCGGCGTAATCCGCGAAGCTTGCGGGACCGCGTTTCCGGAGATGAGGAGTAGACGTGGTCCTGGGAGTGGACGTTGGAGGGACGAAGATCGCCGTCGCGGCCGTCGAGGGGGTGGAAGCGGCCCACGCCGTGGAGCACCCCACGGTGACCGTGAACGCGGACGCGCTGCTGGACGGCCTCGAGCACGCGGTGCGCCAGGTGATCGCCCAGGCCGGCGAGCCTGAGGCGATCGGCGTAGGCGTTCCCTCGCAGATCGAGTACGCGACCGGCACGGTGGAGACCAGCGTCAACATCCCGCTCACCGGGGTTCCGCTTCGCGAGGAGCTCGGCACGCGCTTCGGCGTCCCCGTCTTTGTGGACAACGACGCCAACTGCGCCGCGCTCGCCGAGGCGCACATCGTCGGCGAGGACGACCTCGTGATGCTGACGCTCGGCACCGGCGTGGGCGGCGGCGTGGTGATCGGAGGCATGACGTTCCGCGGCGCCCACGGCCTCGGCGCCGAGCTCGGCCACATCTCGGTGAACTCCGACGGCCCGCCCTGTCCCGGCAACTGCCCCAACCGCGGCTGCCTCGAGGCCTACTGCTCCGGCCAGGCGCTCGAGCGCGACGCCACCGAGCTGGCAACCGACAAGCCCGACAGCCATCTCGCCAGCCGCCTCGGCGAGGACGGCAAGGTCTCCGGCCGGGAGGTCGTGGCCGCGGCGCAGCAGGGCGACTCCGACGCCCTCCTTCTCATGGAGAACTTCGCGCGCATCCTCGGTGTGGGCATCGCCTCGTACGTCAACGTCTTCCAGCCCGCCCGCTTCGCGATCGGCGGCGGAATGTCGCGCGCCTCCGACCTCTTCCTCGACCGCGCCATCCGCGAGGCCGAGTCGCGCGTCCTCCCGGCCCTCTGGAAGCGCGTTCACGTGGCGCTTGCCGAGGGCGGAACCGATGCCGGAGTGATCGGCGCGGGGGTGCTCGCCGCAATCGAGATCGATCCGGACCGCGATACTGAGTTCCCGAAGGCCACGACCAGCGAAGGAATCGAATGACGACAACGGACGACGGCATCGTCGAGCTCTCCATCAACACCATCCGCACGCTGTCGATGGACGCGGTGGAGAAGGCCAAGTCCGGCCATCCCGGCGCGCCGATGGCGCTCGCCCCGCTGGCATACACGCTCTACGCGCGCGTCATGAAGCACAGCGCCAACGACCCGGACTGGTTCGACCGCGACCGCTTCATCCTGTCGGCCGGCCACGCCTCGATGCTGCTCTACTCGACGCTCTACCTGACGGGCTACGGGCTGTCGCTCGACGACCTGAAGAACTTCCGCCAGCTCGGCAGCCCGACGGCCGGGCATCCCGAGTACGGCGACGCTCATGGCATCGAGGCCACCACCGGCCCGCTCGGCCAGGGGCTCGCCATGTCGGTCGGGCTGGCGCTCGCCGAGGCCATGCTCGCGGCGCGCTTCAATCGCGGCGGCGACCCGCTGATCGACCACCACACCTACGTGATCGCGAGCGACGGCGACATCCAGGAGGGCGTGGCCTCCGAGGCCTGCTCGCTTGCCGGGCACCTGGGCCTCGGCAAGCTGATCGTCTTCTACGACAACAACCACATCCAGCTCGCCGGCGAGACCGCGATGGCGTTCAGCGAGGACGTGGGCAAGCGCTTCGAGGCCTACGGCTGGCACGTCCAGGACGTGGGCGAGGACCTTTCCGTCGAGACGCTCGAGCGCGCGACCGGGGAGGCCAAGGGCGAGACCGATCGGCCGTCACTCGTGATCGTCCGCTCGCACATCGGCTACGGCTCGCCGAACAAGCAGGACACGCACTCCGCCCACGGCTCGCCGCTCGGCGAGGACGAGGTCAAGGCCACGAAGGAGGTCTACGGCTGGCCCACAGACGGGACCTTCCTGGTGCCGGACGAGGCGCTCGCGCACTTCCGCGAGGCCGGTGCGCGCGGCCACTCCCAGGTGGAGGAGTGGGAGGAGCGGCTCGCCGCCTTCCGCGACTCCGACCCGGAGGCGGCCGCGGAGCTCGACCTGATCGTGAAGGGCCGGCTCCCCGGCGGCTGGGACGAGGGCCTGCCGACGTTCAGCCCCGACGACGGCAACGTCGCCACCCGCAAGGCGTCGGGGCAGGTGATCCAGTGGGCCGCGGAGCGCGTGCCCAACCTGATCAGCGGCTCGGCGGACCTCGAGCCCTCGACGCTCACGCTGATGGAGGAGGGCGGCTCGGTGGAGCGCGGCGACTTCAACGGCCGCAACGTCCACTACGGCGTCCGCGAGCACGCGATGGGGGCGATCGTGAACGGTCTCGTGCTGCACGGTCTGCGGGCATTCGGCTCCACGTTCTTCAACTTCCTCGACTACATGAAGCCGGCCGTGCGGCTGGCTTCGCTGATGGAGATCCCGTCCATCCAGGTGTTCACGCACGACTCGATCGGCCTGGGCGAGGATGGCCCGACCCACCAGCCGGTCGAGCAGCTCGCCACGCTGCGCGCGCAGCCGAACCTGTACTGCGTGAGGCCGGCCGATGCGAACGAGACCGCGCTCGCATGGCGCTTCGCGATCGAACAGGAAGACACGCCGACGGCGCTCGTCCTGTCCCGGCAGGGCCTGCCGATCTGGAACCCGGACGAGATCCCCGAGGACGCGATCCACCGCGGCGCCTACGTGTTCCGCGAGTCGTCGAAGGACGAGCCCGAGCTGATCCTCATCGGGACCGGCTCCGAGCTGCACATCGCCGCCGAGGCCGCCGAGCTGCTCGAGCAGGACGGGATCGGCACGCGCGTGGTCTCCGCGCCCTGCCTCGACAGCTTCGCCGAGCAGGACGAGGACTACCGCGACAGCGTGCTGCCGCCGTCCGTGCGGGCACGCGTCTCGGTGGAGGCGGGCTCGCCGCTCGGCTGGAGCACCTGGATCGGCGACGGGGGCGAGGCGATCGGGATGACGACGTTCGGCGAGTCGGCCCCGCAGCCTGACGTCTACGAGCACTTCGGCTTCACCCCCGAGGCGATCGCGCAGCGCGCCCGGGCGGTGGTGGAACGGATATCCGCACGCACCTGAAAGGAAGGCCCGTATGAGCGTCGGCGCAGGAGTGAACGAAAGGCTCGCGGCGCTGACCGCGGCCGGGACGAGCGTCTGGCTCGACCAGATCCGCCGCAGCCTCATCACGGGCGGCGAGCTGGAGCGGATGGAGCGCGAGCTCTCGCTCCGCGGCGTCACGTCCAACCCGGCGATCTTCGAGAAGGCGATCCTCGGCTCCACCGACTACGACGAGCAGATCGCCGAGCTCGCGGAGAAGGGCCTCTCCGCGCGGGAGATCTACGACGAGATCGCGATCCTCGACGTGCGGCTCGCGTGCGACGTGCTTCGGAACGTGTGGGACGAGGCCGATCACATGGACGGCTTCGTCTCGCTCGAGGTCGAGCCCGCCTTCGCGCACGACACGGACAAGACGCTCACCCAGGCCAAGGAGTACTGGGAGCGGGTCGACCGCCCGAATCTCATGATCAAGATCCCGGGCACCGAGGCGGGCGTGCCGGCGATCGAGGAGGCAATCGCAGCCGGCATCAACGTGAACGTGACGCTGCTGTTCTCGGTGGAGTCGTACACCGCGATCGCCGAGGCGTTCATCCGCGGGATGGAGCGGCGGCACGAGGCGGGCGAGTCGCTCGACGTGCACTCCGTGGCGAGCTTCTTCGTCTCGCGCGTGGACACCGAGGTGGACAAGCGCCTGGCCGCGACGGGCCGCGAGGACCTGCGCGGCATCGCGGCGATCGCCAACGCCCGCGCGGCCTACATGCGCTTTAAGGAGCTGTTCTTGGGCCAACGGTTCGCGGAGCTGCGGAACGCCGGCGCTCCCGTGCAGCGACCGCTGTGGGCCTCCACCGGCGTCAAGGACCCGCTCTATCCCGAGACGAAGTACGTGGACTCGCTCGTGGCGCCCGACACGGTGAACACGATGCCGATGCAGACGCTGCTCGCGTGCGCCGAGGTGCTCGAGGTCGAGGGCACGACCGCCGACCGGGACCCGGGCGCGGAGCTCGAGCGCCTCGCCGAGGCCGGCATCGACATGGGCGACGTCACGAAGACGCTGCTGCGCGAGGGCATCGAGAAGTTCGTGGACCCGTTCGACGAGCTGATCGGCGGCATCGAGCTGGCGCGCGAGGGGATCGTCACCGGCCGGCCCAAGACGATCAAGTCGGCCATCCCGGACGACCTCGAGCCGGCGATCATCGAGCGCATTCGCCGGGCGCAGGCCGATAACGTCGCCCAGCACATCTGGGCGCGCGACGAGTCGCTCTGGGGCGGCCCCGGGGTGCCCGAGATCGGCAACCGGCTCGGGTGGCTCACGATCAGCGAGAAGATGCTCGAGCACGCCGCGGAGCTGCGTGAGTTCGCCGAGTCCGCCAAGGCGGACGGGCTCGAGGAGGCGGTGCTGCTCGGCATGGGCGGGTCGAGCCTCGGCCCCGAAGTGATCCGCCGCTCCTACGGCGAGGTGCCCGGCGGCATGCGCCTGCGCGTGCTCGACTCGACGGACCCCGGGGCCGTGCTCGCGGTGGAGCGCGGGATCGACATCGACAAGACGCTGTTCATCGTCTCGTCGAAGTCCGGCGGGACCATCGAGACGCTGTCCCACATGCGCTACTTCTTCGAGCGGACCGGCGGCGACGGGTCGCGCTTCTGCGCGGTCACCGATCCCGGCAGCCCGCTCGCCGAGCTGGCCCGCGAGCGCGGCTTCCGCAAGGTGTTCGAGAACGACCCGGACATCGGTGGGCGCTACTCCGTGCTCTCGTACTTCGGGCTCGTCCCGGCGGCGCTGGCGGGCGTGAACGTGGAGGCGATGCTGCACCAGTCCCAGGTGGCGGAGCAGAACTGCGCCCAGTACGACTCACCCGAGTCGAACTCGGGCCTCTGGCTCGGCTGCGTGACGGGCGAGCTCGCCCAGCAGGGGCGCGACAAGCTCACCTTCGCGGTGTCCGAGCCGATCTCGAGCTTCGGCCTGTGGGTGGAGCAGCTGATCGCCGAGTCGACCGGCAAGGAGGGCAGGGGCGTCCTGCCGATCGCCGGCGAGCCGCTGGGCGACCCGGAGGTGTACGGCGACGACCGCGTATTCGCGTACCTGCGGAACGAGGACGAGCCCGACGAGGACATTGACGCGAAGATCGAGGCGCTAGGCCGCGCCGGGCACCCGACCGCCACGCTGTCGGTGACCGGCGGGGCGGCCGACCTCGGCCGGATCTTCTTCTTCTCCGAGTTCGCGACCGCCGTGGCCGGCTGGGCGCTGGGGATCAACCCGTTCGACCAGCCCAACGTCCAGGAGGCGAAGGACAACACCGGGCGCATCCTCGAGAGCGGCCTGCCGGAGGTGGACCCGGGCTCGCTGGACGCGCTGCTCGAGAAGGCGTCGCCGCCGCACTACATAGCGGTCCTCGGCTACGTGACCCCGTCGGACGAGTTCGACGCGGCCGTCACGGAGCTGCGCGAGAAGCTGCGCGAGCGCACGAAGTGCACGACCACGTTCGGCTACGGGCCGCGCTACCTCCACTCCACCGGCCAGTACCACAAGGGCGGCCCGCCGAACGGGCTGTTCATCCAGCTCTACCAGCCGGCCGCGGAGGACGTGGAGATACCGGAGGCGGGCTACTCGTTCGAGCACCTGAAGAACGCGCAGGCGCTCGGCGACATGGAGACCCTGCGCTCGCACGGGCTCGACGTGGTGAGGATCGAGGTCGGCGGGCCGGACGCCGTGAGGAGGTTGATCTGATGCAGCTGGGCTTCGTCGGCCTGGGGAAGATGGGCGGGAACATGGTTCACCGCATCCACCGCGACTCGGAGCACGAGTGCGTGGTCTTCGACTTCGACGCGGACGCTGTAGGAATGGCGGAGGGCCACGGGGCCACCGGCACCGGCTCGCTCGAGGACCTCGTGTCGAAGCTGGAAGCTCCGCGGACCGTGTGGATCATGGTGCCCGCGGGCGACCCCACCCAGAGCACCGTGGACACGCTCGGGGGGCTGCTCGAGGAGGGCGACACGATCGTCGACGGGGGCAACTCGCGCTGGACGGACGACCAGGCCCGCCAGGAGCAGCTCGAGCCGAAGGGCATCAACTACGTGGACGTCGGGGTCAGCGGCGGCGTCTGGGGGCTCCAGGTGGGCTACTGCATGATGGTCGGCGGCCCCGACGAGGCCGTGGAGCGGCTCAGCCCCATTCTCGACGTGCTCGCGCCGCCGAGCACGGACGAGCACGGGCCGGGCTGGGGCCACTTCGGCCCCACCGGCGCCGGCCACTACGTGAAGATGGTCCACAACGGCGTGGAGTACGGGATGATGCAGGCGTATGCGGAGGGATTCGCGCTGTTCGACGCGTGCGAGTTCGAGCTCGACAACGCGAAGATCGCCCACCTCTGGATGCAGGGCTCGGTCGTGCGCTCCTGGCTCTGCGAGCTCGCCGCCCGCGCCTTCGAGCAGGAGGGCAACGACCTCGACGCGATCGCGCCGTACGTCGAGGACTCGGGCGAGGGCCGCTGGACGATCGAGGACGGGATCGAGCGGCGCGTCCCCACGCCGGTCATCACCGCGTCGCTCTACGAGCGCTTCTCGTCTCGTGGCCAGGGGGAGTTCGCCGCCAAGGTGAACGCCGCGCTGCGGAACCAGTTCGGCGGTCACGCCGTGATGGCCGCGGACGCGTCGGCACAGCGGGAGCCGCACGCGGAGTAGCGGCGTGGCGGTCGCCCAACAGGAGAACCCGCTGGTCGAGGGGCTCGAGCGCATGCCGGTCCACCCGACCACGCTGGTGATATTCGGCGGCACCGGCGACCTGGCGCACAGGAAGCTCCTGCCGGCGATCTACAACCTCGCGCACGAGGGCGCGCTGCCGGAGCGCTTCAACCTGATCGCGGTGTCGCGCTCGGAGATGGACAACGACGAGTACCGGAAGGCCGCGCGCGTGTCGATCGAGGAGCACTCGCGCCGGCCGTCCGACCCGCAGGTGCTCGAGAAGCTGCTGGAGCAGGTGCGCTACGTCGCCGGAACCTTCGACGAGGCGGCGGTGTTCGCGCACCTCACGGAGGAGCTCGCGAAGTTCGACGAGGAGGCGGGGATCCCGTTCAACCGCATCTTCTACCTCTCGACGGCCCCGAGCTTCTTCTCCCTGATCGTGAAGAGGCTCGGCGAGCACGGCCTCGACGATCACGAGGATGCCGACGTGCGCGTGGTGATCGAGAAGCCGTTCGGCACGCGGCTGACCGAGGCCAAGGAGCTGAACCGCGAGGTCCTGTCGGTCCTCGACGAGTCGCAGGTCTACCGGATCGACCACTACCTGGGCAAGGAGACCGTCCAGAACATGCTGGCGTTCCGGTTCGCGAACGGGCTGTTCGAGCCGATCTGGAACCGCAACTACATCGACTACGTGCAGATCACGGCGGCGGAGGACCTCGGCATCGGCCGGCGCGCGGGCTACTACGACTCCGCGGGCGCGCTCCGCGATCTCGTGCAGAACCACATGCTCCAGCTGCTCAGCCTGCTGTGCATGGAGCCGCCGGTGACGTTCTCGGCGGACGAGGTGCGCGACGAGAAGGTGAAGGTGCTGCACGCGGTCGAGCCGCCGCCCCCGGAGGCGGTGATGCGCGCCCAATACACCGGCGGCATGGCCGAGGGCAAGGGGGCGGTGGGCTATCTCGAGGAGGAGGGCGTGCCGCCGGACTCCAAGACCGAGACGTACGTCGCGCTCCGGCTCGAGGTGGACAACTGGCGCTGGGCGGGCGTGCCGATCTACCTGCGCACGGGCAAGCGGCTGGCACGCAAGGTCACGGAGATCGCCGTGACTCTCAAGCCGGTGCCGCACATGGCCTTCCAGACCCAGGGCTCGGTGGGCGTGCAGCCGAACCAGCTGATCCTCTCGGTGCAGCCGAACGAAGGCGTGTCGCTGTCGCTCGGCGCGAAGATCCCCGGCAGCCGGATGCGGATCCGGCCGGTGAACATGGAGTTCCTCTACGGGACCTCGTTCATGTCGCAGTCGCCGGAGGCCTACGAGCGGCTGATCATGGACGCGATGCGCGGTGACGCCACGCTGTTCACGCGCGACGACGAGGTCGAGGCGCAGTGGCGGATCATCGACCCGATCCTCGAGCGGTGGGACACGGACGAGGAGCCGCTCGCCACCTACGCCGCGGGCACGCCCGGCCCGCCCGAGGCCGACGAGATTCTCGCCCCTGGACACCGCTGGCGGGCGATCTAGTGGCGAAGACCGCGCCAGAGGTGCCCGACGCCGGCGCGGTGTGGTCCGAGAGCGACACGACGCCGTCCGCGATCGAGGAGGCGCTGCGCTGCCTGCTCCAGAAGCAGTTCGCGCGCGACCACGCGCACGCACCCGCGCGCGTTCTGAACATGGTCGTGGTCGTGGACCGGGACTGGCGCGGCGAGATCATGAACCGGCTCGAGCAGGTGGGGCGCTATCACGCCTCGCGCACGATCCTCTGCGTGGTCGAGCCCAGGCGGACGACGATCGACGCGTCGGTCGTCGTGATGGTCGCGGGCGACGCGGGGCCCGACGAGCCGCACCTGGCCCGCGAGCGCGTGATGGTCGAGCTGGGGGAGAAGCACCTCCCGAAGCTCGACACGATCGTGGACCCGCTCGTGGTCACCGATCTCCCGACGGTCGCGTGGGCGCCGCACGGGCACCCGGAGGCGCTCGACGCGCTGCTCCACATCTCGCAGGTGGTGCTGATCGACTCCGTGGACGAGCCCGAGCCGGCGACCGCGCTGCGGCGCGCGAAGGAGCTCGCACAGGACGCCTACGTCGTGGACCTCGCATGGCTGCACACGACGCCCTGGCGCGAGCGCGTCGCCTCGACGTTCGACCCGCTGCGGTGGCGCGACGAGCTCGGGAAGATCGACTCGGTGACCGTGCGCCACCGGCCGGACTCGGCCGCCGCGGCCGTGCTCTTCATGGGCTGGCTGGCCTCTCGGCTCGGCTGGGGCGTGGGCACGCTGATGTCGGCGAACGGATCCGTGAAGGGCCGTCTCCAGGCGCACCGCGGCGACGTGAGCCTCACACTCGCCCCGGAGAGCGGGCAGAACGTGCCCGGGCTCGCGGGGGTGGAGATCGGCACATCATCGGGCATGGCGATCGCGCTCGACCGCGGGCCGGGCGGGCTCGTCGCTCGGCGGCGCGACCGCAAGGGCGGCGAGCAGAGCTGGACGGTGCTGGGCGCCTCGCGCGGCGAGGGCGGCATCCTGGGCGAGGGGATCCGGCAGGCCCTGCTCCGGGACCCCGCCTACCGCCAGGCGCTCGACTGCGCCGAGGCGATGCTGCGGTGAACGCCGACATCAGGGTTACCGATGACCCGGCGCAGGCGGCGGCGCAGCTGCTCGCCTCGGCCGGCGGTCATGTCGCGATCACCGGCGGCTCCACGCCGCGGGTCGCGTACGAGCGCGCGGCGGAGCTGCGCGACGACTGGTCGGGGGTCGACTTCTGGTTCACGGACGAGCGCTGCGTGCCGCCCGACCACGAGCACTCGAACTTCGGCATGGCGGAGCGCGCGCTGCTTTCGCGCGCGGAGGGCGCGACGGTGCACCGGATGCGCGGCGAGCTCGGCCACGAGGACGGCGCGACCGCGTACGAGAACGAGCTCGGCGAGTTCGGCCCCGACGCATTCGACCTGATCCTGCTCGGGGTCGGCCCGGACGCCCACATCTGCTCGCTCTTCCCCGGCGACGCCGCGCTGGGGGAGCGGGAGCGCCTCGTGGTGGGCGTCGAGACGCCCGGAATGGCGCCCCTGGTGTCGCGGATCACGCTTACGCTTCCGGTGGTGAACGCGAGCAGGCAGGTCGTCTTCCTCGTGACCGGCGAGGACAAGGCCGAGGCCGCCGCGCGCGTCTTCGCGGGACGCCCCGACCCGCGCGCGCCGGGCTCGCTCGTGGAGGGCGACGCGATCGCCCTGCTCGATCCCGCGGCGGCCGCCCGCCTATGACCGAGTGGGCCCCGGACCGGGGCGTCACGGCCAGCCCGTTCCCGCCGATCGCGGAGTACGGGTTCCTATCCGACTGCGAGACCTGCGCGCTCGTCGCCCCGAACGGCAACGTCGAGTGGCTGTGCCTTCCGCGATTCGACTCGCCGAGCGTGTTCGGCGCGATCCTCGACCGCGACGCGGGCTACTTCCGGCTCGGCCCGGCCGACGTGGAGGTGCCGGCGGCACGACGCTACCTGCCGGGAACGAACGTGCTCGAGACGAGCTGGGGAACCTCGGGCGGCTGGATCATCGTCCGTGACGTGCTCCTCATCGGGCCATGGCATCACGACCGCGAGCGCTCGCACACCCACCGCCGGGCGCCCACCGACTACGACGCCGATCACGTGCTGCTCCGGATGATCCGCTGCGTGAACGGCGAGATCCAGGTGACGATGGACTGCGAGCCGCGCTTCGACTACGCGCGGAAGGACGGGACCTGGGAGTACTCGGGACCGGGCTACAAGGAGGCCGTCTGCCGCGCCGACGACTGCGAGGTGGAGATCAGGCTCACGAGCGACGTCAACATGGGCTTCGAGGGCCCGCGGGCCACCGCGCGCACGCTCATGAAGGAGGGCGACACGATCTTCGTGGCGCTCTCCTGGACCGACCACCCCGCGCCGGGGACCTATGAGGAGGCGTACGACCGCCTTGTGTGGACGGCCCACCACTGGCAGCACTGGCTCGATCACGGGACGTTCCCGGACCACCCGTGGCGCACGCACCTCCAGCGCTCGGCGCTGACGCTCAAGGGGCTGTCTTACGAGCCCACCGGCGCGCTGGTCGCCGCCGCCACGAGCTCGCTGCCGGAGACGCCGGGCGGCGAGCGCAACTGGGACTACCGCTACTCGTGGATCCGCGACTCCACCTTCATGCTGTGGGGCCTCTACACGCTCGGCTTCGACTGGGAGGCCAACGACTTCTTCTACTTCATCGCGGACATCGTGGAGCAGGAGGAGGGCCAGCTCCAGATCATGTACGCGATCGACGGCGAGGGCGAGATCCCGGAGTTCACGCTCGACCACCTGTCGGGGTACGAGGGGGCGCGCCCGGTGCGAATCGGGAACGGCGCCTACCGGCAGGAGCAGCACGACGTCTGGGGCGCCCTGCTCGACTCGATGTACCTGCACACGAAGTCGCGCAACCACCTCGACGAGCGGATCTGGCCGATCGTCAAGGGGCAGGTGGAGACCGCTCTCTCGAAGTGGCGCGAGCCGGACCGCGGCATCTGGGAGATCCGCGGCGAGCCGAAGCACTTCACCTCCTCCAAGATGATGTGCTGGGTGGCCGCCGACCGCGGCGCGCGGCTGGCGGAGATGCGCGGCGAGCTCGAGTACGCCGCGCGCTGGCAGTCCGCCGCCGACGAGATCAAGGCGGACATCGCGGAGAACGGCGTGGACGAGCGCGGCGTGTTCACCCAGCACTACGACACGGATGCGCTGGACGCGTCCGTGCTGCTGATGGTGCTCACGCGCTTCCTGCCCAACGACGACGAGCGCATCATCAAGACCGTGCTCGCGATCGCGGACGAGCTCAGCGAGGACGGCATGGTGCTGCGCTACCGGACCGACGAGACCGACGACGGGCTGGCGGGCGAGGAGGGCAGCTTCGCGATTTGCTCGTTCTGGCTCGTCTCGGCGCTTGTCGAGATCGGCGAGGTGCGCCGCGCCCGCGACCTGTGCGACAAGCTGCTCTCCTACGCGAGCCCACTCGGCCTGTACGCCGAGGAGATCGACCCGCGCTCGGGCCGCCACCTGGGCAACTTCCCCCAGGCCTTCACCCACCTCGCCCTGATCAACGCCGTCATGCACGTGATCCGGGCCGACCAGGGCCTGGAGCTGGGCCACCTGCCGCTGGGCCGCGAGCTCACGCGCCAGCGCTCGCAGAGCTAGGGGCGCGCCACCCGCCACAACCGCGCGCGACCCGTAAGCGGAAGATCATCAGCGGTCGTCGCGCATCCACACGCCCTAAGCCGCTGCCGCTGGGCGCTCAGTCCCTCCGCTGCCTCACTTCCACCGGCTGGCCGGGGGCCGCCACGATCGCGCCGCCCTCGAACTCGTTGCTGAGCACGTCACCGTGCTTTCGCTGGTCGCTCGTGGGGTATCCGAGCCGGCCAGTCTCCCAGCCGAGCTCCTCCCACTTGTCGCGGATC
>DASSVP010000094.1:0-32031 GCA_035705985.1 Thermoleophilaceae bacterium
CGAGGGCCGAATGCCGGCCGACTCGATCAAGCGAGCCGTGGAGGGCGAGCCGGGCGTGAAGTCCGCCCACACGGTGGCCGGCGAGGCAAGCGCCCTGCTGCACGTGATGGCGGAGGACACCCAGGACCTGGAGCACTGCCTTGAGCGCATCCGCGCGACCGACGGGATCAGCCGGACGGTTACCGAGGTCGTGCTCTCGACCCTGTTCGAGCGCTAGCCCTGTAACAAACGAAGGGCATTGAAGGGGTACCTTCCGAAGTTAACCGTCATATACGCGGTCAACATCGGAAGGTCCCTGCCTCAGTGCCGCAGTTCGGGCCGGCGCGCGAAACCGGGGCGGGGTCCCTACCGGTCGTGTGAGATTCCCGGGCCCTCGCCGGGATCCTCGCCCGGGCCGGCCTTCGGGTCGC
Organism: Thermoleophilaceae bacterium; assembly: GCA_035705985.1. GTDB lineage: Bacteria > Actinomycetota > Thermoleophilia > Solirubrobacterales > Thermoleophilaceae > JACVRW01. The sequence continues at coordinate 411 of DASSVP010000094.1, forward strand.
GGACGGTCTCGGTCACGTCGATCTCGTCCGGCTCGCCGCTGATGGCGTCGCCTTCGCCGGCGCTCTCCTCGTCGCCGAAGTCGTGGTCCGCCGGGTTGTAGCGGTTGTCCGCGTGGCTGGCGGCGTCGCGCAGGCCCTCCTCCGCCAGCTCAAATCCTTCCTCTACTCCCTCACCGCCCTCGAACAGAGCGCGGTCCCGCTCGCGCGCCGGGTCGCCCTCCTCGTTCTCGTACTCGGGCCGGTCGCCGCCGATGTGCCCGGCCTCGCGCCTCGCGGCCTCCTCCTCGCGCCGGATCAGCGGGTCCTCGGGCGTGTCCGGGCCGGCGTCCATGCTCGTCCGCTCGCGGTCCTCATCGTTCATCGTCATGGCGCCGGTGTACCCGCCCGCTACCCGGGCGAACCGCCGAGCGGCAGGTCGGCGCCGTAGACGAGCAGGTCGAACCCCGCGTAGCTGAACTCTCCCTCGGGCCTCTCGCCGAGCTTCTCCGCCACCCGGATCGAGCGTGCGTTGGCCGGGTCGATCACGCTGATGAAATGGTCCGCGCCGAGCACGTCGTGCACCCAGCGCGCCGACTCCCGCGCTGCCTCCGGCGCGTAGCCCTTCCCCCAGTGATCGCGGCCCACTGTCCAGCCGATCTCGAGGCCGGGCCATCCGGCCGGCTCATACGGCCCGGCGCGGCCCACGACCTCGCCGGTCGAGAGCTCCACGAGCACCCAGTTGCCGAACCCCTTCAGCTCCCAGTGCCCGGCCATGGCCGCCATGTGTCGCCAGGCCTCGCCGGGCGTCATCCCGGTCGGGTGCCCGATGCCCTGCGCCACGAGCGGGTCGCCGAGGATGCGCGTCCACGCGTCGAAGTCCTCGTCGCGCCATCCGCGCATCAGCAGCCGCTCCGTGCGGAGCTCCGGCACGACGGTCATTCCTTTGGCCGACGCTCCTCGGCGAGCGGCCTGCCGCCCTCGCCGGTCAGCCCGCCGGGCGGCCAGGCGCCGAACCAGTTGTCGCGCGCGCCGTCGATGGTGAGCACGGCGCCGGAGAAGTAGTCGCCCGCCGGCGAAGCGAGGAAGGCCACGAGCCAGGCGAACTCCTCCTCGGTGCCCAGCCGCTGCAGCGGCACCGTCCCGGCAACGCCCTCCACCACGGCCGCCGGGTACTTCGTGCGCAGCGTCTCCGTGCCGAAGTGACCGGCCGCAAGCGCGGTCAGCCGTATTCCGAATCGTGCCCACTCGATCGACAACACGCGCGTGAGGTTCTCCACCGCCGCCCGCGCCGCAGACGAGTGTGCCATCCCCGGCAGGCCGTGGTGCGGGGACAGCGTGACGTTCACGATCTTGCCGCCGCGGTCCTGCGGGATCATCGCCCGCGTCGCGACCGCGTGCGTCATCAGCCACGTGCCCTCCACGTTCAGCCGGATCACCGTGCGGAACCCCTTCGGAGTGATGTCCTCCGCGGGCGTCATGTACTGCCCGCCGGCGTTGTTCACGAGCAGGTCGATCCGCCCGTGGCGGTCGAGCACGGACGAGACGAACGCCTCGACCTGGTCCTCCTCGCGGATGTCGCAGACGAGCGCCTCGACGCCGCCACCATCCGCCGCGGCGGCGGTCTCCTCCAGCGGCTCCGCCCGCCGCCCGCACACGACGACCCGAGCGCCCAGCGCGGCCAGCTCCAAAGCAGTCGCCCTGCCCAGCCCCGACCCGCCGCCGGTGACGACGGCGACCTGCCCGTCGAGCAGGCCGGCCTGGAAGATCCGTGAGGGCACGCGGCGGCAGCGTACCCGCCGCGAGCCGCTAGCTGAAGAACTGCCCGTGGAAGCCGAACGGGATGTGGTGCGGCGCCTCGGCGCGCGCGATCTCCTCGAACGAGCCCGCGTCGAGCACGAGCAGGAACGAGCGGCCGGCGCGGGCGTCGAGCACCACCGACAGCACGACCCCGGCGTCCTCGGCCTCGGTCCCCGGCTCGCGCACGAACACCGGCTCGCCCGGGTAACAGCCGCCCTCGCTCCACTCCGAGCGCGTGCCGTCGCGCACGTCGACCTTCACGAGCCGGTCGATCCAGTCCTCGCTCGACCCCGTGAAGTAGGCGTAGGCGTATTCGCGCGTGTTGCGCCTGCCGTAGTCGATGCGGGGCAGTTCGAGGTTGCCGTCGGCCAGCGGCTCGGAGCGAACGGCGCCGCCGTCGAGGTCCACCGTGTAGCGCCGCAGCTGCACCGGCGGAAGCATGCCGCGCGGGCCCGTCTCGTCGAGGTAGAGCGAGTCGATGACGCTCGCGTCCTCGTACGCGCACAGGTCGAGCACGAGCTCGCTGCCGCGCTCGAACGCGTTCACGTGGTGGAAGCAGAAGAACGCGTCGGTCTCGTAGGTGCCGCGGTGCCGCCCGGTGGCGCGCTCGAAGACCTGGAACTTGACCGGTTCGTCGCCGCGCCAGGTGTAGTTCTCGATGAACGGCTTGCCGGAGAAGGCGAGCTTGAGCGGGTTCACGCGGAGCGGATACTCGGCGAGGATCAGATAGCTCCCGCTCATCCCGAACGCGTGCATGTAGGCCGGCTCCTTGACCGGCATCCGGGCGATCACGCGCCGCGATGCGCCGCCCGCGGGCAGTCCGTAGAGCACGTACTCGCTCACGCGTGAGAACCGCGCGACGTAGTTCACGAGCTCGTCGCGCTCGCGATTGTGATGCGGATGCGCGGTCGTGACGTGCGCCTTCAGCTTGTCGGCGTATTCGAGGTGGCCGAGTGTCTCCAGCGTCTCGGCGTCGAACTCCACCGGCATCGGCGTCTCCGTCATCGCGATGTAGCGCTCGCCGATGCGCGCGAGGTTCACGTTCGGGTTGTCCGTGATGTCCGGCGAGAAGACCTGCTGGACGCGCTTGAAGATCGACCGGCACGGATCCGTCGCGAAGCCGCCGTGGCGCAGCTCGCCCTCCTTCGCGCCCTCGTAGGCGCGGCTCTCGATATAGCGGCTCCCGTAGGAGACCTGGCCGTCCGCGAAGCCGAACCTGTTCAGCATCGCGAGCCCGTCGAACCAGTGGGCCACACGGCGGCCACCGACCTCGAGGAGGGCCGGCGTCACCCGCACGAGCGCGCCGCTCAGCCACGCGGGGAGCTCACCGGCGACCGGGAGGCCGTCCACCCTCGTCTCCTCGTCCTGGCTCGTGAAGCCGAGCCTGTAATCGGTGCGTGCAGTTGCTTCCGTCGTCGCCATGGTCCAGACTGTACCGTCTAGGATGGACTAGTGCAAGAGATCAGGCTCACCCCCACCTCGTACATCGTGCTCGGCCTGCTCGAGTGGGCGGGCGAATCGACGCCCTACCGGCTGAAGCAGCTCGTTGCCGTCTCGGTGGGCTACTTCTGGTCGCTCCAGCATGCGCAGCTCTATACCGAGCCCGAGCGCCTCGCGAAGGCCGGTTATGTCACGGAGCGCCGCGAGGACGGCGGCCGGCGCCGCCGGCTCTACACGATTACGGACAAGGGGCGGCGGGCGCTCGAGGAATGGCGCAGTGAGGGCACCGGGGCGCTCGCTGAGCTGCGGGAGCCCGCGGTCCTGAAGCTCTTCTTCGGCGCGGACCCTGCTCAGCTGGCGGCGGTCCAGATCCCCGCGAACCGGGCGCGGCTCGCGGAGTACGAGCGGCTCCGCGAGTCCATGCCGGATGACGTGCCGGAAGGACCGCGCAAGGCATTGGAGGCCGGCATGCGGCTCGAGCGAGAGATGATCGCGTTCTGGGAGGAACTCGAGGGCTAGGGTTGCGCTCATGACGACCGCCGCGGAGCCACGCCCGGCCGAGCTGCCGCTGCCCGGCGGGCGCAAGGGAGCGAAGGTGAAGCTCCACCCCCTGCTCACCGCGACCGTCAAGGGACCACCCGGCTGGTTCCTCCGGGAGGACGGGCGGCTCGCGGGGCTGAGGGCGCTCGGCGTCCGCGTGCCGAAGGAGCGCTGGCTGACCGGGCCGATCGTGGCGTTCCTCGTGGAGCACCCGAGCGCCGGCGCGGTGCTGATCGACACCGGCTTCCATGCCTCGGTGGCGGTGAAGCCGCGCTCGAACCTCGGCCGGATGGGCGCGCTCCTCTACCGCGACATCGACATGCGCCCCGAGCAGGCTGCCGTCGCCCAGCTGCGCGACAAGGGCATCCAGGCGTCGGACGTCAGGGTCGTGATCATGACCCACTTCCACCCCGATCACGCGAGCGCCATCGTGGACTTCCCCGACGCCACCTTCCTGGTGTCGGACGTCGAGTGGGAGGCCGCCACCGAGGGCGGGCAGCGCCAGGGCTACGTGCACTCGCAGTTCGACCACGGCTTCGACTACCGGCTTGTGGACTTCGACTCCGAGCAGGCCAACTCGTTCTCCGGCTTCGCCCGCTCGCTCGACGTGTTCGGCGACGGCAGCGTGCGGCTCGCCTTCACACCCGGCCACACGCTCGGCCACATGTCCGTCGTGCTCCAGACGGCGAGCGGCGAGGTGCTCGTGGCCGGCGACGCGATCTTCATGCACAAGACGCTCGAGGACGACCACCTCCCCTTCGCGCTGCCGGACGAGCACCTCTTCCGGCGCTCGCTGCGCGAGATCCGGCAGTACGTGAAGGAGACCCCGGACGCGCTCGTGATCCCGGGGCACGACTGGGAGGCATGGCAGAAGCTGAAGCCCGTCTACTGAGTGAGCTCCTCGCCCTCGCGCGACGCGGTGATGCGGATGACCTTCGGGTCCCGCACCCACGCGATCAGGTTGAGCGCCTGGAGGCGGTCGAGCATGTACTGGAACGCCTCGGCCTGGCGGCCGCTCGCGTAGTCGCGCCGGATCTCGAAGCGCCAACCGTTCGCTCGCGACAGGACGAGCGGGCGCCGCACCCCCGAGATCCTCCGGGTGCCCTGCCCGATGTACGAAGCGATCCCGAAGGCCCCCTGAGCAAGCTCCAGCTGCGGCCGCCGTGCCCGGAGCCCGTAGGCGCGGAGGTCGCCGGGAATGGCGTGCGTCCCGGGCGGCTCCTCTCCGGGCGGATGCAGCACGAGCCCGCCCGACGGCGCGGCCGTGTGGAGGCGGTCGAGCCGCTCCAGCCGCGCGCGGTCCCCGCGAAAGAGGCGCATGACCTCGGCCGAGGCGAGTACGCGCCACAGGTACGTCTTCGAGTCGTCGCCGAGACCGGTGAGGATCCGGTGCGCGCGCGGATGGCTGTCGGGCGCGGTGTCGAAGAAGAGCCGCGCGTAGCTCGCCTCCTCGTCGCCGTACGCGCCGAGGAGGGTCTGCAGGTTGCCGATCCCCATGTGGTACGAGACGACGGCGAGGTCTTCGCGGCCGAACTCGTCCATGGCGATCTTCAGGTAGCGGCCGGTTGCCGCGAGCGCCTTGCCGGGGTCGAAGCGCTCATCCACGGCCGCGAGGCGCTTCCGTATCCGCGCCGCCTGGTCCGGCCCGCGGGCGCGGCCGAGCCTGCGGATCAGGCGCTCGCTGCGCTCCACGTCGACGTCCAGCCCGAGCAGGCTGGTCGCCGTCTCGGCGAGGATCTGGGTGAGCCCAGCGGCGCCCTCGAGGTCGTCGCTCGCCCGCGCGTCGCGCCGGCCGGCGCTCTCGAGCAGGACCATCCCCTCGATCAGGTCTGGATCGACGCCGGCCGCGTCGGCGGCCTCCTCGATGCCGTCCCGCCAGCGCTGCACGCGCCGTGCCGTGGCGACTATCCCCCCCGGACTCTTCACGTAGACCACGTGGCTGTGCCCGGCTGCGGCGCGCCGCTCGAACTCGTCCTCGCGATCGGGCTCGTACGCGAACGGGTCGTCCTCGAGGTCGAGCGGGCTGTACGACGGGCCATCGTCGCGCAGCAGAAAGAGGAGGCCCGCCGCGGCCGCCAGCACGACCACCAGCAGGAGGGCGAGGCGTCGAATCACGCGCCGGAGACTGTCAGGGCACGCAGGGGGCTCCGCCGCAGACGTCGATCGCGGCGCCGCCCGGCCGCAGGAACTCCGACTTCTGGAGCCGCCCCGCTGGGCTCGCGCGCGGAGCGCCGTGCGGGTCCTTGCCCTCGCGCGGCGGCGTGTTCGTGACCGGCGGCGCCGGAATGCCGGTGTCCCAGATCACGAAGGCCGAGCCGTCGAACGGGTAGGTGTCGAACCTCGGCAGCCCGTAGTACGGATCGACGTCGGTGTGGCGGCCCGGCGCCAGCGCCGGCCAGCGCACGGACGCGCCGATCGTCCGCGCCTCCACCTCGGCGGTCACGTTCGCCACCTGGTGGTCGCCGAACGCCACGTGCATCAGCACCTCGTGAGCCGGCGTCCCCGGCAGAGGATCGGTCGTCATGTGGTGCGCGTAGCCGTTCGCCTCGGCGCGGTCCCAGAGCAGCTGGATCAGCGACAGCAGCAGGGGGCGCTCGAGCTCGTTCGGATAGGAGTCGTACAGGCCGGCCTCGGTGTCGACGCCCTCGATCTCGCCGTGCGCGTACATGTCGAAGTCCACGGAGCGGCGCAGCAGCGTCGAGTAGTTCATCCCGGGCACGCCCAGCACGCCCCGCTCGAAGTCCGGGGCGAGCGCCGTGAGCGCGCCTCCCATGATGCCGCCCTGCGAGTTGCCGTCGTAGAACAGGTGCGACCGGTCGACCGGGACGTCGCCCCAGTCGCGCTTCAGCATCCAGCGCCCGACGTACATGAAGTTCAGGAAGCCCTGCTGGGCGCGGTCGGCGAGCGTCGGGAAGCGCGAGAGGTCCTGGAGCAGCGTGAGCACGTTCGGCACGTCGAGCGTGGACATCCCGGTCCAGTCGGTCGCGCAGAACACGAAGCCGTGCTCGTTCGCCATGTTGCGCACGTTCTCGCCCGTGACCTCGCCCGCGCCGCCGAGCAGGCCGTGGCCGTACAGCGACGGGCGGTACGGCCCCGGATGGTTCTTGGGGATCACGCACACGACGTTCGCGAGCGTGGTGTTGCCCGGGAGGCGCTGCGGCAGGCCGTCGGGGCCGAGCAGGAACTCGGAGCCGGGCGGGCAGCCCGGCTCGTCGAGGAAGCACGGCACGCGCAGCTGGCCGCTGATGCGGATGGAGTCCCCGAGGTCGCGGCGGCCGTCCGCCTCGGCCTCGTCCGGCACGTCGTCCGGCAGGTCCGGGTTCTGGGTGAACTGCGGCTCGGCACCCGCCGGCACGAGGTCCGCGAGGTCGGTGTCGCCCAGCTCCGCGAAGGCCTGGTTGCGGATGTGGAGCGCGCGCCCGCTCAGCCCTTCGCGGCTCGCCACCGTGAAGTCCCAGGCGAGGTAGAGCTCCCTGCGCTTGATGTCGGCGCGCCCGAGCGTCCGGAAGATCTCCTCGAAGTGCGCTCGGCGGCCCTCGATCGCGGCGTTGGGCTTGCGATCGCGCAGAGCGGCGAAGGGCGCCTGCGCCTTCAGCGGACGGCCGTCCGCGCCGCGGAGATTGCGCAGCGCGACGATGTAGCGCTCGCCCTCCTCGAAGTTCACGGCCGGCCGGATGATCAGCGTCACGTCACGGGGGTCGGCCGGATTCGCGTCGAGCTCGGACCAGATCAGGTGGCGCTCGAGCGTCCGCGCGTTGAGGACGACGATCGGCTGCTCCGCGTCGTACGAGCGCGCGATGTCCGTGATCGGCACGGCTCCCGTGCGCGCGAACGCCTCAGGCGTGTCGAGGCCGGGCACCTTGGTGACGACCATGTTGCCCGGGCTGAAGCCGTCGCTGAAGGTGTAGGGCGCCGAGCTGACCGGCTTGCCGAGCCGGTTGCGCGGCATCCAGTCGTCGCGGAGCGCGAGCCGCTTGCCGGTCGGGCTGGACGCATCCGGCCTCGTGAAGTGGTCGTTCGGCCACGGGTGGAGGCAGGCCGACGGGTCCAGCGGGTCACAGGCAAGGGCGCCGCCCACGGGCAACGCGAAGAACGCGGCCACGACCGCACCGATGAGCACCCCTGCTCGCACGGAGGTCGTGAGTGTTACCACGCCCATGCGTGTGCCGCGCCGCTTGACGAACCTCAGCGGTGAAGCGGTGAGGGCGGCGCAAAGCGTCCTGGTTTGGGCGTCGTAGAGAGACACCAGGCAGGACGCTTGGGTCCCCTCGCTGCGCCGTTCGCCGGGCGAACCGGCGGCGTGAAGGGTTACGCCGCCGCGGTGCGCCGGTTCTTGCGCGCGTCGCGGACCGCGCTCTTGCGGCCCTCGCCGACGAGCTTCGAGTGCATGTGGCGCACGCGCTCGAAGACGATCTCGGACGCCTCCTGGGCCTGCTCCTTCGTCGGCTCGCTCACCTGCTCGAAGCGGACCGGCTCACCGAAGTGCACGGTGACCTTGGGGAACTGGAGGCGCTTCCAGTTGCGCGCTCGCTCGGTGCCCGCAATGGCGGTCGGCACGACCGCGGCGCCGGACTCGAGCGCCAGCTTGCCGATTCCGTGGCGCGGCTTGCCGAGCTCGCCGGTGCGCGAGCGGCCGGCCTCGGCGTACATCACGACGACGTCGCCGCGCCCGAGGATCGCGTGCGCGGTCTTGAAGGCCTCGTCGTCCTTGTGGCCGCGCCTCACCGGGAACACGCCGCCGTTGTGGTACACGACCTGCATCGGCGCCTTGAAGAGCTGGGACTTCGCCATGAACTGCACCTTGCGGCGCAGGTAGACAGCCACGAAGAAGTGATCCAGGAAGGAGAAGTGGTTCGGCGCGATGATCACCGGCCCCTCGTGCGGCACATGGTGAGAGTCGATGCAGCGGGCCCTGTAGATCAGCAGCAGGTAGGGCGTCAGCAGCAGCCGCACCAGCTCGTACATCCAGTTCGGCCGCTTCGTCCGCTGACGCTCGTGGAAGCGGTCGAAGTACTCGGCGGGGCGGGGATCCTTGTAGACCTGCGGCTTCACCTGCGCTCCTCTACCCGGACCGGTCCGCTTCGTTACTCCGCGACCGCGCAACCGCCCGCGCCCACCCCTCCAGCAACGCCTCGCGCTCGTCGGCGGACATCGAGGGCTCGTAGCGCGCGGCCTGCCTCCACATGGAGCGCACATCATCCTCGCTCCAGGCGCCCGTGGCGACGCCGGCGAGGTACGCGGCGCCCAGCGCCGTCGTTTCCGACACCTCAGGCACCACGACCGGCACGCCGAGCACGTCGGCCTGGAACTTCATGAGCCAGCCGTTGACCACCGCGCCGCCGTCCGCCTTGAGCTCCTCGAGCTTCACGCCCGACGCCTCCTCCATCGCGCGCACCGCGTCCACGGCCTGGTAGGCCATCGCCTCGAGCGCCGCGCGCGCGAGGTGAGCGCGCCCGGAGCCGCGCGTGAGCCCCACGAGCGTCCCGCGCGCGTAGGGGTCCCAGTGCGGCGAACCGAGACCCGTGAAGGCGGGGACGAGGTAGACGCCGTCGTTCGAATCGAGCGAGCGGGCCAGCTCCTCGGTCTCGTCCGCGGTGCGGATGATCCCGAGCTGGTCGCGGAGCCACTGGACCGCGGCACCGGTAACGAAGATCGCGGCCTCGAGCGCGTAGTCCACCCGGTCGCCGACACCCCAGGCGATCGTCGTGAGGAGCCCCTCCGCGGGATCGGGCAGATCGCCGCCGGCGTTCTCGAGCACGAAGCTGCCCGTGCCGTACGTGTTCTTGCCGAGCCCCGGCTCGTGACAGGCCTGCCCGTAGAGCGCGGCCTGCTGGTCGCCCGCGATGCCCGCCACCGGCACCGAGCCGCCGAACTCGCTCGTCTCGCCGTACAGGTGCGCGCTCGGGTGCGCCTCGGGGAGCGAGCCCGGCTCCACGCCCAGCAGCTCGCACAGCTCGCCGTCCCAGCGGCGCTCGCGGATGTCGAACAGCAGCGTGCGCGACGCGTTCGAGAGGTCGGTTGCGTGCTCGCCTGTCAGCTTGAAGACGAGCCAGGAGTCGATCGTCCCGAAGGCGGCGTCGGGCGGCACGTCGCCCTCCCTGATGAGCCACTCGATCTTGGTGCCGGAGAAGTACGGGTCGAGCACGAGGCCGGTGCGCTCGCGCACGAGCGGCTCGTGGCCCGCGTCGCGCAGCTCGTCGCAGCGGCGCGCCGTGCGGCGGTCCTGCCAGACGATCGCGCGGTGGAGCGGCTCGCCCGTGTCGCGGTCCCACGCCACGACGGTCTCGCGCTGGTTCGTGATGCCGATGCCGCTCAGACGGCGGCCGTCGATGCCCGCCGAGTCGAGCGCCTCGCGCGCGACCGCGCGCGTGACGTCCCAGATCTCCGAAGCGTCGTGCTCCACCCAGCCCGGCCGCGGGAAGTGCTGCTGGAACTCTCGGTAGGCCCGCCCCGTCGGGCGCCCGCCCTCGTCGAACACGATGCAGGTCGTGCCGGTGGTGCCCTGGTCGATCGCGAGGATCAAAGTCGTGGCGCAAGCGGCGGGCGGTGCCCGCTGCGCAGCGAGGTCATCACGGCGGCAGCCTATCCCGCAGGTATCTTCCCGGCCCATGCCCGACGTAGAGGCCCACATCACCGGGACCGTGTGGAAGATCGAGTGCCAGATCGGCCAGGCCGTCGAGGAGGGCGACACGCTCGTGATCCTCGAGTCCATGAAGATGGAGATGCCGGTCGAGGCCGAGGACGAAGGCACGGTCAAGCAGATCGTCTGCGAGGAGGGCCAGTCGGTATCCGAGGGCGACACGCTCGTCGTCCTGGAGTGACCGGCCAGCTCAAGCTCGACGAGCCGGCGGAGGGCGTCGCCCGGCTGACCATCTCGAACCCGGAGCGGCGCGGCGCGCTCGATCACGAGGTCCTCGACGCGCTGGCCGAGCACGCGCGGACGCTCGAGGCGCGCTGTCTCGTGATCCGCGGCTCCGGAGAGGTCTTCTCGGCCGGCTACGACATCGGCAACCTCGGCGAGCAGAAGTTCGAGGAGAGCGCCGAGAAGCTGGTCGCCCACCCCTTCCACGACGCGCTCGAGGCCCTGGAGGCGTACCGCTATCCCGTGGTCGCCGAGGTGAACGGGCATGCGATCGGCGGCGGGCTCGAGCTAGCGCTCACCGCCGACATCCGGCTGGCCGCGCGCGGGGTGAAGATGGGGATGCCGCCGGCGAAGCTGGGGCTGATCTACTCGCACACGGGGCTGGCGAAGTTCATCGACGTGTGCGGCCCCGCCAACACCGCCGAGCTGTTCTTCGTGGGCCGCACCGTGGACGCGGACCGCGCGCTCGAGATGGGGCTCGTCAACGCCGTGGCCGAGCCGAACGCGCTGGGCGAGCGTGTGCTCGACCTCGCGAGCGAGATCGCGTCGAATGCCCCGCTCTCGCTGGCCGGCAACAAGCAGATGATCAGGGAGCTCCGCCGCCTGCGCCTGCCGGCCGACCTGGAGCGCGAGCTCGTCGGGCTGCGCGAGTCCTGCTTCGCCTCGGAGGACTTCCGCGAGGGTGTGCAGGCCTTCACCGAGAAGCGCAAGCCGCGCTGGCGCGGCCGCTAGCCGTAGGCCCCCTCCTCGAGCCACTCGGTCACGAAGCGCGGGCTCGCGTGGATGTTGATCTGCTTGGAGCCCTCACCTGACGCTGTGAAGCCGTGCGGCTCGCCGGCGGGGACGACCACCACGTGGCCGGCTGAGACCTCCTGCTCCGCGTCGCCCGCGCGGAAGGTGGCGCCGCCCTCGAGGACGATGAAGACCTCGGCGTAGTCGTGCTTGTGGAGGGCGGGGCCCCTACCGGGTGCGGCGTCGACGATGAAGAAGGACACGTCCGCGCCGCCGTGGTCCGCGCCCTCGAACTCGAGCGAGTTGTTCGCGCCCAGCAGCTCGTCGTTTCGGATCACCTTCATGGCTGCCAGTATGCCCCGGTGCTCGCGGACGCCGTGGACCTGCTGCGCTGCCCGGTCTGCGAGGGGGCGTTCGCGCTCGCCGACGGGGCTCTCCGCTGCGTGAGCGGCCACTCGTTCGACATCGCGCGTCAGGGCTACGTGAACCTCGTGCCGGGGGCGGCGGACACCGCCGAGATGGTGGAGGCCCGGGACGACTTCCTCCGCACCGGCCACTTCGACCGCGTGACACGTGCGCTCGTGCTCGGAGCGGAGGGTCTCGACATGCCGGGCGCCGTCGTCGACCTCGGCGCGGGTACGGGCCACCACCTCAGGCACACGCTTGCCGCACATCCGAGCAACGTTGGGGTCGCGATCGACTCGTCCACCGCGGCCCTCCGCCGCGCCGCCCGCGCGCACGAGCGCGCCGCGGCGGTCGGCGCTGACGTGTGGAAGCCGTTTCCGCTCAAGGCCGGCGTGGCGGCGCTCATCTTGAGCGTGTTCGCCCCGCGCAATCCGCCCGAGATGGCGCGCGTGCTCGCCCCCGGCGGCTCGCTGCTCGCCGTGACGCCCACAACGCGTCACCTGCACGAGCTTGTCGGCCCCCTCGGGCTGCTGTCGGTGCCCGACGACAAGGAGGACCGGCTCGACGCACAGCTCGCCGGCCACTTCGAGCTCGCCGCGCGTCACGCCGTCGAGTACGCGATGTTCCTCTCCCGTGACGAGGCGGCGCAGATCGTGCGCATGGGGCCGAGCGCGTGGCACGTGGACGAGACCTCGGTCGCCGAGCGGCTCGCGACCCTGCCCGACCCGCTGACCGTCACGGCGTCCGTGACGCTGTCCCGTTACGTCGCCGCCGCTTGACTCGCGCTGCTCGAGGACTCAGGGTTGCCCGCATGGGCCTGGGCGTGGGCTTCACTCCGTTCGAGACCCGGGCCGACGTCATCGTCCGGGTCACGCGCCATGCGGAGGAGATCGGGCTCGACCGCGTGGACGTCGCGGAGGGATGGACGCACGACTCGCTGATCATCCTGGCCGAGCTGGCGGGGCGGACGTCGCGGATCGGGCTCGGCACCGGGATCGTCTCCGTCTGGGGCCGTACGCCCGCGACGATGGCGCTCGGCGCGGCCGGACTCCAGCGCCTGTCCGGTGGGAGGTTCTCGCTCGGGATCGGCGCCGGCAGCCCGCCGCTGGCCGAGGGCTTCCACGGCGTGCCGTGGGAGCAGCCGCTCGCGCGCATGCGCGAGACGCTCGTGGCGGTCCGCGCGCTCCTCGCCGGCGAGCGCCTGCCGGACCCCGCGCCGGGTGCTCGCCCCCTGCGCCTGGGCGTCGCGCCGGAAACGCCCATCCCGATCCTGTTGGCCGCGCTGGCGCCCGGCTCGGTCCGGCTCGCGGGCGAGCTCGCCGACGGCTGGACGCCGTTCCTCTGGGCGCGCTCGTGGCTCGACGAAGGGAGGGCGCTCGTCGAGGAGGGCGAGCAGCGGGCCGAGACCCGGACGCCCACCCGGGTCTTGCCCGGCATCCCGGTCGCGCTCGGCCCGGACGAGGCGTCGGCGCGGCAGCTCGCGGCCTGGTGGCTCTCCACGTACTGCACGCGGATGGGCCCGCTGTATCCGAGCATGCTCGGCGAGCGCTTCGGCATGCGCGGCGCGGTGGAGGCGGTGGTGGAGGCCGCGGCCGGAGGCGCGCCACCGGAGCTCCCCGCGGCGGCCGAGGAGCTCGCCCGCGACGTGACGCTGTTCGGCTCCTACGGCGACGCAGGCGAAACGATCTCCTCGTGGCTCGCGGCCGGCGCGGGCGACGTGACCCTCGTGCTCCCTCCCGGCCGTCCCGAGGAGCAGCTCATGGAATTCCTGGACGTCGCGGCCGGGGGATACGTCCGGGCCTAGCCCTAGCTTGGGCTTCCGTGGCGTCCCTCATCTCCCGGGAAGAGGCGCTTCGGCTGGGCGAGATCGAGGATCGCGCCGAGATCGAGGTGCTGGTAGAGCGCGCCTGGCGCGTGCGCCGCGAGCGCTTCGGCGACTCGACCGACATGTGCTCGCTCGTCAACGCGAAGTCGGGCGGCTGCGCCGAGGACTGCGGCTTCTGCTCGCAGTCGCGCTTCGCAGAGGCCGACACGCCGATGCACGCGATGATGAAACCGGAGCAGATCCTCGAGCACGCCCGGGCCGCGGAGGCGGCGGGCGCTCACCGGTTCTGCATGGTCACTCAGGGTCAGGGCCTCTCGAAGCGGGACTTCGAGACGATCCTCGCCGGCGCGCGACTGGTCTCTGAGCACACGAACCTCAAGCGCTGCGTCTCGATCGGCCACATGTCGGCCGCGCGCGCGACGGCGCTCAAGGAGGCCGGCGTGCAGCGTGTTCACCACAACGTCGAGACTGCGGAGAGCTATTACCCCGAGGTCTCCAGCACCGTGCGGTACGAGGGGCGGATCCGGACGATCGACGCCGTGCGTGACGCCGGCCTCGAGACGTGTGTGGGCGGCATTCTCAACCTGGGCGAGTCGCGCGAGCAGCGCGTGGAGATGGCGTTCCAGCTCTCGCAGGTCAACCCGACCTCCGTCCCGATCAACCTGCTGAACCCGCGCCCGGGAACGAAGTTCGGCGACCGCGAGCTGATGGAGCCACTAGAGGCGGTCAAGTGGGTCGCGATCTTCCGCCTGATCATCCCCGACGCTCTCTTCAGGCTGTGCGGCGGCCGCAACGAGAACCTCGGCCACGGCGAGCTCCAGCAGCTCGCGGTGAAGGCCGGGCTGAACGGGGTGATGATGGGCAACTTCCTGACCACGCTCGGGTCGGAGCCCGAGGACGACAGAAAGATGTTCGAGGAGCTCGGATTGAACGTGGCAAGGCAGGAGGACAACGGCGCGAACCCGCGGCCCGACAACCGCTCCGGATGGCTGGACGGCGAGACGCCGGACACGCCGATCGACGCCCTCATCGACTCCCAGCAGGAGGCCAACTTCTGGAACCCTGCCATTCAGCTTCGCCACAGGAAGAAGTCCTCGGTTCCGCCTAGGCCGGATGGGGCGCCGAACGCCTACCCGGAGGTGATTCACGTGGAGCCGGCGGCGTGAGCAGCGACATCGAGGAGCGGCTGGACGAGATTCGCGACCGCGGGCTGTACCGGCGGATGCGCTGCGTGTCCGGACCGCAGGGCCCGCGCGTGCTGCTCGACGGGAAGCCGGTGCTGCTCCTCTGCTCGAACAACTACCTCGGACTGGCCGATCACCCGCGTGTGCGCGAGGCGGCCGCCGAGGCGGCGATGCGCTACGGCGCCGGGTCCGGCGCGTCCCGGTTGATCTCCGGCAACATGACCATCCACCGGCGGCTCGAGGAGCAGCTCGCCGCTTTCAAGTCGTCGGAGGCGTGCCTGCTCTTCGGGTCGGGGTATCTCGCGAACGCGGGCGTGGTCTCCACGCTCGCGCGCGAGGGCGACGTCGTGTTCTCGGACGCTCTGAACCACGCGAGCATCGTCGACGGCTGCCGGCTATCGCGGGCGGAGACGTTCGTGTACGACCACTGCGACACGGACCATCTCGAGTGGGGCCTCCGGCAGGCGCAGGGCCGCGGCTCGCTGATCGTCACCGACGGCGTGTTCTCCATGGACGGAGACATCGCGCCGCTCGAGCGCATCGTTGAGCTGGCGCAGCGCTACGACGCGCGCGTCATGGTGGACGAGGCACACGGCACGGGCGCGATCGGCCCCGACGGGCGCGGCGCCGTCGCGGCCGCCGGCCTCGAGGACGAGGTCGACGTGATCGTGGGGACGCTCGGCAAGGCGCTCGGCTCGTACGGGGCATACGTCTGCTGCGACGCCGCCATGGCGAAGTACCTGATCAACACGGCGCGCACGCTGATCTTCTCGACGGCACTCCCGCCTCCCGCCGTGGCCGCCGCGATGGCGGCTCTCGAGCTGCTTCGCGAACAGCCGCGCCGTGTCGAGAAGCTTCAGCGGAACGCCGCGGTGCTGCGCGAGTCGCTCGAGGCGCTGCGGTTCCCGCTGCCCGAGACGGCCACGCAGATCATCCCGCTGGTGGTGGGCGACGCTGGCGCGGCGGTGCGTGCCAGCGAGCGCGCGCTCGAGAAGGGCGTGTTCGCCCAGGCGATCCGCCCGCCGACGGTGCCGGAGGGAAGCTCGCGCCTGCGGCTGACGGTGATGGCGTCCCACACCCGCTCCGAATTGCGCGAGGCAGCCCGGGTGCTGGCGACGGCGGTCGCCGCTTCCCGCCCGCACCGTGCCCCGGAGCTGCACGTCTTCGACGGCCTCCGCGACGCCGCGTAGTGCGCGAGGGGGCGGGCGTGCCCGCACCGGAGCGATGCCGTCAGCGCGAGGGGGCGGGCGTGCCCGCACCGGCGCGATGCCGTCGATGCGCGGCGTCTTCGTAACAGGCACCGGCACCGAGGTGGGGAAGTCCGTGGTGGCCGCGGCGATCTGCGCGGCGCTGGCCGCGCGCGGAGAGCGAGTGGCCGCGTTCAAGCCGGTGGTGACAGGACTGGACGAGCAGCCGGGCGAGTTCGGGCGGGATCACGAGCTGCTGGCCGGAGCGGCAGGCTCGGGTCAGACGCCGGGCGAGGTGGCTCCGCACAGCTTCGGACCGCCGGTCTCCCCCCACCTCGCCGCGGAGCTCGCACACGTCACGATCGAACCGGCCGAGCTCGTGGCGGCAGCGCGCGCGGCCGGAGGCGATCGCGTGCTGGTTTGCGAGGGCGTCGGGGGGCTGATGGTCCCGATCACCACGGGTTACTTGGTGCGCGACCTCGCCGTCGAGCTCGGCCTGCCCGTGGTGGTGGCCGCCCGCCCTGGGCTCGGCAGCATCAACCACACGTTGCTCACGGTGGAGGCTGCGCGAGCTGCCGGGCTTTCCGTTGCCGGCGTGGTGGTGACTCCGTGGCCGGACGAGCCGTCGGCGATGGAGAGCTCAAATCGCGACACGATCGAACGGCTGAGCGGCATCGGCGTCAGTGCGCTACCCCGCACCAGCCCGGACAGGCTCGCCGAGGCCGGCGCCTCGTTGCCGGTCGACGACTGGCTCTAATCTCGCCGCATGGCCGCCGACGAGGACGTCACGCGCGCGGAGGACGACACCCCCGAGCTCCTCGTCAAGCTCCGAGAGCGAAAGGAGCGCCACAAGCAGCGCAACATCTTCCACCGGGCGGCCATCGTGGTCGCCGGCGTGGTGATCGTCCTCGCCGGCATCGTCATGTCGGGCCCTGGAGTGCCCGGCCCGGGGATCGTCACGATCCTGATCGGGCTCGGCTTCCTGGCGCTCGAGTTCGACCGCGCGGAGCGCTGGATGGAGAAGGTGATCATCTGGGGCGACCGGGCCGCCGATCGCGCCGAGAACACGACCACGGGGCAGCGGATCGCGGCCGGGATCGCGACCGCGCTCGTCCTCGGCGTCTTCGCCGTCGCCGCGATCCTCTGGGACATCCCCTTGATGCCGATCCTCTGATATCGTACTACTTTGTCAGATATAGGATCAAAGGAGGATCCCGGCATGACCGAAACAACCCCTGAGGCAACCATCGAGCGCTTCTCTCGGCACCTCGCCGCCGGCGACCTCGACTCGATGGTCGCGCTGTACGAGCCCGACGCCACCTTCGCCCCCCAGCCGGGTGAAAGCGTCAGCGGACGCGACGCGATCCGCGCCGCACTCGACGGCTTCCTCGCCGTCAAGCCGCGAATGACCGGTCGGATCGAGAAGGTGCTTCGCGCGGGCGATACCGCGCTCGTGGCCAACCGCTGGAGTCTCAGCGGCACCGCCCCGGACGGACAGCCGGTCTCGATGGGCGGCACCAGCGCCGACGTGCTTCGCCGGCGTCCCGACGGGTCCTGGGGAATCGTGATCGACGATCCGTGGGGAGCCGCCGCCTAGGTGCCCGGCCCGCACGCGAGCCGTGACAACCTCGGCTTTCTCCTGGCGAAGGCCTCGCAGCGCTGGAACGAGCTGCTGCAGGAGGCCTTCGCCCAGGCGGGCTTCCCCGAGGTTCGGGCGTCCTATGGATCGGTCCTGCTCCCGCTCTTCGAGGAGGACGGGCTGCGGATGGGCGACGTCGCTCGCCGCGCGCGCCTCTCGAAACAGACGATGACGACCATGGTCCGGCTCGCCGAGCGTGACGGGCTGGTCGAGCGCCGACCCGACCCGCGCGACGGCCGGGCCACGCGGGTGCACCTCTCGAAGAAGGGCCGGCGCTTCCAGCCGGTCGCGGAGGCCGTCCTGAAGGAGCTCGATGCCGCGGCGCGCGCGGTCTTGGGCGAGCGCGCCACCGCGTCGACCGCAATAGCGCTGCGAGAGCTCGCGGAGCTCGGCGATTCCCCCGGTTAGCGCCCGTTCGGACCGGGTAGCGCTCCCCTATGCGGCTCTGGCAGGGGACGTATGCGCGTGCGCTCGTACTCGCGCTGATCAACGTGTTCGCGCTTCCCGGCGCGGCACTCGGCGCCGAGCCCGTGTTCGAGAAGTACAAGGTGCCCACGGTCGGCGGGGCCGAGATCAACGTCGAGGTCATGCGGCCGGCCGACAACCCGGACGCGCCGGTGATCCTCACCTACTCGCCGTACAACACGCTCGCAGAGGACACCAGCCCGAACCTCGCGAACGACTCCCTCGGCCGGCGCTACGTGCCGATGGGCTACGCCCGCGCGGTCGCCGACGTGCTCGGCACGCGCAACTCGTCCGGCTGCTGGGACTACGGGGGCGCGAGCGAGCAGCAGTCGGGCGTCGACCTCGTGAACTTCCTGTCGGCGCAGCCCTGGAGCAACGGCAAGGTCGCCATGATCGGCGGCTCCTACGACGGCACGACCGCCACGATGGTCGCGGCGCGCGGGGAGGACGCGCCCGGCCTTGCGGCGATCGTGCCGATCGCGGGAATCAGCCGCTGGTACGGATACGCGTACGGCGACGGCGTGCGCTACTTCCTCAACTCCGAGCGCCCGACCGACGAGGGCATCGACACCCCGCTGGCGTTCGACTTCGGCCTCGCGCGCACGCCGCCCACCGACCCAAGCGATCCGCTCTGGGCCGAGAAGCTCGCCAGCCGCGCCAACCCCTGCGAGTCCGCGGACCACACCGTCAAGGGCTACGACCGAACGCCCGACTACGACGCCTTCTGGCTCGAGCGCGACTACCGCAAGGACGCGGCGAACATCACCGCTGCGGCACTCGTGGCGCACGGCTGGCAGGACTACAACGTGAAGCAGGACGAGGGCGTGGAGCTCTACCGCGCCCTCACGAACACCCCCTTCAAGCGCCTCTACATGTGGCAGGCGGGCCACTCCACCCCGGGCGCGGAGAACTGGCAGCCGCTCCTCGACCGCTTCTTCGACCACACGCTGCTCGGCGTCGAGAACGGCGTGAACACCGAGCCGCGGGTGCTCACCGAGGGACGCTCGGCGAGCGCCCGCAGCACCGGCTTCCGCATGGAGGCCGACTGGCCGCCACCCGGCACGACCGAGGCCGGCATCCGCATGGGGACCGGCTCCTTCACCGATTTCGCGACCACCACGGAGGAAGAGTCGACGCGCATGCCGGAAGCGGAGTCGAGCTGGCTGTTCCTCCAGGGCAAGCCGCTTGCCGCGGACACTCGCATGACCGGCTCCGCGCGGCTCCGGCTGACCCTGTCGGTCGACCGCGACCACGCCCAGCTGGCACCGGTACTGGTGGATGTGGCGCCTGACGGTACGACGAAGACGGTCTCGCGAGGCTTCCTGAACCTTCAGTACCGCAACGGGCTGGCGGAGGCCGAGCCGATTCCGCCGGACGAGCCGATCCGTGCGACGGTCACCTTCAAGCCCCAGGATCAGACGTTCGAGGCGGGTCACCGGGTCGGGGTCATCGTCCAGGGGTCGAACATCGTCTGGGCGGTACCGGACGATCCGGGCGCGACCTACACGATCCTCAGGTCAGCCCTGACGCTCCCGCTCCCTTAGCTCCACCCGCCGGATCTTTCCGGTGAGCGTCTTCGGGAGGTCGTCCACGAACTCGATCACGCGCGGGTAGGCGTACGCCGAGTGCCGCTCGCGCACGTGGCGCTTGATCTGGTCCGCCAGCTCGTCGCTCGGCTGGTGGCCGCCGGCGAGCACGATGAAGGCCTTCACGACGTCGCCGCGGCGCTCGTCCGGCGACGCCACGGCGGCCGCCTCCTTGACCGCGGGATGCTCGACGCACGCGGACTCCACCTCGAACGGGCCGATGCGGTAGCCCGCCGAGATGATCACGTCGTCGGCGCGCCCGGCGTACCAGACGTACCCGTCCTCGTCCATCATCGCCGCGTCCTTCGTGTGGAACCACGGGCCGCCGAAGACCTCCTCGCTCTCTTCAGGACGGTTCCAGAGGCCGAGCGGGTAGTGCGGGTTCGAGCGCGCTCGCAGGCAGATCTCGCCGCGCTCGCCCGCCGGCAGCGGCTGCTCGTCCTCGTCCAGGATCGCGACGTCCCAGCCGGGCAGCGGTCGGCCCATCGACCCCTCCCGCACCTCGACGGTCGGGAAGTTGCCGCACAGCGGGTAACTCTCCGTGAGGCCGTAGTAGTCGAGCACGGTGATTCCGTACTGGTCCCGGAACCAACGGATCACCTCCGGGTTGAGCGGCTCGCCGGCCGAGCAGGTGATGCGCAGCCTGTCGAGCGGGTAGCGCTTCCCGGCCTCCTCCACGCCGGTCATCGAGCGAAGCGCGGTCGGCGTCGTGAACATGTTCTCCACGCCGTGCTTCGACAGGAAGGCGAGGTGCTCCTCAGGGTCGTAGCCGCCCTTCCGCGCCTGCACCAGCGCCACGGCGCCGTAGCGCCACGGCCCGAGCAGCGGACAGATGCCGGCGGCCCACGCCCACTCGCCGGAGCCGTGGAAGAGCTCGCCGTCGCGCACGTCGTGGCAGAACTCGAACTCCTCGTGGGCGAGCAGGTAGCGGTGCCCGTGGAGGATTCCCTTGGCGAGACCGGTGGTGCCCGAGGAGTAGTAGAGCTGAGCGGGCTCGTCGGCCGAGGTGTCGGCCATATCGTAGTCCGGCGCGGCGTCGTCCATGGCGGGCTCGAAGTCGTCGCCCATCACGAGCACGCGCTCCACGAGCCCGTCGGGGATGCGGTCGCGGTTCGCGGCGTCCGTGACCACGAGCCGCGCGCCCGAGTCGCGCAGGCGGTGCTGGATGCCCTCGTCGCCGTAGAGGACCGACATCGACAGGAGGATCGCCCCGCGCTTGAAGGTGCCGAGGAAGACCGCGGCCGTCTCCGGCAGCGACGGAAGCAGCGTCGCCACGCGGTCGCCGCGCTCGACGCCGATCGCCTCCAGGACGTTCGCGAAGCGGTTCGACAGCTCCTGGAGCTCGCCGAACGTCACCCGCCGCTCGTTCCCCTGCCAGTCCTCCCAGACCATGGCGAGGCGATCGGGCTCGTGCTTATCGCAGACGTCCCGCGCGATGTTGTAGCGCTCGGGCACGTCCCAGCTGTGCGCGGCGCACATCTCGTCGTAGCTGCCGAGCTCGTACTTGCGCAACGTCACGGAGTGGAAGCGTCTCATGCACTCGGATACGGTCGCAAGGGCAATCCGGCTGGAGCCTCGGCCGACGAGCTGGAGCTCGCGGCCCAGCGCTCCACCGAGGAGGGCGAGCGCCGCGGCGACGTTCGCTGGATTCGCAGCTACGTGCTAGAGGAGAGCGCCGGAGGGTTCGGCACGGTCTGCATCTACGAGGCCGAGAGCGAACAGGCGATACGCGAGCACGCCGGCGACGCCGGCCTGCCCGTGAACGAGGTGATCAAGGTCGCCGACACCGTCATCGTGCGGCCCGACCCGCAGCCGGCGCGCCTCCTAGAAGCGACGGGCAGAGAGCGGCGCGGGCACATCGGCGCGGCCGAGCAGCGCGTCGACGACCACCCGCGCCGTGGCAGGGCCCGTGGAGATCCCCCATGGGCCGTGCCCCGCGGCCACCCACAGGCCCTGCTCCAGCTCACCCACCAGCGGGCGCCCGTCGAGCGACTGGGGGCGCGCGCAGGCGCGCAAGCCCACGACCTCCGCGCGCGCGAGCGAGGGCACGAAGCGGCGCCCGGCGCGCCGCAGGCGGCCCTCCCACGCATCGGGATCGGGTGCCTCCCGCAGGAACGTCGAGCCGAGCGAGGAGCGCTCACCCGCAGGGACGAGGCTGAAGATCGAGCTGCTGCCGCCGCCGGCCACGTCCTCGACGCCCACCTCCTCGAGCACGTGCCGGGGTGGGTCCGGGAGCTCGACCTCCGCCACCACTCCCCACACCGGCACGATCGGCTGCCAGGCGCGCGTGGTGTCCACGACCTCCGGAGTCCAAGGCCCGGCCGCGACGATCACCGCCCCCGCCGGGCGGCGCACGCCGGCGGAGAGCACCCCGCGCGCGCGTCCGCCGGTGACCCAGGGCCAGGCCGTCTCGTGCTCGTGGAAGCGGGCGCCGGCCGCGAAGGCGCGGCGCGCCAGGGCGCGGGTGGCCGACGCGGGGCGCACCGGGTAGCCGGTGCCGAGCCGGCAGCCCCAGAGGCCGTCGGCAACCGCGGGCTCGAGCCGGCGCAGCTCGGCGGGCTCGAGGAGCGTCGGATCGAGCTCCGGGGCTTCGCGTGCGATCTCGCCGGCCGCCGTGGCGAGCGCCGAGCGCTCGCCCGCGAGCATGAGCACGCCGGCGGCCTCCGGCGGCAGCTCCAGGTCGTCGAGCTCGCGCAGGTGGCGCAGCGTCTCCACGTGCAGCTCGGCCAGCACCGGGTCGAACGGGTGCTGAACCGACCCCGAGTTGCGGCCGGCCGCTCCGGATCCCACCTCGTCGCGCTCGTACAGGTCGACCTTCACGCCCGCCTCGGCGAGGAAGGCCGCCGCGGCACAGCCCACGATGCCGCCGCCGATGATCGCCACGTCGGGCGGCGCGCTCACTCCTCGCTCGCGTAGTCCACGATCGACTTGTCGATCAGCCACTCCACGGGCGCCTTGTCGTCCGTGTAGACCTCTCCGCCCGTGAGGCCCGGCCCGAGCCGTCGCGCCGCGGCGAGCGCGGTCGGGCGCAGCGCCGCCGCAAGCGTGGGCACCGCCGCGCGCAGCCGGCCGGCCGACAGCGGCGCCTGGCTCGCCACGATCAGCGTGTTCGTGTCCTCTATCGGGTCGCGCATCGTGTTCGCGAAGACGTCGCCGATCGTCGCGGTCAGCACCTTCTCGAGGTCGTCCTGGCCCTCGGGGTGGCCGGCGTTCACGATCAGCACGCCCCCCGGCGCGAGCCGGTCGCGCACGGTCTCGAAGAACTCGACCGTCGTGAGGTAGAACGGGATGTAGGGCTGCCGGTAGGCGTCCACCGAGATGACGTCGTAGCGCGCGTCGATCCGGCGGAGGAACGGCCGCGCGTCCTCGTGGTAGAGGTGCAGCCGCGGGTTGTTCATGTCGAAGTAGTCGCGCCCGATCTCGGACAGCTCGCCGTCGATCTCCACGCCGTCCACGCGCGTCTCCGGGAAGAACTCCTCGTACGCGCGCGCAGTCGTGCCGGCGGCGTTGCCGAGGATCGCGACGCGCGAGGGCGGCTCGGCGCGGCCTGCGAAGTGCAGCACCAGGTGGCCGTCCCACACGTCGCCGGTGAGCACGGACCTCGGGTTGCGCGGCCCTCCCGGGCCCGGCTCGCACTCGGCCTCGCACACCGAGTGCTGGGCCTGCCCCTCGTTCAGCTCGAGCGTCCGCGTGCCGTCGTCGTACTCGACCACCCGCGCGTACTGATACTCCGTCTCCGCCTCGTGAATCACCCGGCCGTCGCCCTCGGTGCTCGCCTTGAGCGTTCCCACCGGAAGCGCGATCAGCGCCGCGATGGCAGCGGGCGCCAGCGCGTAGCGGCGCACGGGCCGCAGGCCGAGCACCGCGACGATCGCGATCGCCAGCGCGAAGATCAGGAAGGTGCGGCGAGTGCCTACCAGCGGGATCAGGAGCAGCGCGGAGACGAGCGTCCCAACGAGCGAGCCGGCCGTCGACAGCGCGTAGAGGCGTCCCGCCACGGTCCCCGCCTCCTCGACCGACTGCACGCCGAGCCGGATCGCCCACGGCGAGACCGTGCCGAGCAGCAGCACCGGGATCGCCACCAGGACGAGCACCGCCAGCAGCGAGCCGACGAACGCCCCGGCCGAGATCTCGTCGAGCGCGTCCACCGCCACGTCGAGCAGCGGGTCCGCCACGAACGGCACGATCGCGAGCAGCACCGCCGCCGCCAGCGCGGTGAGGCAGAGCGCGCGCATGTTCGGGTGCCGGTCCGCGAGGCGGCCGCCGAGCCAGTAGCCGACCGACAGCGCGACGAGCACGATCCCGATCGTGTTCGCCCACACGATCGTGGACGCGCCGAAGTAGGGAGCGAGCAGGCGGACGGCGGCGATCTCGGCGCCGAGCGAACCCGTCCCCACGACGAAGACGAGGATTGGGAGTGGCGGCATCTACGGCACAGCGTGGCAGGGCGCTCCGCCGCAGACGTCGACCACCTGGCCGCCCACCTTGAGGAACTCAGACTTCTGCACCCGGGCGCTCGGGGTCGCCCGCGGGTTCTCGTGCGGGTCGTCGCCGCTGCGGTTCGGCGTGTTGCCCGCCGGCGGCGCGTCCGTGCCCTTGGTCTCCGTGCCGACGGTGCGCGTCGGCCCGGTATCCCACATGACGATCGCGGAGCCGTTGAACGGGAAGCTCTCGATCGACGGGATCAGCTGGAACCGCCGCCACGGCGAGCGGCCGGGATCGAGAACGGGCCTGTACCCGCGCGCGCCGATCGTGCGCGCCTGCACCTCGGCGGCGGTGTCGGAGACCTGGTGGTCACCGAACGCCACGTGCATCAGCACCTGGTGGCGCGGCGTGTTCGGCAGCGGGTCGCTCGTCATGTGGTGCGCGTAGCCGTTCGCATCGGCGCGGTCCCAGAGCAGCTGGATGTGCTGGAACCACAGCTGCCTGTCGATCACCTTCCGGTAGTTCGGGTAGGCGATCGCCGCGTAGGCGTCGAAGTCGACGCTGCGCTGGAGCAGCGTGGAGTAGTTCATCCCGGGGACGCCGAGCACCGCCCTGTCGAAGTCGGGCGCCACGGCGGTCAGCCCGCCGCCCATGATCCCGCCCTGGCTGTTGCCGTCGAAGAACAGCCTCGTCGTGTCGAGCACGCTCTGGCCGCCCTTCTGGAAGGCGGCGTGCGAGGACAGCCCCTGCGGGTGGATCATCGCCCGGCCGAGGAACAGCATGTTGAGGAAGCCCTGCTGCATGCGGTCCGCGAGCGTGTTGAAGCCCGACAGGTCGGACAGCACGGAGACGATGTGCGCCACGTCGTCGTTGGAGAAGCCGGCCCATGCCGTCGCGCAGAACACGAAGTTGTGCTCGTTCGACATCGACCTGACGTTGCCCGCGTCGATCTCGGTGGGACGCCCCAGCAGCCCGTGGCCGTAGAGCGACGGGCGCGCCTTCGGCGGTGCGGCCGGGTCGAGCGCGGAGCGCGGGACGTTGCAGTGGAACTTGGCCGTCGTGGTGCCCAGGCGGCGCGGCAGGCCGCGCCGGTTCAGGCTGAAGCGGCCGCCGGGGGCGCACCCGTTCGTGACGTAGCACGGCACCGTGATGGTGCCCTCGACCTTGCGCGCGATGCGGTCGTCCTCGGCCGGCGTGAGGTCGGTGACGGCGTCGACCGTGAAGGCGGGCGAGCTGCCGGCGACGGTGAGGTCCCTCAGGTTCGTATCGCCGAGCATCCGGAAGGCGTCGTTGCGGATGTGGAGCATCCGGCCGGCGAGGCTGTGCTCGCTCGCCACGGTGAAGTCCCACGCCGTGTAGACGTGCCGCCCGGTGTTCACCTTCCGCATCGCGCGGCGGATCCGTACGGCGTGGCGACCGCGAATCCCTGGCCCGTCGATCCGCCGGCCGCGGGCGTTGCGGAGGTTCCGCAGCACCACGACGTACCGCTCGCCCTCCTCGAAGTTCCGCGCGGGACGGATGATCAGCAGGCGGTCCCTGCGGCGGCGCGCGTTGGAGTCGAGCTCGGCCCAGATCGGGTGCCGCTTGCCGGTGCGCGCGTTGAAGACCAGGATCGGCGACCTGCTCCGGAGGCCGCGGCGCAGGTTCGTGAGGGGCGGCAGCTTGCTCTGGCGGACGGCTGCCGCGGTGTCGAGGCCGGGCACCTTCAGGAGCAGCGCGCTCCCTGGGCTGAACCCGTCGGCGCGGTTGATGTCCACGGGGTTGATCGGCGTTCCGCTCTTGTTCCGCGGCATGTCGGCCCTGCGGAGGTTGAGGCGCACGCCGGTGTCCGTCCGCTTGTCGCGCTTCGTGTACGCGTCGCTCGGCCAGGGCAGCATTCGCTTCGCCGAGGCGGCGCTCGGGATGATCAGCAGCAGCGTGAGAGCCGCGACGGCGGCCGCGAGTCCGGTCCTCATGGCAGGCGATCCTATCCGGCGCCCGTTCTAGTCTCGCCCGAGTGGACCTCGCCGCCGCGGACCGCAGCTATCTCTGGCATCCGTTCACCCAGCAGCGCGCGTGGGCGCGCGAGGAGCCGCTGATCGTCGATCGCGCCGAGGGGACCGACCTGATCGACGTGGACGGCAAGCGCTACATCGACGGCGTGTCGTCCCTGTGGTGCACCGTGCACGGGCACGCGCACCCGCGCATCGACGCGGCGGTGAGCGACCAGCTCGGCAGGGTCGCGCACTCCACGATGCTCGGGCTCAGCCACCGGCCGGCGATCGAGCTGGCGCGGCGGCTCGTGGAGCTCGCCCCGCCGGGCCTGACGCGCGTCTTCTACTCCGACTCGGGCTCCACGGCCACTGAGATCGCCCTGAAGATGGCGTTCCAGTACTGGCGCCAGCGCGGGCAGGACCGGCGCCGCTTCGTGGCGCTCGAGATGGCGTACCACGGGGACACGATCGGCGCCGTTTCGGTCGGCGGCATCAACCTGTTCCACTCGCTGTACGAGCCGCTGCTCTTCGACGTGGACCGCGTCGCGCCCGGCGACGCCGTCGCGCTGGACCGGGCACTGGGCGCGCACCGCGGCGGGGTGGCCGCGGTGATCATGGAGCCGCTCGTGCAGGGCGCCGCGGGCATGCTCATGCACCCGCCCGGCTACCTGCGCGCGGTGCGCGATCTGTGCGACCGCCACGGCGTGCTCCTCATCCTGGACGAGGTGGCCACCGGCTTCGGCCGCACCGGGCGGATGTTCGCGTGCGAGCACGAGGGCGTGGCGCCGGACCTGATGTGCCTCGCGAAGGGCATCACGGGCGGCTACCTGCCGCTCGCCGCCACGCTCGCCAGCGAGGAGATCTACGAGGGCTTCCTGGGCGAGCATGTGGAGTTCCGCACCTTCTTCCACGGCCACACCTACACCGGGAACCCACTCGCCTGCGCCGCGGGGATCGCGTCGCTCGACGTGTTCCGCGAGGAGCGGACGCTCGAGCGCCTCCAGCGCAAGACCGAGCTGCTGGCGGAGCTGCTCGAGCCGGTCGCGGCGCACCCCGTCGTCAAGGAGGTGCGGCGCTGCGGGTTCATGGTCGGGATCGAGCTGGTGGAGCACCCGCTGCCCGTGCGCATCGGGCACCGCGTGACGCTCGAGGCGCGCCGTCGCGGCGCGATCGTCAGGCCGCTCGGCGACGTGGTGGTGCTGATGCCGCCGCTCTCGATCTGCGCCGACGACCTTCGCCGTCTCGTGGTGATCACCGCCGAGGCGATCGACGCCGCGACCGAGTCGGCGTCCATGAGCCAAGCCGCCTAAGACGGGCGAGGCGCGCTCGGTAATCTTCCCGCGCCGTGAACGAGACCGACACCGTTACCGCCCAGCAGTGGATCTGCACTTCGTGCGGCTTCATCTACGACCCCGCCGAGGGTGACCCGGACGGGGGCATCCCGCCTGGCACAGCCTTCGAGGACATTCCGAACGACTGGTTCTGCCCGGTCTGCGGAGCCCGCAAGAAGGACTTCGAGATCTACGAGCCGTGACGGCCGGCCGGTCACCCGCAGGCGAGGAGCTGAATCCCGGCGAGCTGACCGAGGCGCGCCAGGCGGCCTCACTGATCCTGCTCCGTGACTCCCCCGGCGGCGCCGAGGTCCTGCTGGTCCAGCGCAACCCGGAGCAGCGCTTCATGGGCGGCGCCTGGGTCTTCCCGGGCGGAGCCGTGCACGCTGGCGAGGACGCCGATCACGCGGCAACCGCGGTCCGCGAGCTCGAGGAGGAGGCCGGCATCGCGCTCGGCCGCGACGTCGAACTGATCCCCTTCTCGCGCTGGATCACGCCGGAGGAGGTGAAGGTGCGCTTCGACACCTGGTTCTTCGCGGCCGAGGCGCCCGACGGAGCCGAGGCGCGTCCGGACGGCAGCGAGTGCGTGGACGCCCGCTGGCTCACGCCGGCGGCGGCGCTCGCCGCGCACGCCCAGGACGAGCTCGCGCTCGTGTTCCCCACGATCAAGCACCTCGAGCTGCTCTCGGAGACCGGGTCGGTCGAGGAGACGCTGGCCGCCGCGCGGGCGCGCCCGGTGGAGCCGATCCTGCCCAGGGTGTGGGTCGAGGATGGCTCCACGCGCGTCCTCCTGCCCGGCGACGCGGGCTACGAGGACGCGTAGCGCCGAAACACGGGCGCACGTACCTTGTTGGAGAGGTCGTGAGACGCGCTCTCTGCACATTCGTGCTGGCCGCGCTGCCCCTGTCCGTGGCGGGCGCCGCCATGGCGGGCACGCTGATCGGCAGCGATGCGCCCGATCGGCTTCAGGGCACGCCCAGCCCGGACCAGCTCTACGGGGAGGGCGGGAACGATTCGCTGCTCGGCTTCGGGTCCCACGACTACCTCGAGGCGGGTTCGGGCAACGACTCGGTCGACGGCGGCGGCGGGATCGATCTGATCGTCGGCGGCACGGGGAACGACGCGATCAACGGCGGCGACGACGGTGACGTGGTCTACGCCGGGGCGGGTGAGGACCAGGTGCTCGGCGGCCAGGGGAACGATCAGCTGTTCGGCCAGGACGGCACGGACAGGCTCTTCGGCGGCGCCGGCGCCGACCGCCTCTACGCGAGCCTCGGCGCCGACTTCGTGGACGCGGGCTCCGGCAACGACACGATCTTCGCCGAGGGCGCGGGCATCACCGTTCTCGCGGGCGGCGGCAACGACATCGTGAGCGCCCTGGGCGGGCCGGTCGCGGTCCAGGGCGGCGGCGGCCACGACCGCATCCGCACGGGTTCCGGGGACGATACGGCGTCCGGCGGGCCCGGCCTCGACTCGGTGGCGACCGGGGCCGGGAACGACGTCCTCAACATGCACGACGGCCGCCGCGACCGCGTGAACTGCGGCGCCGGGCAGCGGGACAGCGTGTACGCCGATGAGGTCGACCTCCTCTCCCGCTGCGAGAACCGGCTGCACGCCGACCCGCCGTTGAGATAGAACCCCGGCCATGGCGGCCGAGCGACTCACCGTTGCGGTGACGGGACCGACCGGGGATCTCGGCATCGCGATCGTCAACGCGCTGGAGCGCTCGCGGACGGTGAAGAGCATCGTCGGCATGGCGCGGCGCCCGTTCGACCCTGCCGAGCGCGGCTGGAAGAAGACCGAGTACCGGCAGGGCGACGTGACCGACGACGCGAGCGTGCGCGATCTGGTGAAGGGCGCGGACGTGGTGGTGCACCTCGCGTTCGCGATCCTCGACGCGAGTGAGGCCACGCGCGAGCTGAACGTCGAGGGCTCGCGGCGCGTCTTCGAGCATTCGGCCAAGGCCGGCGCGGAGCGCATCTGCTACGCGTCGAGCGTCGCCGCCTACGGCTTCCACGACGACAACCCGGACTGGCTCACCGAGGATGTCCCGCCGCGCGGCTCACCGGAGCACCCGTACTCGCACCAGAAGGCCGAGGTCGAGCGCGTGCTCGGCGAGGTGCTGCTCCGGCGGGAGGGCACTGTGGCCTACGCGTTCCGCCCGTGCATCGTGGCCGGGCCAGAGGCGCGGACCATGCTCGACGAGATTCCCTACTACCGGCTCGAGGAGGCGATGCCCGAGCCGGTTCGGCGCCTGGTCGACTCGCTGCCGGTGCTGAAGCCGGTCATCCCGGACCCCGGCATCCGCTTCCAGCTCGTGCACGAGGACGACGTGGCGAGCGCGTTCGCCGCCGCGGTGCGCGGTCTCGGCGAGCCGGGCCCGTACAACCTCGCGGGCGGCGGCACTCTCACGATGTCCGACGTCGCGGACGCACTCGGCTGGTATTCCGTGCCCGTGCCGAAGCCGCTCGTGGACGCCACGGCAGAGATCGCGACCCGGCTGCCGCTGATGCCCGAGCAGGTGGCGTGGATCCACTCGGTCAGGAAGCCCGTGCTGATGAAGACGGACCGCGCGAAGAAGCTGCTGCGCTGGAAGCCGAAGCACACGGCGAAGGCCACGCTGAAGGAGATGGCCGACGCTCAGAGGGCGGCGCGGTACAGCTCGGCGTAGTCCTCCTCGGCCATCTCGCGCGGGTTCAGCAGCGTGGTGCCGTCGCCCATCGCGCCCTCCACGAGCGCGGGGATGCCGTCCTCGGGGACGCCCGCCTGTGACAGTCGCGTCGGGAGTCCGAGCCGCTCGACCAGGCCGGTGATGTAGGCCGCGAGCGCATCGCCGATCTCGGGCTCGGAGATATCGAAGAGCTCACCGATGTCGCGGTAGCGGTCCGCGATGTCGGGCGATCCCGCGGCGTTGTGGCGGATCACGTGCGGCAGGTGAATCGCGTTCGCCACCCCGTGCGGCACGCCGAAGTGCGCGCCCGCCGGGTGCGACATGGCATGGACGGAACCGAGCGCGATCGAGATCGCGAGGTTCGCGGCGATCAGCATGTTGCCGCGTGCCTCCTCGTCCTCTTCGCCCCGCTGCACCGCGCGCTCGAGGTTGTCGCGGATCATTCTCAATGCATGAAGGGAACGAGCGTCTTGATGTGGGCTCCAGTCCACCGACACGTAGCCCTCGATCGCGTGCGTCATCGCGTCCATGCCGGTGGCCGCCGCCACGGACGGCGGCAGCGTCCGGGTGGTCTCCGGGTCGAGGATCGCGAGCCGCGGAAACAGCGGGAAGTCCGCGATCTCGATCTTCAAGTTCTCGTCCGGCACCTTGATGACCGCGGCCATCGACACCTCGCTCCCGGTGCCGGCCGTCGTCGGGATACAGGCGAGTGGCGCCATGTCGAGCGGCCGGCCCATGTCGTCGTCCTCGCGCGGCATGAGGAGGAAGCCCTCCTGGTCGCGCGCGTCGCCGCCATGGGTGAAGACGGCGTCTGCAACCTTCGCGGTGTCCATCACCGAGCCGCCGCCAACGGCCAGGAACGAGTCGGCGCCGGCCTCCTTCGCGGCGGCGGCGCACGCGTCGCAGACCTGCGTGGAGGAATCCTGCGGCACGTCGTCGAAGACGCCGACCACCTCCGGGCCGCCATCGCTGACGCCCGCCTCGACCTTGTCGACGAGGCCGGTGCCGCGTATCACCGCGTCGGTGACTATGAAGACGCGCTTCGCGCCCTCCTTCCGGAGCTCGAAGCCCGTGGAGCTCAGCAGGTCACGGCCGGAGATCACCCGGGTGGTGCCGACGTACTGGTAGAAGTCCTTGAACCCGCGGAGCGGGGTCGGGTCCAGCGCGGAGCCCGCCTCCATCACGCGGCCTCGAGGAGGTCCTCGCGGCCGTCCTGCTCGAGCAGCGCGCGGTAGCGCGGGAAGATCGGCTTGGTCAGCGGCACGAGCTTCAGGATCTTCGCGACCGGGCCCTTGGCCTTCATCTGGCCGCGCGCGAGCGCGACGGTCACGTTCACCTTGCCGAGCCAGAACCTGTGCGCCGTGTCGGCGTCCATGGTCATCACGACCTCGGGCTCCATGGTGGTCTCGCCGCAGTCGACCCGGCCCTCGCCGTCCTCGACCAGCTCGACCGTGATCTGCGACTCCGGCTCGCGGTACCGGTACTGGACGATCGTGTTCGCCTTGCGGAATTTCGGCGCGAGCTCCTCGTCGTCGGCCAGCTGCTGGAACAGCGTGCCGATGTACCTGTAGACCTCGTCC
>DASSVP010000095.1:0-4528 GCA_035705985.1 Thermoleophilaceae bacterium
GGGCACCGTCGTGGCCGTGACCCACGACCGCTACTTCCTCGACAACGTGGCCGGCTGGATCCTCGAGCTCGACCGCGGACGCGGGCTGCCGTTCAAGGGCAACTACACCGCCTGGCTCGAGCAGAAGCAGGAGCGGCTGGCGCAGGAGGAGCGCCGCGAGGGCGCGCGGCAGCGGACGATCGCACGCGAGCTCGAGTGGGTGCGCGAGTCGCCGAAGGGGCGGCGCACGAAGGCGCGCGCCCGGCTGAAGCGCTACGAGGCGCTGCTCGCCGAGGAGAAGAGCGTCAAGCTCGACCAGGTCCAGATCCACATCCCCGCCGGGCCGCGGCTCGGCGACGTGGTGCTCGAGGCGGACGATGTCCGCAAGGGCTTCGGCGACCGGCTGCTGATGGAGGACCTCTCGTTCACGCTCCCGCCCGCGGGCATCGTCGGCGTGATCGGTCCGAACGGTGCCGGCAAGACGACCCTGTTCCGCATGATCGTCGGCGAGGAGGAGCCGGACTCCGGCGACCTGCGCCTCGGCGACTCCGTCGAGCTTGCCTACGTGGACCAGTCGCGCGACGCACTCGACCCGGACAAGTCCGTCTGGGAGGAGATCTCCGACGGGTACGACCAGATCAAGGTCGGCGAGCGGGAGATGAGCTCGCGCGCCTACGCCGCCGGCTTCAACTTCCGCGGGTCCGACCAGCAGCGGAAGGTGGGCGCGCTGTCAGGCGGCGAACGCAATCGCGTGCACCTCGCGAAGCTGCTGCGGCGCGGCGGCAACCTGCTGCTGCTGGACGAGCCGACGAACGACCTGGACGTGGACACGCTGCGGGCGCTCGAGGAGGCGCTGCTCTCGTTCGCGGGCTGCGCGGTGATCATCTCGCACGACCGCTGGTTCCTCGACCGCGTAGCCACGCACGTGCTCGCGTTCGAGGGCGATTCGCAGGTCACGTGGTTCGAGGGCAATTTCGAGGCATATGAGGAGAACCGGAGGGCGCGCCTGGGTACAGAGGCAGACAGGCCCCACCGGATCACCTACAAGAAGTTGACCCGCACTTGAACATCGAAGCCCCTCGACAAGAAGCCCTCACGGACCAGGCCCTTGCCCTGGTGGGCCGGCTCCACGAGCAGCTGGAGGGCCGCCGACGCGACCTGCTCGACGCGCGTCAGGAGCTCCAAGCACGGCTCGACGGTGGTGAAAGCCTCGACTTCGTCACCGCTCCGGAGGACTTCCAGGTCGCTCCGGTGCCGGCCGCGCTCCAGGACCGGCGCGTCGAGATCACCGGCCCCACCAGCCGGAAGATGGTCATCAACGCCCTGAACTCCGGGGCGCGCGGCTTCATGGCGGACTTCGAGGACTCGAACTCGCCCTACTGGCGCAACATGGTCGAGGGTCAGGTGAACCTGACCGACGCGATCAACGGCAGCATCGAGCACTCCGAGAAGGGCAAGGAGTACTCGCTCGGCGACGATCCCGCCGTTCTCCAGGTCCGCCCTCGCGGCCTCCACCTGCCCGAGGCACATCTCCAGATCGATGGCCAGCCGGTGGCGGGGGCGTTCATGGACTTCGGTCTCTACGTCCATCGCAACGCCGAGGCGTTGCTCGAGCGCGGCTGGGGCCCGTACTTCTACATCCCGAAGCTGGAATCGCAGCACGAGGCGGCGCTGTGGCGCGACGCATTCCTGATCGCCGAGGAGACACTCGGGCTGGACCGCGGGACGATCAAGGCGACCGTCCTGATCGAGACGATCCCGGCCGCGTTCTGCATGGACGCGATCCTGTACGAGCTGCGCGACCATGCCGCCGGCCTGAACGCGGGGCGCTGGGACTACATCTTCTCGGTGATCAAGCGCTTCCGCTCACGCGCCGAGTTCGTCACGCCGGACCGCTCCGACGTGACGATGACGGTGCCGTTCATGAAGGCGTACAGCGACCTCGTCGTGAAGACCTGCCACACCCGCGGCGCGCACGCGATGGGCGGGATGGCGGCGGTGATTCCGTCGCGCACCGACGAGGAGGCCAATCAGAAGGCGTTCGATTCGGTCAAGGCCGACAAGGAGCGCGAGGCGGAGGCGGGCTTCGACGGCACCTGGGTCGCGCATCCCGACTCCGTGAGGGTCGCGACCGAGGCGTTCGACGAGGTGCTGGGCGACCGGCCCAACCAGGTGGACCGGCAACGGGACGACGTCACGCCCTCTGCCGATGCCCTCCTCGACGTTGCGTCAACGCCGGGCGAGCGCACCGAGGAGGGCCTGCGCTCGAACGTGAACGTGGGCATTCAGTACATCTCCTCCTGGCTCCGCGGCAACGGCGCCGCCGGCATCTACGGGCTGATGGAGGACGCCGCGACCGCCGAGATCGCGCGCGGCCAGGTCTGGCAGTGGATCCACCACGAGGCGACGCTCGACGACGGCCGCACGATCACGCCCGACCTGGTGCGCGAGCTGGCGACCTCGGAGCTGGAGCGAATCCGAGGCGAGATCGGCGACGACGAGTGGTTCGAGAAGGAAGGCCGCCCGGACCTCTCCCGCTCCCTGTTCGAGCGAGTCGCACTGAGCGACGACTTCGTCGAGTTCCTGACCCTGCCGGCGTACGAAGAGCTGCAGCGCCTGGAACGGGGCTAGGCGGCCTCTTCGCGGGCTCGCTCGGCTTCGCGGAGCTCGCGTAGGGCCCGTTTGCGCTCGTCGCGCGTCGTGCGGTCCAGGATCAGGACGCCGTCCAGGTGGTCCATCTCGTGCTGGATCACGCGGGCTTCGAGGCCGGACGCCTCCACGAGGCGGGTCTCGCCCTCCTCGTCCAGCGCGCGCACGCGCACGTGCACGGGGCGCTCCACGTCCACGGTGATCCCGGGGATGGAGAGGCAACCCTCGTCGAGCACCTCGTGGTCCTCGCTCTCCCACTCGAGCTCGGGGTTGGCGAGCGCCACGACCGGCGCGTCCGGGCCCACTCGGTACACGAGCAGCCGCTGCGAGAGCCCGAGCTGCGGGGCGGCCAAACCGACGCCGAACGCGTCGCCCATGATCCCGGCCATCCTGCTCACCTGCCGGCGGAGCGAGTCATCGAAGCGGTCCACGGGAGTGGCGCTCGACTTCAGCACGGGGTCTCCCAGGCGGCGGATGAACGACATCGCCGCCACGCGGCGTGCCTCCGCCTCAGGGTCGAGCGGCGCAGCCTCCTCGACCTCGACCACCTCGACCTCCTCGGGCGGATCCTCGGTGCTCTCCCGCTCCTCTGACATCGAGGATCGAGTCTAACGCGGTGGCGGCAACCGTCTACTGAGGATCGACATCCACCGCGAAGCTGGCCGCGGCGTGCTCGCTCCGGGCCGCCACGTGCTCGACCGCGTCGCGCACCGCAGCGATCGCGGAGGCGCGCTCGGGCGAGCGGATCACGAGCTGCGCCCGGTGCCGCGCCTGGCGGCGGAACAGCGGCGCCGGTCCCATCGCGGGCACGCCCGCCGCCGACACGCGCTCGCGGATTGCCGTGGCGGCGGCGAGCTCCGGACCCGGCTCGGCCGAAGCGCACACCACGCGGATCAGGTGGCCGTGCGGGGGGTAGCCCAGCAGCTCGCGACGGCGCAGCTCCGCCTCCAGGAAGCCGTCGGCATCGTGGTGCGCGGCGAAACGGAGCGCCTCGGCAGCCGGGTCGAGCGCCTGCACGATCACGCGGCCGCCGCGCTCGCCACGGCCGCTGCGCCCGGCGAGCTGGGCCACGAGCGCGAAGGTGCGCTCCTCGGCTCGGAAGTCGGGGAACCGGAGCGTGGCGTCCGCATCGAGCACCACGCCCAGAGTCACGTCCGGGAAGTCGTGGCCCTTCGCCACCATCTGGGTGCCCACGAGCACGCCCGCCCGCGCCTCGTCGAACCTCCTCAAGACGGTCGCGACGCCCGCCGCGGCGGCCACGTCCGAGTCCAGCCGGAACACCGGCAGCGGCGCAACCAGCTCCTCGAGCGCGCACTCGAGCTGCTCGGTCCCGGCGCCGTGGCGCGCCACCGACACCGACCCGCAGTCCGGGCACTCCCGCGGCGTGAGCTCGCGGTGGCCGCAGTGGTGGCAGGCCACCTCGTCGAGCCCGCGATGGAGCACGAGCGTCACATCGCAGTTCGGGCACTCCCAGACGCGCGCGCACGTCCTGCACGACAGGAAGTTGGACCACCCGCGCCGGTTCAGCAGCACGATCGCCTTCTCATCGCGCCGGCGCACGCCGTCGAGCGCCTGGCGGGTGAGCTCGTGGAACGGCCCCGCGACCCCCGCCATCCCCACGATCTCCACAGGCGGCAGCCGACGCCCGTCGACGCGCGAAGGCAGCCGGATGCGCTCGTATCGGAGCATGCTCTCGGGACGGGGCGTGGCGGTCCCGGCCACGAGCAGCGCACACTCGTCGGCCGCGCGCCGCTCGGCCACGGCGCGCGCGTCGTAGCGGGGATCGCCCTCCTGCTTGTACGAGGCGTCGTGCTCCTCGTCGACGACGATCAGCCCAAGATCGTCGAACGGCGCGAAGACGGCGGAGCGCGGCCCGACGCACACGCGGGCCTCGCCGCGG
>DASSVP010000096.1:0-6722 GCA_035705985.1 Thermoleophilaceae bacterium
GTACGCGCTGTTGACGAGCACGTTCTCGCCGTCGTAGTCGATCCAGACGGGGGTGGCCTGCGGCGATCCGTCCTCGCGGACGGTCGCGATCACGCCCCAGTTGCGGTCGGTGAAGAGCGCAGCTTGCTTCTCGTTGAGTACGGCCATCGATCCCGCCCCTCTCGTGTCGTTCGTGCCTGCCAACCAAGGGTAGGAAGCGCGCGTGGGGCTGGGTCGCGGTTGTCCCGACCGTCGCCGGCCTACGATCGTTGACTCATGGCCCCGACCGCCGAGGGAGAATCGCGCTGGTGGCTGAACAGCGCCGAAGCCGCTCGCGAAGAGGCTCCCGGAAGCTTCTTCATCCCACCGGCCGAGAAAAGGCGCAACCTTGCGCCCGGCGACCGGGTCAAGCTCCTCTTCGCGTTCGATCCGCCGGCGGCAGGCTTCCACGTCGAACGCATGTGGGTCGAGGTCGAGCACGGAGAAGGCGGCCGGTACCGGGGGAGGCTCCTCAACGAGCCCTCGTACCTGAAGGGCCTTGCCTGCGGGGATACGGTCGAGTTCGGGCCGGAGCACGTGGCTGCCTACGCCTGGGATCCCGAGGAGCTCGGCTACGACCCGGCGGCGAAGGCGTGGGTACCGCGAGCGGCAGTCGCCGTCGGCTCGGAACGCCCGCCGCGCGTGACGATGCGACCGCCGGAGCTGCGAGCGGCCGGGGGAGACAGCGGCTGGATTCTCTGGAAGGGAGACGAGCGCCGAGAGGACGTCACGAACGCCGAGCGCTTCTGCTGGTCCGAGCTGGGCTGGCTCACCGACCTCTTCCCGGAGCTCGAAAGCGTCTTCCGAGCAGGCGGCGGCGACTGGCAATGGGATGCGGCAGCCGATGAGTACACGCCGACCGGCTAGTGCTACCGGGCTCGACCGCCCCACCGGCCCCACGCCGGTGCGTCGCTCTCGCCCCACCAGGACTCCTTTCCGCAGCGGGCGCAGCGCACCTCGTACTCGCGGAACTCGTTGAGCGTCGGGTCGGCCCACGACGCTCCCGAACGGAATCCCGGCTCGCGGTGCTCGGTGCCGAGGTTCTCCACGAGCTTCCAGTCGTGGTGAAACGGTGGCAGGAGGACGCAGCGAAGTCCGCGACCGTTCATCGCGTTGCGAACCTTACTGCCCTCTGCGGCATTGGTCCCTCGTTGGTCTCGGGGCCTACTCTTCGCCCGCGATGATCCGGCTTGGCCGCACGGCGACAGTGATTGGCTCCGCGCTCGCGCTCGCGGTTGCCTTCGGCTGCGGGGCCGCCGGCGGTGCGGCGGCGAAGGTGTCGCCGTGCGGGACCGCAACCGCTCCCACCTGGTCTCCCGACGGGACTCAGATCGCCTGGTTCGGCTACCGCTGGCCCCGGCCGCCCCATGGCCATGCCGTCGGCAGCTGGAACATCCTGCGGGCGTTCTGCGCTT
This sequence comes from Thermoleophilaceae bacterium, assembly GCA_035705985.1. GTDB lineage: Bacteria > Actinomycetota > Thermoleophilia > Solirubrobacterales > Thermoleophilaceae > JACVRW01. The sequence goes on from DASSVP010000096.1 coordinate 1,434, forward strand.
CGGACGCAGACGGCAAGCACCTCCACCAGCTCCCGCGCACGGTCTGTAGCGAGCGCTGCGCCAACGACCTGGGCGATCCGCCCGGCCAGCTCGACTGGGTCGGGCCGAGCCTCCTCGTCTACGGCAGCGACGACGGGGTCCACACGATCTCGGTCGGCCAGAAGCCCGACCTCCTCGCGAGGAAAGGGCCGGATCCGTACGCCATCGACGCGCGAGGTGATCGCGTCGCCACCAGCGACTTCGCATCAGCCTGCACGTCGTGCCGCGGGCCGGTGAGGATCTTCAGCGTTCCGTCCGGCGCCGTCGTAGGCGTGGTCGGCGGCAGGAAGCTCGAAAACAGCGAACCGAGCCTCTCACCCGACGGGACGCAGGTCGTCTTCACGCGCACCCCCGCCACGGATTCAGGACAGCCCGCCATCTGGACCGCCGCGGCCGACGGCAGCCACCTGCAGCGGCTGGAGCGGAAGGGCAACAACCCGCTCTGGTCGCCCGCCGGCAATCGAATCGCCTACCTCGCCCCGACCGGGCCGGCACGGTGGGCCTGGCGGCTCGTGTCGCCACAGGGCGGTGTGAGCACGACGCTCCTGCGCAACGGCCCCGGAACCGTCTTCGGCTGGTCCCCGAACGGCCGCTGGATCGCCTTCCCGGACTCGAAGGGGAGGCTCGCCGTCATCGACGTCACGACGGGGAAGTTGCGGAGGCTGCTGAAGCTCCAGGTTCCCTATGGCCCGTCGAGTGTCGTCTGGTCGCCGAATTCGCAGCAGCTGCTGGTGATCTGGCGCCCTCCGGCCCGCTCGTCATGCCCGAGCGCCTTGTGGCGAGTCCCGATCGACGGCGCGAGGCCGCGCCTGGTCCACGGCTGCTGACTCCCGGCGGACGTCGTCAAGTCGGCCGCGGGCCAGGCTGGGCTTCGGCCCAGGTTCATCCGCCGAGGGGGAGCTCGCCCACCGAGGAGCCATACGGCCCCTTCCCCACGGCGACGCATACCTGCCCTCGGCCGAGGGTGTACTTCCTCGCGCCGGGGAAGATGGTGACGCTCGTCGAGCCGAGCCGGTTGCCACTGCTGTCGAGCAAGGCGAAGCGGGGCGTCCAGGTGCCCCGGTCACAGATGGAGCCCGGAATGGGGTCGGTGCCGACGATGAAGAAGCCGCTGGAGCCGACCGGAGCGGTCACCGCCTCGCCGTCGGGCGCATCGAACTGGACGGTGACTGCGCCCTTGTTTGTCGTATGGCCGACGACGACGAGTCTGCTGGAGCCGTTCCGCTCGGCCGAGATTCCACCCAGGCCGGCCCAGAAGGCGGTTGCATCGGGTGTGCTCGCGACGCAATCCCCTCCTTCGCCGTTCGCTCCGGGCCGACTCCACGGCGTGCTGACAAGCGTGCAAATGCCGCCCTGCTCGTTCGCCGTGGCGTAGAGCTGGTATTCGCCGTCACTCGCTACCAGCACGGCCTTCCCCGGCTGGGGGGTGAAGCCGAGCTGGGTCGCGTAGGAGCCGAGGTCCGACTTCACGCTGGTGGGAGCAGGAGATCCCGTCAGCCAGCCCGTGCCTGCGATCGCCAGGCTTGCGATCGCGGCACTGACACCGAAGCCGACGGCCACGAGAGCGAACCGGGCCTGCCAACCCCGTACCCGCCGCGGCCCGCTCTCCGAGCGCGGGACAGCGAGTACACGCTCCAAGAACTCATGTGGTGGCTCTCCGCTCTCCACCAGCGGATCGGCTTGCCTGACAAGTTCCAGCAGTGCCTGGTCGTTCATCGCTTCACTCCTGCGGTCAAGGGGATCTCGGTCGGTACGAGGTCGAGCCGGTCCGCCGCGGACGACTGCCGCGCCTCCAGGAGACGGCGAAGTCGGCGCTTCGCCCGGTGCAAACGAACACGGAACGCCACCGCCGACATGCCGACGAGGGCGGCCTCGTTCGGGGTCAACTCCTCCCACGCCACCAGCGTGAGCGCCTCGCGCTCCTTCTCGGACAGGCGCCCGAGCGCGTCGGCGACTCCGAGCTCGACCGGTGGATCACCCCGCTCGCCCGGACGCTCGAGACCTTCGAGCTTGCTCACGAGCGAACGTCGGCGAGCCAGAGAGCGACGCTGGGTCGCGAGCGTCTTGCGAGCCACACCCAGCAGCCACGGCCGGGCCTCGACCGGCACCTCGTCGAGACGACGCCAAGCAACCAGAAAGGTCTCGGCGACAACGTCCTCCACCAGATCCGGCTCGGCGCGGCGGCGGACGTAGGCCGCCACGTCGCGATAGTGACGGCGAAAGAGGGTCTCCATGCGCTCCTCGTCGACTCTCCGCGCCCCAGACGGCATCTCGTCCATCCACGTAGATGATGGCCGGCAAGAGGCCGCGCGTTACAGAACTCCCCCTTGGGCCGTGTGACACGTACGCGGTGCCGAGGGTGCGGGGCCGTGCCGGAGTGGGGATCGTGAGATTCGCGGCCATGGCGTCGTTGGCCGTGGTTCTCGCGGTCGTGCTGTTTGCGTCGGCGTCCCGGGCAGAGGAATCGCAGGTGCGACAGCCGACGCCCCATGAGCGGTTGGAGATGACGCGAGTGGTCGACTGGATCTGGGGCTACGAGTCGCGGCCGACGCCCTTCCTTCACGTGCGCCGCTCAAAGGCGCGCCCGGTAGTCATCAGTGTTCGCGTATCGAGGCGCGACCCGCGTTACGCGCTTGCTGCGGCTGAACTGCGCACACCAGCAGGCCGCCTTGTCGCCTGGGGGACGACGCTTGTTCTCCTACACCGCGTGCAGCCCGCGGCCGGCATCGTCGCGCACGATCCTTGGTCATACGTCTGGGACGGCACTCGTATCCCGGATGCCTGCACGGCGGCGACGCCGCAGGCGGTCCGCGATCTCGTCTGCCCCAATCCCTGGGCAACGCTCGGCCTTCGGCCGCCGACGCTAGATCTGCGGTGGAAGCTGACGCTCCATGTTCCGGGCGACAACCTCCGCCGGATCGCGTGGAAGCACGTGACGGTTCCGGGCGCGGTCTGCGGCTCGGCAGCGCCGATCAGGCTGGGGCGGAGCCGGGTCCTCGGCCCCGGAGGAGCCGTAGTCCTCTCGCGCCTCTGGCCATGGTGGGCGCGGATAGAGGTCGCCGGAGGCGGCCCGGCCGCCTATGGCGACGTCACGGGAGACGGCAAAGACGAGGCTGCCCTGATCGTCAACTGCGCGAACGGTGGCGGCACCGCTGATGGCCAGCTCGCGTTCGCCGCCGTCATCTACACAGCCTCGGCGAACAGCGTGCGCGTGGTCGGCATCGTTACGCCCCGGCAACCCTTCCTGCCATCTACACCTCATGTGCCGCTGCTCCAGGTCACGCTCCGGCGCGGAGAGGTGATCTCACACGAGTTCTGGTACGGCGCCAGCGACGGGACGTGTTGCTCGTCGGGCCGCGCAACGACCGTCTGGCACTACAGGCGCGGGACGCTTGCACCCGGTCGCACCGTCGTGACGCGCAAGCCGCGCTAGGAGCACGCTCTGGCCTGGGCCGGCGTTCCGGGAAGACCCCGGCGCTAGAGTCGGCAGTCGTGGACGCGGCGCGGACGTTCCGGCCCGGCGTACTCGGCGGGTACGACTCGGTGAAGGGGTTCGCGGTGATCGGAAGCGATGGTCGGGTCGGTCGCGTCTCGTGGGCGAGCTACGCGCCGGGCGAGAGTTACCTGGTCGTGACGACGGGGACGCTGCGACGGCGGCACCGGGTACTGCCGGCGGGCGCGGTCACGAGCGTCGGTGAGGAGAGGGTTCAGGTCGCGCTGAGCCGCGCGGAGATCGAGCACCTGCCGTTGCTTGCCGAGCCACAGGCTCCGGTCGCAGATGAGACCGTCGAGCAGATGCTCAACGCGTTCGAGCGGGCTGCCGCCTACAGCGTCAAACAGTAGGACGTCACCCTCGCTTGACCTTAGCACTGGTGCTAGCGATAATAGTCCTATGACGGCGCACGCTTCGTGTCAGCGCCTCTCCCTCGATCCGCTGATGGCAGAGGCTAAGCGAAGGGCAAGACAGCGACGGGTGCTTGTCTCCGCCGCAGGATTGGTCGCCGTCGTGGTGGGTCTAGGCCTGTTCTTCGTGATCGGCGGTGGAGCGAACGCTGGAAGCGGGCAGGACGGCGGAACGGCGCGCCCCGGCGCTGCCGGACGCTCAAGCGTGAGCCGAGCTCAGTCGGTGACCATCAGACCGGCACATTTTGTGATCAACGGCTTCGGCGGCATCAGGAAGCCTCCGGGCGGCGCAGAGTTTCGCAAGAAGCATCGGCTGCTTCTGCAACGGACGGTTGTCGGTCCGGCGGCGATCTGGGTGGCGCCCGATTGGGCCGTTCGCGGCAACTGCGCCTGGCTCACGATCAAGCGAGCCGTTTACGGAGGAGAGTGTCGCCGCTCCGAACCTCCGCGCCGCGGGCTGTCGGAAGTAGTCCCGCTCCATCTGCAGGTCAATGGCCATTTTCTCACCCTGTTTTGGGGGCACGTGGGCCCTGATGTGTCCAGCCTCGAGGTTCAGTTCGGTGACGGCACCTCGGCGAGGCTCCCCTTGACCGCAGGGGTCTTCTTCCGCGTCTTTCCCAGGCAACGATGGCTCGTCGGCCACCGTCCCGTATGGCTCGTCGCTCGCGAGAACGATGGACACACACTCCGCGAGCGGCTGATCAGCAAGTTCCGCTGAATTACGCCTGACACTCGGCTAGCGGCGTGCCACCCAGATGCCCGTGCCCGCTGCGGCGACTGCGGCCACTGCACCCGCCACCGTCCAGGCCAGGCCGTGGCTCGCCGGAACCGCGGACAGCGCGACCACGAGCGTCGCCGCGGCTAGACCCGCGAGCTCGAGGGCGGCGATCGCCCCGCCTCTCCGCCAGGCGAGCGCCGCGTCGGCGCGGACCGGCCAGCGCTCGTCGAGCGACCAGGCCGCGAGCTCGCCCGAGAGGAGGAGCAGGACGGCGACGAGTGGCGCCGCCGCGTCGATCCGGTGCCCGCGATGAACCAGGAAGCCGACATATGTGGCGCCTGCGAGCCACAAGGCCGGGCCCAGGCCGCGACCGCTGAAGACGAGCGCGACCAGCAGCAGCAGCGCCCCGACACCCGCCACCGGGGCGAGCCACGACTCGATCGAACCGGCGCGCACGAGCGCGTTGGCGAGGACGCCGGCGTACGCCGCGATCGCTCCCGCGGCGGCTGCTACGCGGGCCGGGCGAGGTGCCTGAATGCGTTCACCTCCTCCAGCGGGACGGCGAGCGGAACGCCCTCTCGCCAGGTGACCACCGGCACGCCGACCCGCTCGTAGCGCCAGCGCAGCGC
>DASSVP010000097.1:0-11325 GCA_035705985.1 Thermoleophilaceae bacterium
CCGCGGGCGCCGGCGCGGGTACGCCAAGGGCGGCACGAGCCTGGAGTTCGGCGACTACGGGCTGAAGGCGCTCGATCGCGGCTGGGTCACCAACCGCCAGATCGAGGCCGCTCGTATCGCGATGACCCGCAAGATCAAGCGTGGCGGGAAGGTGTGGATCAACATCTTCCCCGACAAGCCGTACACGAAGAAGCCGGCCGAGACGCGGATGGGCTCCGGCAAGGGCTCGCCGGAGGGCTGGGTGGCCGTCGTGAAGCCGGGCCGCGTGATGTTCGAGCTGTCGGGCGTGCCGGAGCCGCTGGCCCGCGAGGCGATGCGCCTCGCGGGCCACAAGCTGCCCGTGAAGACGAAGTTCGTGATGCGGGAAGGCGCGGGTCAGCAGTGAGGGCGGTCGAGGTGCATAACCTTGAGGACCCGCAGCTCGTGGAGTTCGCGGACAACGCGCGCCAGGAGGTCTTCAACCTCCGCTTCCAGCACGCGACCGGGCAGCTCGAGAACACCGCCCGGCTGAGGCAGGCCAAGAAAGACCTCGCGCGCGCGCTGACGGTGGCGCAGCAGCGCGGAATCGATGTGGAGACAGAGATCCGCAGGCAGAGACGAACGAATGCTTGAGTCAGACGAAAACGTGAACGAAGAGACACCGGAGACCGACGCGGCCCCCGAGGGCGACGCCCCGGCGGCCGACGCCGTGGACGAGGCAGCCGCGGAGCCGGCTGCGGCGTCATCGACTCCCCCCGACCAGGTGGCCGAGGAGGTCGTGGCACCGGACGAGCCGGCCGAGGAGCCGACGGCCGACGAGGTCGCGGAAGCCGACGTGTCCGAGGCCGCGGGCGAGCCGGCGGCGGAGGATCCCTCTCCGGACGAACCGGCCGCGGAGACCCCGGCGGAGGAGACTCCCGCCGCGGAGGAGCCCGCTGCCGAGGAGCCTCCGGCCGAGGACGCGCCCGCGGAGGAGGCTCCGGCTGCCGAGGAGGCCCCGGCTGCCGCGGAGGCTCCCGCTGCCGAGGAGGCCCCGGCGCCCGCCGAGGAGGCGGAGCCCGAGGAGCAGCTTTCGCCCAAGGAGCGGCGGCGGCGCGAGCGGTCCGCGCACACGGGTGAGGCGCGCCCTCGGCGATCGATCGAGGAGCGGGCACAGGAGCGCGCCGAGCGGCGTGCCACCAAGGCCAAGCAGCGCCGTGCCTACCGTCTGAAGCAGCGCGAGCGCCGCGCCGGCGAGCCGCGTGCGGCGGCGGAGGCGGCCGAGCAGCCCGCGGTCGAGCACGCGCAGGGCAACCTGAAGGTGCGCCAGGGCATCGTCGTCTCCGACAAGGCCGACAAGACCATCACCGTCCGCATAGACACCGCTCGTCAGCACCGGATGTACAAGAAGATCGTCCGCACGACGTCGACGCTCCACGCGCACGACGAGCAGAACGAGGCGCACATCGGTGACACGGTGCGCGTGATCGAGAGCCGTCCGCTCAGCCGCTCGAAGCGCTGGCGCCTCGTCGAAGTGCTGGAGAGGGCCCGATAGATGACGACCTCGCTCGGCCAGCCGAGAACGATCCTCCTGGAGGCCGTCTGATGATCCAGCAGGAGTCCCGGCTCAAGGTTGCCGACAACACCGGCGCCCGCGAGGTGCTGTGCATCCGCGTGCGCGGCGGCAGCCATCGCCGCTACGCGGGCGTCGGCGACATCATCGTCTGCACCGTCAAGCAGGCGATCCCGCACGGCTCCGTCAAGAAGGGCGAGGTCGTGACCGCCGTGGTCGTGCGCACCAAGAAGGAGTTCGGCCGCGACGACGGCACCTACATCTCCTTCGACGAGAACGCCGCAGTCCTCATCGACGAGGGCAACAACCCGCGCGGCACGCGCATCTTCGGCCCCGTCGCCCGCGAGCTCCGCGAACGCAACTTCATGAAGATCGTCTCGCTCGCCCCGGAGGTGCTCTGACCATGGGCGTCAAGATCCGCCGCGACGACACCGTCCGCATCATCGCCGGGAAGGACCGCGGCCGGACCGGTCGTGTCCTGCGCGTGGACCCCGAGAAGCAGAAGGTCTACGTGGAGGGCGCGAACATCATCAAGCGCCACATGCGCCCGCGCACCCTGCGCGACACCCAACGCGCCCAGGAGCTCGGCGGCATCATCGAGAAGGAGGGCCCGATCCACGTGTCCAACGTGATGCTGATCGACCCCGACTCCGGTGAGCCCACACGCGTCGGAATCAAGCGCGACGGCGGCCGCCGCGTCCGCGTCGCCAGGAAGTCCGGGAAGGAGATCGACTGATGGAAGCGTCGGCTCAGGCCCAGGCCAACGTCCCGCCGCGGCTCAAGGAGCGCTACGAGCAGGAGATCGCTCCCGCTCTCCAGAAGCGCTTCGGCTACAAGAGCGCGATGGAGGTCCCGCGCATCGAGAAGATCACGCTCAACATGGGGGTGGGCGACGCGAAGCAGGACTCGAACGTGCTCGACGCGGCCCGCGAGCAGCTCGCCACCATCGCCGGCCAGGCGCCGAACGTGCGCCGCGCCAAGAAGTCCATCGCGGCCTTCAAGCTCCGCGACGGCATGCCGGTCGGCGTGAGCGTCACGCTCAGGCGCGCCTACATGTGGGAGTTCCTCGACCGCCTGACGGCGATCGCGATCCCGCGGATCCGCGACTTCCGCGGCCTGAACGCGCGCTCGTTCGACGGCCGCGGCAACTACTCGATGGGCGTCCGCGAGCAGATCATCTTCCCCGAGATCGACTACGACGCGATCGACCAGGTGCGCGGCCTCGACGTGACGATCACGACCAGCGCCAAGTCCGACGAGGAGGCCTACGTGCTTCTGCGAGAGTTGGGGATGCCGTTCTCGCCGGAGGGCGCCCCCGGCTCCGCGGACGCTGAGGCCGAGGTGGACCCGGAGGAGGAGGCGCGCCTCGAGGAGGCCCGGCTGAAGGCCGAGGCCGAGCAGGCGGCGTTCGAGCAGCTGAAGGAAGAGAACCCCGAGGCGTACGAGAAGCCCGTCCGCGAGGACGAAGGGGACGAAGAAGGCGAGGGCGAGCCCACGCCGCCCGCCGAGGAGAAACAGGAGTAGATGGCAAAGACTTCACAGCGGGTCCGCCAGCAGCGCGGGTCCAAGTACAAGACGAGGAACTACAACCGCTGCAAGCGGTGCGGCCGCCCGCGCGCGTACCTGCGCAAGTTCGGGCTCTGCCGCATCTGCGTGCGTGAGATCGCCCACGAGGGCATGATCCCCGGCCTCACCAAGTCCAGCTGGTAGCACGATGTCGCTGACCGACCCGATCGCAGACTTCCTGACCCGCATCCGCAACGGCCTGCACGCCGACCGCGACGAGGTCGAGATGCCCGCCTCGAACTTCAAGGCGGAGATCGCGCGCATCCTCCAGGAGCAGGGCTACATCGAGGGCTACGACGTCGAGGCGGCGCGCGTGGGCCGCGTGCTGCGCGTGCGCCTGAAGTACACGGAGGACCGCAAGCCGGTCATCCAGGGCATTCAGCGCGTGTCGAAGCCGGGCCGCCGCCAGTACGTCGAGGCGGGCTCGGTGCCGAAGGTGCAGGGCGGCATGGGCACGACGATCGTGTCGACCTCGAGGGGCGTCATGACCGGCCACGAGGCGCGCCGCGCCGGCGTGGGCGGCGAGCTCGTGGCGAGGGTCTGGTAGCGATGCCCCTGTCCCCACCCCCGCACGCACGGATGACGCGCCATGCCTTCGCTGGAGCTGCGTCCTCGGGGTTCGCCTTGCTGCCAGCGAGGCTTGACCGCTGCGTCCTTGCCCAGCTCGGCCTGGCGCGCCCCCGCGCGCACGCGGGCGAGGAAAGGAGCATCGTGTGAGCCGCATCGGAAAGCAGCCGGTCGCCCTGCCCGATGGCGTGGAGATCACCATCGAGCCGGAGCTCGTGAGCGTCAAGGGCCCGAAGGGAGAGCTCGCCGAGCGCAAGAACCGCGACATCGAGGTGAAGCAGGAGGACGGCCAGCTCCTCGTTACGCGCCCGACCGACCGCGGCGAGCACCGCGCGCTCCACGGCCTCACACGCAGCCTGATCGCGAACATGGTCGAGGGCGTGACGAACGGTTTCGAGAGGCGCCTCGAGATCCAGGGCGTCGGCTACCGCGCGAACCTCCAGGGCCGGAAGCTCGTTCTGGCGCTCGGCTATTCGCATCCGATCGAGCTCGAGGCTCCCGAGGGCATCGACTTCGAGGTGCCGCAGCCCACCCGCATCATCGTGCGCGGCATCTCCAAGCAGGCGGTGGGCGAGGTGGCGGCGAACATCCGCAAGCAGCGCCCGCCGGAGCCCTACAAGGGCAAGGGAATCCGCTACGAGGGCGAGTACGTGGCGCGGAAGGTCGGGAAACGCGCATGACCCTCAAGAGCAAGTCACAGTCGAGGCTGCGCCGGCGCCGCCGGGTGCGCGCGAAGGTGCGCGGCACCGCCGAGCGCCCGCGGCTGTCGGTGTTCCGCTCGAACCGCGGCATCCAGGCCCAGGTCATCGACGACGTGGCCGGTCACACGCTGGCCGCGGTGAACTGGACCGAGGGCGACCTGAAGGACCTGAAGTCCATGGACCAGGCGAAGCGCGCGGGCGAGCTGCTCGCCGAGCGCGCCAAGTCCGCCGGTGTCGAGACCGTGGTCTTCGACCGCGGCGGCTACCGCTATCACGGGCGCGTCAAGGCCCTCGCAGATGGTGCACGCGAGGCAGGGCTGACCTTTTGAACGGCATCGCTCCGGTCCGGGCACAGCCCGTCCCCTCGCGCACTGCGATCGCTACGGTGAGTGGCTCGCATGGCTAGCCGGGACAGGACACGTGGACCGCGCGGGGAGGGCTCTGACCTCCAGGAGCGCGTGGTCGAGATCAACCGAGTCGCCAAGGTCGTGAAGGGCGGCCGGCGCTTCTCGTTCACCGCCCTCGTGGTGGTGGGCGACGAGAAGTCGCAGGTCGGCGTGGGCTACGGCAAGGCGAACGAGGTCCCGGTCGCGATCCAGAAGGGCGTCGAGCGCGCGCGCAAGAACCTCTTCAAGGTGCCGATGCACGGCAACACGATCACTCACGAGAACATCGGCGTGCACTCCGCGTCGCGCGTGCTCCTGAAGCCCGCCTCGCCCGGTACCGGCGTGATCGCCGGCGGCGGCGTCCGCGCTGTGCTCGAGCTGGCCGGCATCCACGACGTGCTGTCGAAGTCGCTCGGTAGCCAGAACCCGATCAACCTCGTCAAGGCCACCGTGGCCGCGCTTCAGGGCCTCCGCAGCCCGGACCAGGTGGCGGAGCTCCGCGGCCTGACGGTGCGCGAGGTGCTTGGGCTCGAGAAGGCGGAGACTCCCGAGACTCCCGAGACTCCCGAGACTCCCGAGGCGGAAGAGGCGCCGGCGTAATGGCGACGCTCACCATCACGCAGGTCAAGTCCTCGGCGGGCGCCAGCCGCAAGCAGAACGAGACCTTGAAGACACTGGGTCTCGGCAAGATCGGGCGTTCCGTCGAGCGGGAGGACCACCCGACCGTTCGGGGGCTGGCGCATGCGGTCGGCCATCTGGTGAAGGTCGATGGCTGAGCGCATCGGCCTCCACTCACTGAAGCCCGCTCCGGGCTCGCGCAAGCCCCGCAAGCGCGTGGGCCGCGGCGAGGGCTCCGGCTACGGCAAGACCTCGGGCCGCGGCCACAAGGGCGCCGGCTCGCGCTCGGGCGCGAAGAAGAAGGTCAACTTCGAGGGCGGCCAGACACCGATACACATGCGGATGCGCAAGCTGCGCGGACCGCACATGAAGAAGTCGATGCCCTTCGAGAAGTTCCGCACCCAGACCCAGCCGGTGAACCTGCGGGACCTCGAGGCGCGCTTCGACAAGGGGTCAGAGGTGACCCCCGACTCCCTGCGCGAGAAGAACCTCGCTACGCGCCGCGAGGTGCCGGTCAAGATCCTCGGCCAGGGCGATATCTCGAAGGCGCTAACCGTGCACGCCCACGCCTTCTCGAAGACGGCCCGCGAGAAGATCGAGGCCGCGGGCGGCACCTGTCAGCTGATCGAGGACTAGCCCGGTGCTCAGGACGTTCCTGAACGCGTTCAGGGTTCCCGAGATCCGGAAGAAGCTCGCCTTCACGGCGGCGATGCTCGCCCTCTACCGGTTCGGCGCCTACATCCCGGCCCCCGGCATCAACGTCGACGCCGTCGAGGACATCGCGGAGAACTTCACCGGCTCCAACGTGCTCGGCTTCCTGAACCTCTTCTCGGGCGGCTCGCTCCAGCGCTTCGCGATCTTCGCGCTCGGGATCATGCCGTACATCACCGCGTCGATCATGCTCCAGCTGCTGACGGTCGTGATCCCGCAGCTGGACAAGCTCCGCAAGGAGGGCGAGGTCGGCCAGCAGCGCATCACGCAGTACACGCGTTACCTGACCGTCGCGCTCGCCTTCGGCCAGTCGATCGGCTACGTCTTCCTCTTCCGGACCTTCTCGAGCGGCAGCGCCGACGTGGTCGAGAACTTCACCTTCGGCCGCGTCTTCGTGATCGTCATGACGCTCACCGCGGGCTGTGTGCTCCTGATGTGGCTCGGCGAGCTGATCACCCAGCGCGGCATCGGCAACGGCATCTCCCTGATGATCTTCGCCTCGATCGCGGCCGGGCTCCCGAACGGCATCCAGGCCTGGTGGACCAATCCGGATCAGATCTTCGTCCTGATGATGCCGTTCCTGGCGCTCGCGATCATCGCCGGCATCGTCTTCATGCAGGAGGGCCAGCGCCGCATCCCGATCCAGTACGCGAAGCGCGTGGTGGGCCGCCGGATGGCCGGCGGCGGCTCGACCTACCTGCCGTTGCGCGTGAACATGGCCGGCGTCATCCCGGTGATCTTCGCCGCCTCGCTGATGGCGTTCCCGCCGACGGTCGGCGAGCTCACGCAGGCGAGCTGGGCGCAGGACTTCTCGACCTTCTTCAACCCGAACGGCGCGCCGTACCTGATCGGCGAGTCGATCATGATCATCCTGTTCACCTACTTCTACACCGCGGTCACGTTCAACCCGGTGGAGCAGGCGGACAACCTGAAGAAGTACGGCGGCTTCATACCGGGGGTGAGGCCTGGAAGACCCACGGCCGAATACCTCGACCGCATCCTCGCGCGGTTGACCTTCCCCGGCGCGCTCTACCTCGCCGCGGTGGCGGCGCTGCCGACGATCCTCATCAACCAGACGTCGGCGAACTTCTACTTCGGCGGCACCTCGATCCTGATCGTCGTGGGTGTGGCGCTCGACACCATGAAGCAGCTCGAGGCGCAGCTGATGATGCGCAACTACGAGGGCTTCCTCAAGTGAGCGAGCTGAACCTGGTCCTGCTCGGCCCTCCGGGAGCCGGGAAGGGCACCCAGGCCGATCGCCTGGTCAGTGACTTCAAGCTGCCGTACTACTCCACCGGGATCATCCTGCGCGAGGCCGTCGCTGAGGGGTCCGAGCTCGGCAAGGAGGCCGAGGGGTACATGGAGAACGGCGAGCTCGTGCCGGACGAGCTGATCTCGCGCGCCGTGGCCGAGCGCTTCGACTCGGGCGACGCCGACAACGGGTTCCTCCTCGACGGCTTCCCGCGCACCATCGGCCAGGCCGAGGTGCTCGAAGACCTTCTCGAGAGCCGGGGGCGCGAGCTCACGTCGGTGCTGCTCATCGAAGCCCCGGACGACGAGGTGGTCCGCCGGCTCTCGGGGCGGCGGACCTGCGCCAAGGGCAATCACGTCTACCACCTGGAGTTCGACCCGCCGAAACACGAGGACGTCTGCGATCAGGACGGCTCGCGGCTGATTCAGCGCGATGACGACAAGCCCGAGACGGTCCGCAAGCGCCTCTCGGTTTACCACGACCAGACCGAGCCGCTGATCGACTGGTACAGCGAGAGGGACCTGCTGGTCCGCCTCGACGGCACGCGCTCGCCCGACGAGGTACACGACCGCATCCGTGCCACACTGGCTACGAAGCGACTCGAGGCGGAGCTCTAGTGATCCAGCGAAAGACACCCGAGGAGATCGACAGGATGGCCGAGGCGGGCCGGGTGCTGGTCCGCTGTCACGAGATCCTCAAGAAGAAGGCGCGCCCGGGTGTCACGACGGGGGAGCTGGACGAGGCCGCCGAGCGCTTCATCCGCTCGCAGGGCGCCGAGCCGGCCTTCAAGGGCTACCGCGGCTTCCCCGGCTCGATCTGCGCCTCGCCGAACTCGATGGTGGTGCACGGGATTCCCGGCTCCTACCGGCTGAACCGCGGCGACATCCTCACCGTGGACATCGGCGTGATCCTCGACGGCTGGGTGGCGGACGCCGCGATCACCCATCCGATCGGCAATGTCACGCCAATCGCGAGGCAGCTGCTGGCAACCACGCGAGCCTCGCTCTTCTGCGCCGTCGAGCAGTGCGTGCCCGGCAACCGCTTGGGCGACGTCTCGCACGCGGTCCAGACGAGGGTCGAGCAGGACGGCTTCAGCGTGATCCGGTCCCTGGTGGGCCACGGGATCGGCCGCGACATGCACGAGGACCCCCAGATCCCGAACTTCGGCGAGCCCGGCACGGGGCCCGAGCTGGAGGAGGGAATGGTGCTCGCGATCGAGCCGATGGTGAACGTCGGGACCCACCACGTGCGCATGGGATCGGACAACTGGGCGGTGTACTCCGAGGACGGCTCGCTGGCGGCTCATTTCGAGCACACCGTGGCCATTACGGGGGACGGCCCCCGCATCCTCACCCCCTGGCACCTGAGCGAGGCGGAACCGCTGCAGGCTGCTACTCTTTCCGGTCGGCGCTGAGCCGTCTCCTGGGCTCCCGCGCCATCCTCTTTCTGTTCGATACGTTTCCCGGTTCTACGGAGCTATGAAGGTCCGCGCCTCAGTCAAGCCAATGTGCGAGAAGTGCAAGATCATCCGCCGCGGCGGTGCGGTCCTCGTGATCTGCCAAAACCCCCGTCACAAGCAGCGTCAGGGGTGACGAGGGGCCAGGTGACCACCTGATGGCACGCATAGCGGGAATCAACATCCCCCTCAACAAGAGGGTCGAGATCGGGCTCACGTACGTGTACGGGGTCGGCCGGTCTACCTCGAACGAGGTCCTCTCGAAGGCCGGCGTGGACCCGGACACCTACGTCAAGGACCTGACCGAGGACGAGGTCCGCAAGATCCGCGAGCGGATCGACGACATGATGGTGGAGGGCGACCTTCGCCGCGAGCAGTCGCAGAACATCAAGCGCCTGATGGAGATCGGCGCGTACCGCGGCCTGCGCCACCGGCGCGGCCTGCCGGTGAACGGCCAGAGGACCAAGACGAACGCGCGCACCCGCAAGGGGCCGAAGCGCGGATCCTCGGCCGGCGGCGGCAAGAAGAAGGTGAGGAAGCACTAGATGCCTCAGCCGAGAAGGCCCCGCGGGCGCAAGCGCGTCCGGAAGAACGTGCCGTTCGGCCAGGCACACATCAAGACGAGCTTCAACAACACGATCGTCTCGCTGACCGACAAGGACGGCAACGTGATCGCGTGGGAGTCCGCCGGCGGCGCCGGCTTCAAGGGCTCGCGCAAGTCCACGCCCTTCGCCGCGCAGGTCACGGCCGATGCCGCCGCGCGCAAGGGCATGGAGCACGGCCTCCAGAAGGTCGAGGTGTTCGTGAAGGGCCCCGGCTCAGGCCGCGAGACGGCGATCCGCTCGCTTCAGGCCGCCGGGCTCGAGATCACCGGGATCCGCGACGTGACCCCGCAGGCGCACAACGGCTGCCGGCCCCGCAAGAGGAGGCGTGTCTAATGGCGCGCGACTCAGGGGCCCAGTGCAAGCAGTGCCGCCGCGAGGGCATGAAGCTGTTCCTGAAGGGCGAGCGCTGCCTCACGGACAAGTGCGGCGTCGAGCGGCGGAACTACCCGCCGGGCGACCACGGCCGTGGCCGGGCGCGCCAGTCCGAGTACCGGCTCCAGCTCCGTGAGAAGCAGAAGGCCCGCCGCTACTACGGCGTGCTGGAGAAGCAGTTCAGGAACTACTACGCGAAGGCCAGCCGCCAGGCGGGCGTGACCGGCGAGAACCTGCTGCGTCTCCTGGAGTCCCGCTTCGACAACGTGCTCGTGCGGCTCGGCTTCGCCGGCTCACGCCGCCAGGCACGCCAGATGATCCGCCACGGCCACTGGCACATCAACGGCCGTCGCGTGGACATCCCCTCGTACCAGCTGAAGCCTGACGACGTCATCACCATGAAGCCGAGCGCTCCGGTCGAGCCGGTGGTGCGTGACGCCACCGAGCTGACCTCCGTAGTGCCGGCCTGGCTCCAGGCCGACCACGACGGCCTCACCGCCAAGGTCCTCCGCCTCCCCGAGCGCGCGGAGATCACCACACCGGTGCAGGAGCAGCTCATCGTCGAGCTCTACTCGAAGTAGCACCAGACTCCCCGCGCGCCCTTGCCCGGGCGCGGCGCGGATACAAGCGAAGGAAGCACCTCTCCCAATGATCGAGTTCCAGACTCCACAGATTTCCGCCGAGAAGGTCGAGGACAACCGCGGCACCTTCACGATCGAGCCGCTGGACCGCGGCTTCGGCTACACGTTCGGCAACTCGCTGCGCCGAGTGCTGCTGTCGTCGCTGGCCGGCGCCGCCGTCACGAGCGTGCGGATCGAGGGCGTCGCGCACGAGTTCTCGACGATCAACGGCGTCAAGGAGGACGTGACGGACATCGTCCTCAACCTCAAGGAGATCGTCTGCCGCATGCACTCCGATGCGGCCGAGATCGAGGCACCGCTCGTCGTGACCGGCCCGGGTGACATCACCGCTGGCGACATCGACCTGCCCTCCGGGGTGGAGATCCTCAACCCCGACGTGCGCATCGCCACGCTCGAGAAGAAGACCAAGCTCGAGATGTACCTGACGATCGGCCACGGCCGCGGCTACTCGCCGGCGGAGGACAACAAGACGCCGGACCAGCCGATCGGCGTGATCCCCATCGATTCGATCTTCTCGCCCGTGAAGCGCGTGGCGTACTCGGTCGACTCGGCGCGTGTCGGCCAGAAGACCGACTACGACAAGCTCACGATGGACATCGAGACCGACGGGTCGCTGGACCCGCAGGCCGCGCTGCGCGAGGCCGCGGAGATCCTCATCAAGTACCTGGCGATCTTCACGGTCGCCGACCGCGTCGAGGCCCTGCGCGACCAGGGCGCCGCGCTGGTGGCCGGGGCCGACGGCCTCGCCGCCAACGGCACGGGCGGCGACGGTGTCGCCAACAACGGCCTCGACGAGATCCTGATCGAGGAGCTCGAACTGGGCGTCCGCTCCTACAACTGCCTGAAGCGGGCCGGGGTGCAGACCGTCGGCGACCTGGTGCGCAAGTCGCGCTCGGAGCTGAACGCGATCCCGAACTTC
>DASSVP010000098.1:0-16041 GCA_035705985.1 Thermoleophilaceae bacterium
GGGCTGCCGACCGTTCGGGACATAGACCGAGTGCACCCGAATGCCTCCACAGGTCGCGGCGATGGCACGCGCCTCGGGATGAGGAAACCCGGGCGCCCCCTCGAGCCCCCGCTCGACATCCTCGAGCCCAACCTTCGAGAGGATCGCGACCCCGTTCCAAGTGGCCTCGCCATGAGCAGCGACCTCATAGCCGCGGCCTGAGAGCTCATCCCCCAGCACCTCGGCAAGAGCGTCATCGGCAAGCTTGGTCTCCTGGAGGCAAACGACGTCGGGCAGGCGCTGATCGAGCCAAGGCAAGAACCGCGGCATGCGCTGCTTGAGCGAGTTGACGTTCCAGGTGGCGACGCGCACTCGACTCCACCGTATCGGGGCCTAGGGCTTCTCCACGGTCAGCTTCCCGGTCCGCACGGCCCGCACGGTGACCCCGCGGTTCTTGATGTCGCGGCCGGTGAGGCTGCCGTCCTTGACCGTGGAGCCCGTGATCGTGGCGGCCGCGTAGGCCGAGCCGCCGAGTGCGACGAACAGGGCCAGGAGCCCGATTGCGTGTGAGGAGAGCCGTTTCATGCCCCCCGGGCGTGAGGCGCGGCCTCACATCGCTAGCCGTCTGCCGATCCTGCCCGGCGGTTCGTCCGCCGAGGCCGGCGCTAGCCCTGGCCGACCTCGAGGAACGCCTCGTAGCGCTTCACCTCGCGCTCGGCGCGTGACTTCTCCTCGGAGTCGTCCTCCGCCCGCTCGAAGGCCCCGCGCGCCTCCTTGAGGCGGGACTCGAAGGCGCTCCGGTCGATGTCGTCGGGGGCGATCGCCTCCTCGACGAGCACCAGGGCGCGGTTGTCGGCCACCTGCAGGTAGCCCTCGCCCTGCGCGAAGCGCACCACGTCGGAGTCGCTCTTGTAGAGCCGGAGCTCGGTCGGCTCCAGGATCGCCATCAGCGGCGCGTGCCGCGCCTTGATTCCGATCGAGCCGGTCGTGGTGCGCGTGGAGACCATCTCCACCTCGTCCGAGAAGACCTGCCCCTCGGGCGTCAGGACCTCGACTTGGAACGACGAGGACATCTAGCTCTCGTCGTCCTTGTCGCCGTTGTCGTCGTCCTGCTCGTCCTGCTCGTCCTGCTCGTCGGACGACCCGCTCTGCTCCTGCTCGTCCGTCTTCTCGCCGTCTTCCTGCTCCCGCTCCTCGCCCTCTTCCCCTTCTTCCTCGCGAGCGCCCTTCGCCGCTGCGACCACCTCGTCGATCGTGCCCTTCAGCAGGAAGGCCCGCTCGGGGATGTCGTCGTGCTTGCCCTCGATGATCTCCTTGAAGGAGGCCACCGTCTGCTCGACCGGAACGTACTTGCCCTCGAGTCCGGTGAACTGCTCCGCGACGAAGAACGGCTGCGACAGGAAGCGCTCGACCTTGCGCGCCCGCTGCACCGTGACGCGATCCTCGTCCGACAGCTCCTCGATGCCGAGGATCGCGATGATGTCCTGGAGCTCCTTGTAGCGCTGCAGGATCTCGCGGACCTGGTTGGCGACCTCGAAGTGCTCCTCGCCGACGATGTCGGGCTTCAGGATCGTCGACGTCGAGTCGAGCGGGTCGACCGCCGGGTAGATCCCCTTCTCCGAGATCGCGCGCGACAGCACCGTCGTCGCGTTGAGGTGCGCGAACACCGACGCCGGCGCCGGGTCGGTGAGATCGTCCGCCGGAACGTAGATGGCCTGCACCGAGGTGACAGAGCCCTGGCGGGTCGAGGTGATCCGCTCCTGAAGCTGGCCCATCTCCGTCTCGAGCGTGGGCTGGTAGCCCACCTGCGACGGCATCCGGCCGAGGAGAGCCGACACCTCCGAGCCCGCCTGCACGAAGCGGAAGATGTTGTCGATGAACAGCAGCACGTCCTGGCCGCCCTCCTCGCGGAAGTACTCGGCCATCGTGAGGCCGGAGAGCGCCACGCGCATGCGCGCGCCGGGCGGCTCGTTCATCTGGCCGAAGACGAGCACGGTCCGGTCGATGACCCCGGACTCCTTCATCTCGAGCCAGAGGTCGTTGCCCTCGCGCGAGCGCTCGCCCACGCCGCAGAACGCGGACAGGCCCTCGTGCTCCTCGGCGATGTTCCGGATCAGCTCCTGGATCAGCACGGTCTTGCCGACGCCGGCCCCCCCGAACAGGCCGACCTTGCCGCCCTTCGCGTACGGCGCCAGAAGGTCGATGACCTTGATGCCGGTCTCGAGGATCTCGCGCGTGGGCGTCAGGTCCTCGACGTCCGGGGCGGGCCGGTGGATCGGCCAACGGTCGTCCGCCTCGACCTCGTCGCCCTCGTCGATCGTCTCGCCGAGCAGGTTGAAGATGCGGCCGAGCGTCGCTCGGCCGACGGGCACCGTGATCGGCCCGCCGGTGTCCCGCACCTTCGCGCCCCGTGACAGCCCGTCGGTCGCGTCCATCGCCACCGCCCGGACGCGGTCGTCGCCGAGGTGCTGCTGCACCTCGAGGATCAGCCGACCGGTGCCCTCCTCGTCGCCCTCCTGGTCGAGTTCGACCTCGAGAGCGTTGTAGATCTCGGGCAGCTCGTCGGGGAAGGTGACCTCGACCACGACACCCTGGATCTCCTCCACGCTGCCGATGTGGCCGTCGCCATTCGTCGTCTGCTCCCGCTGTTCTTCCTGTGTTCCAGCTTCCACTCTTTCTCCTTACCTAAGTCCCTCGGCCCCGGCGACGACCTCCATGATCTCCTGCGTGATCTCGGCCTGGCGTTGGCGGTTCGCGGCGAGCGTGAGGTCGTCGATCAGCTCGGCGGCGTTGTCTGAAGCGTTTCGCATGGCGCTCATGCGGGCGCCGTGCTCTGAGGCGGTCGACTCGAGCATCGCCCGGTAGATCGAGATCTCGACGTAGTCGGGAACGAGGCGGGCGAGGATCTCCTCGGCGTCGGGCTCGTAGATCCAGAGCGCGCGGTCGTGGATGTGCTCCTCCTCGTCCCCGTTCTCGCCGTCCGCGTCCTCCTCGTCGGCGCCGATCACGTCGGCCTGCTGGAGCGGCAGGAGCGTCTCGTGGCGAACCTCCTGGTTCACCGCCGAGATGTAGCCGTTGTAGAAGACCTCGACGCGGTCGACCTTGTCGTCCACGTACGCGGACACGAGCCCGTCGGCCACCCGCCGCGCGTCCGAGAAGGCGGGCCTGTCGGTGAAGCCGGTCCACGACCCGCCCAGCTCGAGCTGGCGGAACTCGAGCGACGAGACGCCGCGGCGCCCGACGGCGTACCAGAGCACCTCCTTGCCGTCCGCCCGCAGCTCGCGCATGCGCGCGTTGCCGGCGCGCAGGATCTGCGAGTTGAACGGCCCGGCCAAGCCGCGGTCACCGGTGACGAGCAGGATGCCGACGGTCTCGACGTTCTCCTTCTCCTGGAGGATCGGCAGGTTGGGGATGTTGTCGGCGGCCTGGGACGCGCGCGCGGTCATCCGGCGGATGGCGTCCGCGTAGGGACGCAGCGCCTCGATCCGCTGCTCGGCCTTCCGCAGGCGCGCAGCGGAGATCATCTCCATCGCACGCGTGATCTTGCGGATGTTCTTGACCGACGAGATGCGGCCGCGGATGTCCTTCAGGTTGGCCATCTAGGCCTTTGCCGCCTCCTGCTCCTCGGTCTCCGGCTCGGACTCCTCGTCCTCGTCCTTGTCCTCGTCCTCGTCCTCGTCGGAGCCCTCCTCGTCGCCGTCGTCGTCCTCGGAGGCCTTCTTGCCCTCCTCGGTGCGGGCCTCCTTCTCGCGCTCCTCCTCGGACTTGATCCGGTCGGACTCGCCCTCCTCGAGCGGGTTGCCCTCCTCGTCGAAGTCGGGCCCGAAATCGTCGATGCCCTCCGCGATGCAGTCGCCGAGCTGCCCCTCGATCTCGTCGCTCCACTCGCCCTCGGCGATCGTCGACATCAGGTCGCCGCTCTCGGCGTGCAGCCGGTCGAGCAGGAACTGGAGGAACTCCTGGACGCGCTCGACCTTGATGCGATCGAGGTAGCCGCCGGTGCCGGCGTAGATCGAAGCCACCTGGTCCTCGATCGTGAGCGGGTGACGCTCCTCCTGGTTCAACGCCTCGACCAGCCGGGCGCCGCGGTTCAGCGTGGCCTGGGTGTCGGCATCAAGGTCGGAGCCGAACTGCGCGAACGCCTCGAGCTCGCGGTACTGCGAGAGCTCGAGCCGCAGCTTGCCGGCCACCTTCCGCATCGGCGTGGTCTGCGCCGAGCCGCCCACGCGCGACACCGAGATGCCCACGTTGATCGCCGGCCGCACGCCCGAGCGGAACAGGTCCGCCTCGAGGAAGATCTGGCCGTCGGTGATCGAGATCACGTTCGTCGGGATGTACGCCGACACGTCACCCGCCTGCGTCTCGATGATCGGCAGCGCGGTGAACGAGCCGCCGTCGAGCTCGTCGGACAGCTTCACCGACCGCTCCAGCAGGCGCGAGTGCAGGTAGAACACGTCACCCGGGTACGCCTCGCGACCCGGCGGGCGGCGCAGCAGCAGCGACATCTGGCGGTACGCGTACGCGTGCTTCGTGAGGTCGTCGTAGATCGCGAGCGCGTGCTGGCCGTTGTAGAGCCAGTGCTCGGCGATCGCGGCGCCGGCGTACGGGGCGAGGAACTTGATCGGCGCGGCCTCGTCGGCGGGCGCCGCGACGATCACGGTGTTGTCGAGCGCGCCGGCGTCATCGAGCGTCTGCGCGACCTCCACGACGGTGGACATGCGCTGCCCGATCGCGACGTAGACGCACTTCAGGTCCTTGTCCTTGTTGTTGATGATCGCGTCGATGCAGATCGACGTCTTGCCGGTCTGCCGGTCGCCGATGATCAGCTCGCGCTGGCCGCGGCCGACGTTCGTCATGGCGTCGATCGGCTTGATGCCGGTCTGCATCGGCTCCTTCACCGGCTGGCGGTGGACCACGCCGGGGGCCTTGAACTCGGCCGGGCGGGTCTCGTCCGTGTCGATGTCGCCCTTGCCGTCGAGGGGGCGCCCGAGCGGGTCGACGATTCGGCCGAGCAGCGCGTCGCCCACCGGCACCTCGAGCAGGCGGCCGGTGCGCTTGACCTGATCGCCCTCCTCGATCTGGTCCCACTCGCCGAACAGCACGGCGCCGACGTTGTCGGACTCGAGGTTCAGCGCGAGGCCGGTCACGTCGTGCGGCAGCTCGAGCAGCTCCATGGACATCGCGTTGTCGAGCCCGTGGACGCGCGAGATGCCGTCCGCCACGGACAGGACCGTGCCCACCTCCGACAGGTCGGCACCGCCGTCCTCGAGGCCCTCGATGCGGCTCTTGAGGATGCTGGTGATCTCGTCTGGCTTGATCTGCACGTCCAAATCTCCTTAGGCGGCCTTGGCTACCTGCTTGCGTAGTCGTTCAAGTCTGTTGCGGACGGTCCCGTCGAGGACCATGTTCCCGACCCGGACCATCAGACCCCCGAGCACGTCGGGGTCCACGTTCGAGGACAGGTCGACCTTGCGGCCGGTCTGCTCCTCGATGCGCTCGCCGATCTCCTGTACGAGCTCGTCGTCGAGCTCCACCGCGCTCGTCACGGTCACCGGCAGCAGCTGGTTCTCGTCGGCCCAGAGCGCGTCGAACTCGCGCTTGATCCGGAACAGAGCGGGCATTCGGTGACGCTCGGCGAGCAGCTCGAGGAAGTTCACGAATCGCTCGTCGGCGTCGCTCACGATGCTGCTCACGCCGCGCCGCTTCTCCTCGGAGGAGAAGTACGGCGAGAACAGGAACACCTGGAGGTTCCGCTCCTCGCCGAGCGCCTCGGCGAACTCGCCGAGCTCGTCGTGCACGCGGTCGAGCACGTCATGCTCCTTCGCCACCTCGAACAGGGAGCGCGCGTAGACCTCAGCGATCTCTTCCATTGCCTTCCTTGCCGGCGAGCGCCGAGAAGTCGACCTCGCCCAGCGCGTCCTCGATCAGGCGGCGGTGGTCCTCGGAGTCGAGCGACCTGCGCGTGATCTTCTCCGTGGCGAGCACCGTCATGTCCGCGACCTCCTTGCGGAGCTCGTCGAGCGCGCGGCGAGTCTCGTGCTCGATGTCGCGGCGGGCCTGCGAGAGCAGCTCCTCGCGCTGGCGTGAGGCCTGGGCCTTCGTCTCGTCCTGGAGGTTCTCGCCGGCCTTGCGGGCGCGCGCGACGATGTCCTCCGCCTGCTCGCGGGCCTCGCGCAGGCGCGCGCGGTACTCCTCGAGCAGCTGGTCCGCCTCCTCCTTCGCCCGCTGAGACGCCTCGATCGACTCCTCGATCGCGCGGCGGCGCCTGTCGAGCGCCTCGGCGATCCGCGGGAAGGCGAGCTTGTTGAGGAGGTAGAGCGTGATCCCGAACGCGAGCAGCGTCCAGATCATCAGCCCGAGGCTCGGGCTGACCAGGAAGCTGCCGCCCCCTCCCTCCTCGGCTGCGAGCAGAAGCCCCATCGCCTAGAGGAAGAACGCGATCAGGCCGAAGATGAACGCGTAGAAGACGATCGCCTCGGTGAGGGCGAATCCGAGCCACTGGATGCTCGTGATCTCCTCGCGCATCTCGGGCTGGCGGGTGACCGACTCGATCACCTTCCCGAAGATGTAGCCGACGCCGATGCCCGGGCCGATCGTGCCCAGGCCGGCGCCCACGCCGAGGGCGATCGACTTGAGGCCGTCGGTCGGGTCGGCGGCCTGTGCGATGGGAATCAGGACTGACAGGTCCATGGGTCCTCCTTAGTGGCCTCCGGCGCTTGCCTCGCCGAAGTAAATGGACGTGAGCGTGGCGAAGATGAAGGCCTGCAGGGTGGCGATCAGGCCCACCTCGAGCAGGAAGAAGGCGATTGCGATCGGAAGCGTGATCCAGCCGAGCGCCGTCAGGCCGAGCAGCACCGCCAGCCCGCCGCCCATGAACAGGATCAGCAGGTGGCCGGCGAGGATGTTGGCGAACAGTCGCACCGACAGGGAGATGATCCGCATGAACTGCGAGATCACCTCGATGAAGAAGATCGGGACGGCGGCGGGGCCGGAGACGCCGGCCGGCAGCCAGCCCTTGAGGTGGCCGACCAGGCCGTGCTGGCGCACGCCCTCGATCTGGTAGCCCCCCCACACGACGAGTGTGAGCACGAGCGGCACCGAGAGGTTCGCGGTGGCCGCGTACAGGGCGAAGGCCGGGAAGGCGATGCCGAAGACGTCCACCGTCTCGTGCGTGTTCGTCGGCAGCGGGATGTAGCCGAGCATGTTCGAGAACCAGATGAAGAAGAAGAGCGTGGCGACGAAGGGGAAGTACTTCGCGGCGGTCGCGCTGGGCATGTTGCCCTTGGCGATCTGCGTGTAGGTGAGGTCGTACGCGCCCTCGATCAGGGTCTGCACCCGGTTCGGCCGCTCCTGCATGCGCTTTGCGATCCAGATCATGGTGCCCGCGGTGATGGCGCAGGCGAGGAAGACGTAGAGGACCGCCTTGTTGATCGACATGTCGATGCCGGCGACCTTCAGCTCGATCCACGGGTCCAGCTTGAACTCGTTCTGGGGCTTGAACTCGTCGTTCTTGCCGTCGCTGCCGAAGATCGCGTAGAGCAGGATGGCGCCGCCGAGCCAGATGAAGGCGCCCAGCAGGATCTTCCCGCGGCGGCTCACGGGGTCCGCCCTTCGTCGAACGGACGGGTGAGCATCTGGCTCGTGAAGTAGAAGGTGAAGAGCGTGATCGCGAGGATCGCGGCGCTTAGCCCGGCCTCGCGCTCGTTCAGCCCCACGATGAAGATCGAGCCGGCGACGATCCAGCCGCGCGCGATCATGCTGCCGGTGAGGAGTCCGGCGACCGTGCGCGGGTCATCGGACGCGCGCGCCCGCTTCTCGATCGCGGCCTGGATCACGCGCTGGAGCGTCCAGCCGACCGCCGCGCCGGCCCAGCCGAGCATGGGGAGACCGGCCGCGATGAAGATCGGGAGGGCGAGGGCGAGGACGCACAGGTCGAGATACCGCAGCACGCGAAGCGGCATGGGGGTATCGGATGCTTTCAAAGCGTGCGTCGTCAAGAGTGTTCCAGGGAGAGCGCGGGGCGGGCGGCGCTTGTGTGCTCTCTACCCGGGTGTCGAAGGGTACATGTTCCGAGGACTTTGTGACTACTTTGTGACAGTTGGCTCGCGGATCTTCCGGGCCGCCGGCTTCACCTCTGCCGCGCGCTGCCGAAGAAGAGAACATGCGCGTCGCTTCGTTCCTGGCTGCGGCGGTCGTCCTCGCCGCGGTGCCGGCCGGGGCGGGTGCGGCGCCCCACGTCCCGCCCTCGGGTCATGTGCTGTGGGGCGGCCAGGGCGGGTACAGCGCGGCGCACATCCGCGACTTCGAGCATCAGTCCGGCAGGCACCCGGCCGTGTTCAACTACTTCATCTCCTGGCGGGCGAGCCGGTCGAACTTCCACTGGCTCTCGTTCCGGCTCGCGGACGCCCGCGCTCACGACACCGCGGCGATGCTGTCCGTCGCGCCCGAGGACACGGGGCTGACTCCGCGCGACCTCGCGCGCGGCGACGGCGACGCCTTCCTCGTCGGCCTCAACCGCCTGATCGCCGAGCACGGCGAGGTCACCTACCTGCGGCCGATGTCTGAGATGAACAACGCGAACAACTCGTACGCGCCGTACGGCCACTCGGGCCGCTCACGCGGCCCGGCGAAGGCGGTCAGCCAGTTCAAGCGCGCCTGGCGGCGCACCGCGCTGATCACGCGCGGCGGCTACGTGGCGGCGATCGACGCGAAGCTGCGCCGGCTCGGCATGCCGCCGGTGCGCACGGGCGCGGCCGAGCTCCCTCGCGCGCGCGTCGCGCTGATGTGGGTGCCGCTCTCGTTCGGCAACCCGGAGATCGCCAGGAACCATCCGAGGCACTTCTGGCCGGGCGGCTCGTACGTGGACTGGGTCGGCACGACCTGGTACTCCCCGTACAGGGCGAGCTCCGCGATGCACGCGGTCTACGGCTATCCGCTGTGGCGCAACAAGCCGTTCGCGTTCGCCGAGTGGGGCGTGTGGGGCCGCGACGACCCCGGCTTCGTCCGTCAGTTCTTCGGCTTCCTGAGAACCCACCCGCGCGTGCGGATGGCCGTCTACTACCAGTCGGCGCTGCTGAAGCCGGAGTTCCGGCTCTCGACCCACCCGCGCAGCCGCGCGGCGCTCCGGCAGGCCGTGCGCTGGCCGCGGCTGACCTCGGAAATGCCTCGCGACGCGCCCTAGGCCACGCGGCGCAGCCGGCGGGCTCGCGTCGCGTCGAGCACGCGCACGAACGCCGCGACGACTTCCTCGTCGAACTGCGCGCCCGCGCCGGCCTCGAGTTCGGCGCGCGCGGCGTCCTCGCCGAGGGCGGGCCGGTACACGCGCTCGGCGGTCATCGCCTCGTACGCGTCCGCGGCCGCGAGGATGCGCGCCTCGAGCGGGATGTCGCCGCCGCTGAGCGCGTTCGGGTAGCCGAGGCCGTCGGGGCGCTCGTGGTGGGCGAGGATCCAGGCGCGCAGGTCGTCGAACTCGGGGCTCGAGAGCAGACGCGCGCCGATCTCGGGGTGCGTGTACATCTCCTGCCACTCGTCGGCGTCGAGCGGGCCGGGCTTCGACAGCACGCGGTCGGGGATCCCGATCGGGCCGATGTCGTGCAGCACGCCGGCCAGGCGCACGCGCTCGATCCGCTCCTCGGTGAAGCCGAGCTCGCGCGCCACCAGCTCCGCGTAGCGGCCGACGGTCTGGGAGTGCTGCCCGGTGCCGGTGTCGCGGATGTCGAGCGCCTCGGCGAGGGCGATCACCGTGGCGAGCTGAAGCTCGCCGCCCCCCGGCCCGCCCATGCGGGCGAGCGTCCGGGCGACCTCGTCGCTGTAGATCACAGTGCGGTCGCCGCCGAGGTCCTTGGCGGCCGAGCTCGCGCGGTCGGCGGCGCGCAGGAGCGCGACTCCGTCCGCGGCGTGGAGCGGCGCGGTCGCGACTCCGAAGCTGAAGGTCACCCCGACGGGTGCGTCCGAGAAGCTTCTGTGGGTGGCGCGGCGGAGGCGCTCGGCGACGATGAACGCCCCGCGCTCGTCGGTCTCCGGCAGGAGGAGCGCGAACTCCTCGCCGCCGATGCGCGCCGCGTGATCGATGCGGCGCTTCCACTTGAGCGAGTTGCCGGCAACGGCCTGGAGCGCCGCGTCGCCGGCGGCGTGCCCCTGGGACTCGTTCACCGCCCGGAAGCCGTCGATGTCCCCGACGATGACCGACAGCGGGCGGTCGGCGCGCGCGGCGCGCTCGAGCTCCAGCTCGAGCAGCTCCTCGAAGGCGCGCCGGTTCAGGAGCCCGGTGAGCGGGTCGGTTCGGCTCGTGTCCGCGAGCCGCGCACGCAGCCGCGCGATGCGGTTGCGCTGGCGCAGGGCGACGCCCGCCAGCACGAGCGCGCAGACGGACGGAAGAAGCGGAGCGAGGGTGCTCACCGGCTCCATTTCACATTCGTTATCGACCCGAACGCGCTGTCCCTTGAAGCGGGTACCCCGGTTCGTCAGACGGCCCGGAGCAGCGCGTCCACGACGTCGGCGCGGAACTGATGGCCGGCCCCGCGCCGCAGCTCGTTGGCCGCCTCGTCCGGCGGGAGCGCAGGGCGGTAGGGGCGCTCGCTCGTCATCGCCTCGTAGGCGTCGGCCACGGCGAGGATCGCCGACTCGATCGGCACGTCGTCCGCGCCCCGGCCCTCGGGGTAGCCGTTGCCGTCCGGGCGCTCGTGGTGAAAGAGGATCCAGGAGCGGATGTCCTCGTACTCGGTCGTCGCGACCATGCGCGCGCCGACCGCCGGGTGCGCCCTCACCCACTGCCACTCGTCGTCGGTGAGCGGGCCCTGCTTCGCGCACACGCCGTCCGGGAGCGCCACGCGCCCGACGTCGTGGAGGATGCCCGCCAGCCTGATGCGCTCGACCGCTTCCGGGGAGAGCCCGAGCTCGCGGGCGGTCAGCTCGGCGAAGCGGCCGACGCGCCGGCAGTGCGAGGCGCTCCCGCTGTCGCGCACGTCGAGCGCCTCCGCCAGGTTGAGGAGCGCGCCGAGCTCCACGTGCGCGTCCCCGTCGCTGCCTCCGCGCGAGGCACCGGCGAGGATGCCCGGCACCTCCGCGCTCGAGATCACCGAGCGGTTGCGACCGAGCCGCTTCGCCGCGTAGAGCGCCTGGTCCGCGGTGCGAAGCAGGCCGTCGGCAGACTGCCCATGCGTCGGGAACGTGGAGATCCCAAAGCTGATCGTGAGCGGGGCATCCCCGGGCTCCCGGGAGAGCGCCTGGTGCACCGCGGCGCGGATCCGCTCCGCAAGCATGTACGCGCCATGCTCGTCGCAGTCGGGCGCGAGCACCGCGAACTCTTCGCCGCCGACCCGCGCCGCGCTGTCGAATCCGCGCTTCGCGCCGCGGATGGCGTCGGCGACCCGCATGAGCGCGGCGTCACCCGCGGCATGGCCATGAGCGTCGTTGACGCGCTTGAAGCGGTCGATGTCGCCCACGATCAGGCTGAGAGACCCGTCCGCTCGCCGAGCGCGTTCGAGCTCCGTGTCGAACACCCGCTGAAAGCCGCGACGGTTGAGGATGTCGGTGAGCGGATCGCGGTTGGCCGCGTCGCGGAGGCGGTGGAAGAGGTCGCTGAGGCGGTCGCGCACGAACGAGACAAAGAGACCGGTTCCGAGCAGCGTCCCCACCGTGGCGATCCAGCCGTCGAGTGGGTTCTCTGCGGGGTCCTCCAGCGCGAGCGCCAGCGCGTAGGCGGCGGCCATCAATGCCAGGTGCGCGAGCGCGACGCCGCGGGTGAAGACGTAGAAGGCGAACATCGTGACCCACACGTAGAGCAGCGGGCCGTACGCCGACTCCGACCCCCAGCCGTACGCGGCTGCCGTCGACACCGCAATCCCCATCAGACCGATGGGATGGTGGCTCCACTCGGGCACGTGCTCGTTCGCAACGAACAGGAGAGCGCCGACCGATGCCGCCACGGCCGCCGTGACGAGCAGCGCGTCGTCGTCGAACTGCGCATTGCCCGGAACCAGCACGCCCGTCAGGCAGATCAGCGCCGCGGCCGCGAACAGGAGCCCGGCGATCGGAGCAAGCGGCGCCCGCCTTGCGGGCGCTTCGACACCGCCATCTGTGGCATTCCGCCAGCGCAACCGCTCGCGGAGGCGCGGATCCATGCTCCTCCTTCGCCCATGTACGAGTCCTGCGGCCTGGCGTCACCATATGTCCGCTTGACGGTTACCGCCAGAATGCGCGGCGTGTGGATCCAGCATGAGATTGAGCTCCGCGCACGAGCGCGCGGGTTTCATCTCGTAACCTCCGAAATCGTTGACGCGGTGCCCGAGCTCAGGTCGCTCGCGGTCGGGGTCGCGACCCTGTTCATGCGGCACACGTCGGCGTCGCTGACGCTCAACGAGAACGCCTCCCCGGACGTGCGCCGCGACTTCGCGGCCTGGTTCGACCGCGCGGTTCCCGACGGCGCCGACTACTTCGCCCATACGCTCGAAGGGCCGGACGACATGCCTGCGCACATCAAGGCGTCGCTGACCGGCTCCTCGCTGACGATCCCGGTGTCCGGCGGCTCTTTGGCCCTCGGGACCTGGCAGGGCATCTACCTCTGTGAGCACCGCGACAGCGGCGGCGCGCGCCGCGTGGTCTTCACGGCCTTCGGCGAGGAGGGCTAGCCAGGCGTCTCAGCCGCGTTCGCAGCGGCGGAACGAGATCACGCGCCGCGCGCGGTTGCCCGCCGCGTCCGTCGCGCGGAAGCGCACGCGGTGGCGGCCCGCCCTCATCCGCTGCGTCTTGATCTTCACCCTGAAGCGCTTGCGCGTCGTCCTCTTGAGGCGGCGCGACCCCATCGCCACGCGTGCCCCCCGCAGCCGCGACTGGTCGATGATTCGCACGCGCACCCTGAAGCCGCCCCTGGTGCAGCGGCGGCGCGGCAGGCCGGCAACGCGGATACGCGGCCGGAGGTTGTCGCGCGCGCCCTCGGCTACCGGCAGCGCGGCGAGGAGGTTGTGCTGCACCGCGCCCGCGCGGACGCGCTGCGGGTGGTCGCCCACCGGGATCTCCGCGAGCTGGCGCTCCTCGGAATAGGAGAAGACGCCGACCTTGTCGTCCCCGGAGAACGAGACCCAGCAGTGGTCCTCGACGGGCCCGTTGGTCGACCAGTACGGCTTCTCGCCGACCGAGAACAGCTTCGCGGCGAAGGTCGCCCGCGAGACGATCGCCGCGTAGTCGGACATCGTTCCGGCCACGCACAGCTTCGTGCCCGCCGCGTTCATCGCGAGGCCGTGGTGCGCGGAGTCGAGCAGGTACTCCTCTCGCGGCGTGTTCTGCGCCTCCTCGGAGACCGGAAGGTTCGCCACCCGCAGCACTCGGTCCTCGTCGAAGGAGTACTCGACGAAGCCGTGGTGGAACGAGATCTGCGCGTACAGGATGCGCTCGTCGGGCGCGAGCGCCATCGGCCGCACCGCAGACTCCATCTCGGGGTGGCCCGCCTCCGCGAGCTTGTCGCCCATGTCGAAGCGCTCGAGCACCTGCATGGTGTTGGCGTCGACGATCTGGAAGTAGCGCTCGCCCTTCGTGGTGTCGCGGATCAGCTCGAGCGGGCCGATCAGCTCCTGATCGGTGGGCGTGTAGACGCGCCCGATGCTCGCGTGGTACACGAGCCGGCCGTCCTTCGAGTAGTTGTTCTCGTGGGGCGAGTCGCCGGAGGGAAACTCGCCGGTCTTCCTCCCGGTGGCCGCGTCGAGGCGGTGCACCTTGTTCGCGGTGGAGTCCGAGACCAGCAGGGCCGTGCCGTCGGGCGAGATCGCCATGTGGTCCGAGCGTTGCCCCTCCATGGGGAAGCGCCAGACGATCTCCCCCGTCCTCAGGCTGATGCCGACGACGTCCGCGAAGCTCGGCCGCGAGACGTACACGAAGCGGCCGTCGTGCGAAGTGAACATGTCATCCGTGAACTGGTCGTTGCCCTCGCCGACGGCCTGCCTGATCGCGAGGAAGAACGCGAGCCGCTCGGGATCGCTCTGGATCTCGGCCATGCGCTCCTCGCGGTCCGGGATCGTGTTGATCCGGGCGAGGCGCTGGAACGTTCTCGCGTCGACGATGTCGGCCGTGCCCTCCCAGTTGTTGCCGACGAACATGACCGGACGCGTGTCCGGCCGCTCCGGCGGGCCCTCGGCCGCGGCCGGAACGGCGCCGGTCAGGCCCAGAGCGACGGCCGCCGCGGCATACCGGATGGCTCTCCTCCCACGCACCGGCCGGGAACGTACTGACGGCCGTCGCCATGCGCAATGGGTATCCGTCAGGTGTGCGAACATGTGTTCGTAGATGCGCTGGGACAACCTGAAAGTCGAGGCGGAGGAGGAGCGCACGCTCCCCGGCTACCGCGAGCCTGCGACCGTGCGCACATTCGACGCGCCCGAAGCCCTCGACACGCGCTTCTACGAGGTGCGAGCGAAGTCGGCGCTCAACAAGGTGCCGAACGCATCGCGTATGCCGTTCCGCTGGACGATCAATCCGTATAGGGGATGCGCCCATGCGTGCACGTTTTGCGCCGGGGGCGACACACAGGTCCTCATGGCCGACGGTCATACGAAGCCGCTCGCAGAAATCCGGCCAGGTGACGGGATCTATGGAACGGTTCGCGTCGACCAGTACCGGCGCTACGTGATGACCACGGTGCTCGATCACTGGCGCACCACGAAGCCCGCCTACCGCGTCGTCCTCGAGGACGGCACCGAGATCGTCTGCAGCGGAGACCACAGGTTCTGGACGGCGCGTGGGAAGTGGAAGCACGTCACCGGCGCTGAGCAGGGCCGCCTTCGGCGACCGCACCTGACGCTGAACGACAAGCTGATGGGAGTCGGTGCCTTTGCGCGAGGGCCCGATCACAACGAGGACTACCGGGCCGGCTACCTGTGCGGGATGGTTCGCGGCGACGGCCACGTCGCGAGTCGCGAGTACACCCGCCCCAACGAGCGGACCTGGACTCACCACGTGTTTCGACTCGCGCTCGTCGACATGGAAGCGCTCCGTCGCACTCGCGCCTACCTGGGCTCGCTTGCGGTCTCGACGACCGAGTTCCGGTTCGCGGCGGCCGCCGGCTACAACGAGGAGATCAATGCGATCCGGACACAGCGACGCGACGATGTCGCCGCCATCCGGGACGTCATTCGCTTCCCGCGCTGGCCGACGCTCGACTGGCAAAAGGGCTTCCTGGCAGGGATCTTCGATGCAGAGGGCAGCTACGGCGGCTACCGTATCCTGCGGATCACCAACACGGATCTCGAACTCATCGAGATGACCCACCGATGCCTCCGCCGGCTCGGCTTCGACGCGGTCGTCGAGGGCCCCCGCGGGGAAAACGAGCCGAGCTGCGTTCGTATCCGGGGCGGCATCTGCGAGCACCTGCGCTTCTTCCACACCGTGGACCCGGCGATCAGTCGCAAGCGGTCGATCGACGGCGCCATGATCAAGTCGAACGCGCGCCTTCGTGTGGCCGCAATCGAACCGCTCGGCATCGAAATGCCGCTCTACGACATCACGACCCGCAGTGGTGACTTCATCTCCAACGGCGTGATCAGCCACAACTGCTTCGCGCGGCCGACGCACACATATCTCGACATGGACGCCGGGCGGGATTTTGAGAAGGAGATCGTCGTCAAGGTCAACGTGCCGGAGGTCGCTCGGGCCGAGCTGATGCGGCCTTCCTGGAAGCGCGAGCACGTCGCGCTCGGGACGAATACGGATCCCTATCAGTGGGTCGAGGGGCGCTACCGGCTGATGCCGGGGATCTGGGAGGCGATGCGGGACTCGGGCACGCCGTCGTCGGTGCTCACGAAGTCGCCGCTGCTGCTGCGGGACATCGAGCTCTTCAAGGAGGTCCATGCGGTGGCGGGCTTTGCCGCGAACCTGTCGATCCCGACCCTGGACGAGAAGGCGTGGCGCGCCAGCGAGCCGCACACGCCGCATCCGCGCAAGCGCATCGAGGCGGTCGCCGAGC
Organism: Thermoleophilaceae bacterium; assembly: GCA_035705985.1. Lineage (GTDB taxonomy): Bacteria > Actinomycetota > Thermoleophilia > Solirubrobacterales > Thermoleophilaceae > JACVRW01. The sequence goes on from DASSVP010000098.1 coordinate 15,932, forward strand.
TGAACCGCGCGGGGATCCCGACGGGCGTCCTGATCGCGCCGCTGATGCCCGGCATCAACGACTCGCCCGAGCAGGTCGAGAAGATCCTCGAGCTGTGCGCCGAGGCGGGC
>DASSVP010000099.1:0-4832 GCA_035705985.1 Thermoleophilaceae bacterium
CCGACCACGAGCCGTTCGGTATCGTGCTCCTTGAGGCCATGGGCCTCGGCGTGCCCGTGGTCGCAGTGGCCGCGGGCGGGCCGGCCGAGATAGCCGAGAACGGGGAGTCGGGCCTTCTGGTGGGGAGCGCCTCGGCGGACAACTTCGCCGACGCCTTCGAACGCATCGTCACCGACGGCGGTCTCAAAGCGCGGCTCGCGGACGGCGGTGCGCGCGCCGTCGCCGAGCGTTTCACCACGGAGCGAATGGTGGAACAGCTCACCTCCGCCATCGAATGTCTCGACGCGGATGCGAGAGGCGAGCGGAGGGCTGCCTGATGCGGCCACTGCCGACTCGAGAGGGCTTCGCGGTCTGGCGCGACACAACCCGGCTGCGCCTCGAGCAGCGCCTTCAACGACCACTGCGCAAGAGCTTCCTCCGCCTCTACCACGAGCGGCACCTGCACCCGGCGAACTTCATCACCGGAAAGGAAGCGGATGGCAGCCGGGCCTCATGGCTCGGTGTCCCGACCTGGAAGCTGCCGTCCGACATGTGGGTCTATCAGGAGATTCTCAGTGAGACCCGTCCGGAGCTCCTGATCGAGACGGGCACGCAGTACGGCGGCAGCGCCCTGTTCTACGCCAGCGTCTTCGATCTCCTCGGCGGCGGTGAAGTCGTCACGCTCGACATCGACACGTCGGCGGTCCATGAGGCGGTGCGTGCCCATCCCCGCGTGACGGTCGTCGAGGCGAGCTCGACGGATCCTAAGGTGGTCGAGGAGGTCCGTGCGCGCGCCAGTGCGCGGCGCACGATGTTGATCTTGGACTCCGACCACAAGGAGGCGCACGTCGCCGAGGAGCTCCGGCTGTGGAGCGAGGTCGTCTCGCCGGGGTGCTATCTCGTGGTCGAGGACACCGCATTGGGCACGGAGTACCTCCCCGGCTGGGGCGGGTCGCTCGCAGCGGTGGAGGAGTGGCTGCCGGCGCACCCGGAGTTCAGCCGCGACATCGGACGCGAGAAGTACCTCGTGACTGTGAACCCAGGCGGCTACCTCGTGCGGCGCTAGCCTCGCAGATCGGTGGCGGCGGGCCGGACCGCGTCGAGCAGCTCGCGGGGGACGGCCCGGAGGATCCAGATCACCGCGAGGTAGATCAGGCTGCCGAGCGCGGCGTCGACCACCGAGCGCAGCCCGGGGAGGAGGACCGGCAGCAGCCCCGCCCCGACGGCGAGGGCGACCCGCGCGACGATGCCGAGCGACGGGACCACCGACGGATGCCTCCTCCGAAGTGCCACAAGCGCGATCGTCAGCCCGACGACCTCGGACGCGAGCGTGGACCACGCGGCGCCGTCGGCGCCGTGGGCCGACCCGAGCACGGCGGCGAGCAGCACATTCACGATCAGCACGCTGCATGCGATGAGGAGGATCGCGCGGTGCATCCGCAGGCTCAGAAGCGCGTAGAAGAGCGTCGTCGCCGCGAAGCTGCACATCAGCGCGGCGGCCTGGATCCGCAGGACGCCGGCCGAGGGCCCGAAATCATCACCGGCCACGACGCCGATCGCGAACTCCGCGCCGAGCGACAGCGAAACGAAGAACAGCCCGCCGAGTATTACCGAGGCCTGGAAGACGCGATCGACCCCATACGAAAGCCGGTCGTGGTCGTCCCGCGCCGCCCTCGCGAAGATCGGGAAGGCCGCGCCGACCAAGAGGTTCGGCACGGCGAGGAGCACCTCCGTCACCCGGAATGCCGCCCCGAAGTACCCGGTCTCGGTATTGGTCGAGACGAGCCCGAGCACGATCAGGCTCGCCCGGAAGTAGATCGCAGCGACGATCGTGGCGGCGGCGAACGGCAGCACCTCGCGGAGGAGCAGACGCCAGCGTCGGGTGTTGAACGACGGAATGAGCGGGACGGTCCCCCGGACGACGACAGCGGTGAGGGCGAGCGATACCGCGGCGGTGGGACCGGCGAGAGCGAGGAAGGCGACGATTCCGGCGTCGGCCGCCACCAGCACGAAGATGCCGGCGACGAGGAGGGCTTGACGGATGAGGTCGAGCACCGTGACCCAGCCGAGCCTGAGCTGGACCATGAGCACGATGCTGAGCGTCGACTGGACGGTCACGACGACGACACCAACTCCTGCGACGAAGGTGCCGGCAACCATCTGCGAGTCGTATCCGGCGACCACGGTGAACGCGCCCGCCGCGGCGACGCCCACCGTTGCGAGAACGAGCCGGACGCCCAGCAGGTCGCGCATCAACCGGCGTTTCTCACTCTCCTCGCGAACGGCGAGCTCGCGCATCCCGATCGTGGTGAGGCCGACGTCCGTCACCCCTGTGACGATTGAGGTCAGAGCGAGAACCGTGAGATAGCGCCCGCTGTCCTCAACTCCGAGATAGCGGAACAGGACCGCCGCCGAGGCCACCGTGAGGAGGACTCCGGCTGCATATCCCACGACGCGAACTGCGCCCCCGCGCACCGCAACCGGCCCGGCGGCAGTCGTGTCGAGCAGGTCGCCCTGGTTGCCGCTCAAGTGAGAAGCCGCTGGTTTGGGCGCAGCACGGCGATGAGCCTTGCATATCGGCCGGTCTACGCTCACCGCGTGGAGCCAAGCACGGACTCCGACCTGGCCGTTGTCGGCGGCGGCATCCTGGGGCTGGCCACGGCACGCGAGGTGCTGATCCGGCAGCCCGGCGCGAGCGTCGTAGTGCTGGAGCGGGAGGCCCAGCTGGCCCGGCACCAGACCGGGCACAACAGCGGCGTGGTGCACGCCGGGATCTACTACGAGCCCGGCTCGCTGAAGGCGCGCCTGTGTGTCGAGGGGGCTGGCGAGCTCTACGAGTACTGCGGCCGGCGCGGGCTCGAGTTCGAGAAGCGCGGCAAGTTGATCGTCGCCCACGACCGAAGCGAGCTCGCGAGGCTCGAGGAGCTGGGGCGACGTGGCCGCGCCAACAATGTGCCCGGCCTCCGGCGGCTGGACGCGGGCGCGCTGCGTGAGATCGAGCCGTACGCGCGAGGCGTGGCCGCGCTGCACTCCCCGGAGACCGGGGTGGTCGATTTCGCGGCCGTGGCGAGCGCATTCGCGGCGGATGTGAAGGCGGCGGGCGGGCGAGTCGCAACGCGGTGCGAGGTGACGGCGATCGATCGGACGGGCGCCGGCCGGCTCCGGCTCGTGCACACGCGCGGCGAGCTCGAGGCGCGCTTCGCGGTGTTCTGCGCAGGCGCGTGGGCCGACGAGCTCGCCGTGATGGCCGGCGCGGACCCCGACCCGCGGATCGTGCCGTTCCGCGGCGCCTATCGGCGGTTGCGGCCGGAGAAGGCCCACCTCGTCCGCGGCCTGATCTATCCAGTGCCCGACCCACGGCTGCCGTTCCTCGGAGTGCACCTGAGCCGTCACATCGACGGCAAGGTCTCGCTCGGCCCGACCGCGTTGCTCGCGCCCACCCGGCTTCGACGCTCGCTCGCCTGGCCGGGCACGTGGCGCATGGCGCGCCGCTGGTGGCGCCCCAGAGCACGCGAGCTGTGGCATGCGGTAAACAGCCGCGGCATGACACGAGAGGCCTCCGCCTACGTTCCCGGGCTCGAGCCCGCCGACTTCGAACCCTGGTACGCCGGCGTGCGCGCGCAGGCGGTCTCACGCGACGGCCGCCTCGTCGACGACTTCGTGCTTTCGGAGACTCCCCGCGCGCTCCACGTCCGCAACGCGCCGTCGCCGGCGGCCACCTCGGCGCTCGCGCTCGCGCGCCTGATCGCCGACCGGGTGGAGGCGCGCCTGGAATAGCCTCCGAGCCATGCGCCGACTCGAGTGCAAGCTGCCCGGGCCGATCCTGCTCGAGCCGGACGTCCACGGCGACGCGCGCGGCTTCTTCGTCGAAACGGCTCGAGCCCGCGCGCTCGCGGAGCTGGGCATCGCGGACGAGTTCGTCCAGGACAACCACTCACGTTCCGCGCACGGGGTTCTGCGCGGGATGCACTTCCAACCCGGCATGGCGAAGCTCGTGCGCTGCGCGCGTGGGCGCATCTTCGACGTCGTGGTGGACATCCGGCCCGACTCGCCCACGTTCGGGCGCTGGGAGGGCGCGGAGCTCGACGACGAGCGGCACCGCCAGCTGTACTGCCCCGACGGCTTCGCGCACGGCTTCTGCGTGCTCTCCGAGGTCGCCGATGTGGTCTACCGCTGCTCCTCGTACTACGACCCGGCACGCGAGCGTGGCTTCCGGTATGACGACCCTGACGTCGGGATCGACTGGCCCGACCTGGAGCTCACCGTGTCGCAGCGCGACGCCGAGGCACCGTCCTTCCGCGAGCTAGGACTCGCCGACCGCGTGGCCCGGCAGTAGCCCGCGCGCGAGCGCGCGCTCGGCTGGATCGAGCACGAGCGCGTAGAAGGCGGCCCAGTAGAGCGCCACGCCGGCGATCGCGGCCGCGGCTACCGCCGGCAAGGTCTCCGGCTCCAGGCCCCACCTGACCGCAGCCAGCGCGCCCGCCAGAAACGCGCCTAGCGCGTACGCCGGAATCAAAGCGCGGCCGAGGAGCTCCATGAGCTCGACTCCGGACGCCCGCAACCCCGCACGAAGCAGCACGGGAAAGGCAAGCGTGAGCGCCGCCGCGGTAGCGATGGCGGGGCCCTCCACGCCGAGCCCCGGCGTCAGCACCAGCGCGAGGACGAGGTTCAACAGCGCCGCGGCCGCCAGCGCTATCCCCGCCGTGCGGGCCTCGCCCGCCCCGGCGAGGAAGCCGGGCGTCACGATCAGCGCGCCGTACAGCAGCCAGTACGAGACCAGGATCGCGAGCGCCGTGGCGCCGTCCGTGTAGCGCTCCCCCAGCCATACGGCGATGATCGGTTCCGACAAGACC
>DASSVP010000100.1:0-23026 GCA_035705985.1 Thermoleophilaceae bacterium
GCAACAACGACGGCTACTACGCCTTCAGGCCGAGGCCGGGCCTGCGGTTCATCGTGCTCGACACGGTCACCGACGAGTGCGGCACGCCGTTCTGCTCCGAGGGCTCGGTGGACGACACCCAGTTCTCATGGATGCGCGACGAGATCGCCGCCGCCGACGGCCGCGGCGAGTACGTGGTCGTGTTCGGTCACCACACGCTCCGCACGATCCGCTTCCCGAGCGACGACCTCAGCGAGCATCCGCTCCACTTCGGCCAGCGCTTCGACCGCCGCAACCCCGCCAACCCGCAGACCCAGGCCGGCGGCGAGACGCTCGAGGAGCTCTTCTGCGGATCGGACGCCGTGCTGGCGTACGTCGCGGGGCACGAGCACGGGAACTACGTGGAGCGCCACGACTGCGCGGACGACGACCCGCCGCCGCCGAAGTGCCTGGCAGCGCCGGTGTGCCCGAACCCGCACTTCTGGCAGGTCTCGACGGCGGCGCACATCGACTGGCCGCAGCAGGCGCGGATGATCGAGCTCGTGAAGCTCGGGCCGAACATGTCATTCGTCGTGACGATGCTCGACCACGACGGGCCCGCGAACCCCGGCGGTTCGCCGCCGGGGCACGAGGACCAGGGCCACGCCCCCGACGACGTCCTGCGACTGGCCGGCATCGGCCGCGAGATCGCCTACAACGACTACCAGGGCGACCGCGCGGCCCGGGGCGGCCGTCAGGACCGCAACGTCATCCTGCCGACGGACCGGCCGCCGCCGCTCCCTTAGCGCTCTCGAAGGCCTCCGCCACGCCCTTGGCGTTCGCGCCGGTTCCGGCCTCGAGCACGAACGGGACGCCGCGGACGGTGACCGTCACGGTCTTGCCGGCCGCCAGGCGCTTCACCTCGATCGAGTCCACGTCGCTCAGCGGCGCCGAGCTCGTGAGCTCCTTCACGTCGCCGCCGAGGCCGAGCCCGATCGGCGAGCTGATCTTCAGCGCGAGCAGGCGCCGCTCCGTGATCGCCAGAGCCATCGGGTTTGGAAGCTCGAAGCCGGACTCCTCGGCGGCCGCCATGTTCTTCTCCTGCTTCTTGCCGCCGATCGTGCCGCCGACCAATCCCGCGAGCGCGCCGCCGCCGGCGGAGGCGTTCGACTGGGTCCATCCGCGCGGGCGAGCTACGAACGCGGCGAGCACTTCCTCGCCGTCCTCGAGGAACGGCGCTGTGCCGTCCTTGATCTTGGTCTCGGCACGGGCCATGTGATGCCTCCTTGTTGGGTAAGCCGATGCTAAGTGAGGGTCAGTCTGTTCGTCACCTGCTTCAACGACACGCTGTTCCCGCAGACGGGCCGGGCCGTCGTGCGCCTGCTCGAGCGCCTCGACTGCGAGGTCGAGTTTCCGCTCGAGCAGACCTGCTGCGGGCAGATGCACATGAACTCGGGCTACGCGCGCGAGGGCCTCGCGCTTGCGCGGCGCTTCGCGCGGGTGTTCGACGGCGCGGACGCGGTGGTCACGCCCTCGGCGTCCTGCGCAGGAATGCTCCGCAAGCAGCTCGAAACCGGCGGCCCGCCCGTCCACGAGCTCTCGCAGTTCCTCGTGGACGAGCTGGGCGTGGAGGACGTCGGGGCCCACTATCCACACCGCGTGACCTATCACCCGACCTGTCACTCGCTCCGGGAGCTCGACGTGGGCGACCGCCCCCTGCGGCTGCTGCGAGCGGTGAAGGGCATCGAGCTGGTGGAGCTGCCGCAGGCCGAGGAGTGCTGCGGCTTCGGGGGGACCTTCGCCGTGAAGAACGCAGAGGTGTCGTCCGCGATCCTCGCCGACAAGGTGCGCGCCGTGCTCGACACGCAGGCCGAGGTGGTGTGCGCGGCCGACAACTCGTGCCTCATGCACATAGGCGGCGCGCTGTCGCGCCAGCGCACCGGTGTGCGGATCGCGCATCTGGCGGAGGTGCTGGCGTCGTGAGCTTCCAGGCCGCGGCGAAGGTCACGCTGCGCGACTCCCAGCTGCGCCGCAACCTCGCGAACGCGACGGGCACGATCCGGGCAAAGCGGGCGGCCGTGGTGGGCGAGCTGCCGGACTGGGAGCAGCTTCGCGAGGCAGGGCGGGCGCTCAAGGACGCCACGCTCGGCGAGCTCGGCGAGCACCTCGACCGCCTCGAGGCCGCCGTGAGCGCCGCGGGAGGCCGGGTGCACTGGGCGCGCGACGGCGCTGAGGCGAACCGGATCGTGTGCGAGATCGCGCGGGCTCACGGCGTGGACGAGGTGGTGAAGGTCAAGTCGATCGTCACCGACGAGATCAAGCTGAACGAGGCACTCGCGTCCGCGGGCGTGCGGGCGGTGGAAACCGACCTGGCCGAGCTGATCATCCAGCTCGGCGACGACGTCCAGTCGCACATCCTGGTGCCGGCGATCCACAAGAACCGCGCCGAGATCAGGGAGCTGTTCGCGCGTGAGCTGGACCTGCCGGATCTCACCGACGAGCCGGCGGCGCTCGCCGAGGCCGCGCGGCTTCACCTGCGGCGCAAGTTCCTCGACGCGCGGATGGGCATCTCGGGCGCGAACTTCGCCGTGGCGGACACCGGCACCGTGTGCGTGGTCGAGTCCGAGGGGAACGGGCGGATGTGCACGACGCTCCCGGACGTGCTCGTCACGGTGATGGGCGTCGAGAAGCTCGTGCCGGGGTGGCGGGACATGGAGGTGTTCCTGCAGCTTCTGCCGCGCTCGTCCACCGGTGAGCGGATGAACCCGTACACGTCGTTCTGGACCGGCGTGCGGCCGGGCGACGGGCCCCGCGAGTTCCACCTCGTCCTGCTCGACAACGGCCGCACGGACGTGCTCGCCGACGAGGTCGGCCGCCAGGCGCTCCGCTGCATCCGCTGTTCGGCGTGCCTCAACGTGTGCCCCGTGTACTCGCGCACCGGCGGCCACGCGTACGAGTCGGTCTATCCCGGCCCGATCGGCGCGATCCTCACGCCGCAGCTGAAGCGGCTCGAGGAGTCGCGCTCGCTGCCCTACGCGTCGAGCCTGTGCGGGGCCTGCTACGAGGTGTGCCCGGTGCAGATCGACATACCGCGCGTGCTGGTGCACCTGCGCGGGCGCGTCGTGGAGAGCGAGCCGGCCTACAAGCCGGAGAAGCTGGCGATGGCGGCGCTCCACCGAGCCTTCTCGTCACGCCGGGCGTACGAGCGGGCACAGCGAGCCGCGCGCGCGGCGTCGCGCCCGCTGGCGCGAGCCGGCCGGATCGAGCGGCTGCCGTGGCCGATGTCCGGCTGGACGGCGACCCGCGACCTGGCCCAGCCGCCCGCGGAGACCTTCCGGGAGTGGTGGAGGCGCGAGCGGGGTGGGGGCGACGGCGAGCCGGTTGCGGCGGAGACGCCCGCCGCGGCAACGACCGCCGGGCCCGCGCCGGCCGGGCCCGCGGCCGACGGTCCCGCAGGAGACGATCCCGCCCGGCCGGCACGGCCGGCGCCCAACCCGGGCGACGGCGCCCGCGAGGCGATCCTCGGCCGCATCCGTGCGGCCCTCGGTGACGGGGTCGCGGCCGTCGACATCCCACGCGCATACAGGCGCAGATCCGGGCTCTCCCGTGACGAGATCGTCGCGCTCTTCGCGGAACGGGTGAGCGACTATCGGGCGAGCGCACACAGGGTGGAGACGGGTGAGGGCGTCGCCGAGCTCGCTGGCCGGCTATGTAGTGAGCGAGGCGTTACGCGGGTGGTGGTTCCTGAGGGTCTGTCGTCGCAATGGCGCCCGCCGGAGATCGAGCTCGTCGAGGACGAGGCGCTCGGCGCGCGCGAGCTCGACGCGCTCGACGGCGCGCTCACGGGGTGCGCGGCCGCAATCGCGGAGACGGGGACGTTCGTGCTCGACGGAGGCCCGGGACAGGGCCGCCGTGCGCTGACGCTCGTTCCGGACTACCACCTGTGCGTGGTGCGGGCGGACCAGATCGTCCAGCTGGTGCCCGAGGCGATCGAGGCGCTCGCCTCGTCCGTCGGCTACGGCCGCCCGCTCACGTTCGTGTCGGGCCCGTCCGCGACGTCGGACATCGAGCTCAACAGAGTCGAGGGCGTTCACGGCCCCCGTGAGCTCGATGTCGTGATCGTCGGGTAGCGGGCCTAGCTCGGCTTCGGCCGGCGCTTCTTCACGAGCTTCGCGCGGCGCTCGGCGTCCGCCACATGGCGTGCCTCGTCGCGCTGACGCTCGTACGCCTCTCGTTCGATCCGGCCGGCCTTGCGCGCGTCAGCGTTGCGGCTGGCGACGCGGTCGGTCTCTTCCTTCCAGGCTCGCTCGCCGCGTGTCGACGAGGTCCAATCCGGCGGGACGTTCGGCTTCGTCATCCCAGCCGCCTAGAGCGGCTGGACGTTGACGGCCTTCGGGCCCTTGTCGCTCGGCTCGGCGTCGTACGAGACCTTGGCGCCCTCGGCGAGCGTCTTGAAGCCGTCGCCGGCGATGCCGGTGTGATGCACGAACAGGTCCTTGCCGACCTCGTCGGGTGTCACGAAGCCGAAGCCCTTGTCGTCACTGAACCACTTCACGGTTCCAGTGGGCATGTTGTTACCTCCGGGGTGTTGGGTGCTGCGTACGCGGAGGTTGCTCTACGGGCGCTGGCACTTGGTCGCCGGGCGGAGGCCCGGCCTTACAAGGGACCCTAGCACCGCACCTACGGCAGCGTGAGCGCCCGCGAGAGATCGGCCGCGTGCACCGCCTCCACGCCGGTCGCGTCGGCGGCCGCCTCCGAGCGGGCGCCAACGACCACGATGCGGTACCCGAGCTCGTCGAAGTAGCGCACGTTGGTGCGCGCCTCGCGCGTGTCGCGCGGCAGCCGCACCTCGGCGTCGGCCTCCAGCAGACGCGGATCGACGAGCTCGCGCCCATGGTGGGCGGCGCCGGCATCGATGACCAGCGCCTTGCCCTGCGCTCCGCGGGACTCGGAGTCAGCTCCCGAGAGCGCGACAACCGCGGCGGCGGCGAAGGCGGTTACCATTCCGAGCAGTCCCGTCATACGTATGTGCATAATACGTATGACGTACGGGATCGTCAAGCCATGGCAGCATTCCCGCTCATCGAGCGCTCCGCCTACCAGTCCGCGACCAGCATCGACGTGGCGCGCTGCGCCGGCGTGTCGCAGTCCACGGTCTCGCTCGTGCTGTCGGGCAAGGCCCAGGGCAGGGTCTCCGAGGCGACCCAGGAACGGGTCCGGGAATGCGCCCGCGAGCTGTGCTACCTCCCGAACGTCGCCGCGCAGACCCTGCGCCTGGGCACGTCGCGCGCCGTCGCGCTCCTGGTCCCGGACGTCACGAACCCGTTCTTCAGCCGCGTTCTTCGCGGCGCCCAGCGTGCGGCGCAGGCCGCCGGCTACACGGTCGCGCTTGTCGACACCGGGCGCGGACGCTGGGAGGAGCAGTCGTTCCAGGCGTTGCGCGCCGGGCCCGTGGACGGCTACCTGCTCTTCCAGGTCACCCCGCCCGACGAGCTCGCGCGCGACGAGCGCGTCGTCCTGATCGAGACCGAGGCGCCGAACCGGCCCTCCGTGCGCTTCGACATCGACGCCGGCGCCACCGCGGCGTTCGAGCACCTCGTCGAGCTGGGGCATCGCAGGATCGGCCACCTCGCCGCCGCCTGGGACGCGCCCACCTTCCACGCGCGCGAGGCGGCTCGGCGGCGCGTGCTCGGAGACGCCGGCATCGACCCCGGCGAGCAACCGCGCGTGACCACGCCGATCGGGATCGAGGACGCCCACGCGGCCGCCGGCGAGCTCCTCGCCACCGAGCCCACGGCGGTCTTCTGCGACGACGACTTCATCGCCGCCGGCCTCTACCTCGCGGCGCGCGACCAGGGCGTGCGGATCCCGGGCGAGCTGTCGGTTGTCGGCTTCGACGACATGGACTTCGCGCGCGTGCTCGAGCCGGCGCTCACGACGGTCGCGCTCGACGGAGAGCGGCTGGGCGAGACCGCATTCGACCTGCTCGAGGCTCGTCTGGCGGGCCGGAAGCCGCGGAAGCGGGTCGTGCTACCGGCCGAGCTGCTCGTCCGCGACTCGACGGCCGCGCCGAGGCGCTAGTCCAGCGGCAGCTCTTCCTCGAGCGTCTCCAGCACGTGGTCGGCGCCCGCCTCGCGCAGCGCGTCAGCGTCGAAGTGCCCGGTCGCCACGGCGATCGCCGTGCAGTCCGCGGCGTGGGCCGCCTGGATGTCGAGCGGCGTGTCCCCGATCACGTAGATGTCGGTGTTCGGGACGTCCTGGCCGAGCATCGCCTCGCCGCGCTCGACCGCCCGCCGCACGATCGCCGGGCGGTCCACGCCGGCCGTCGCGTACGCGCCGAACGTGAACCAGCGGTTGAGGTCGCCGCGGGCGAGCTTCACGTGCGCCGCGCCGTCGCCGTTGCCGGTGATCAGCCCGAGCAGGTGGCCGTCGCGGCTCAGCTGCCGCAGCCGCTCGGGCACACCGGGGAGCACCTTGTAGCCCTCGCTGGCGGCCACGGCCTCGGGGAGGTGCTCGAGACGCCGCTGGATCAGCTGCGCGAGCTCGCGCGGGGTCGGCCTCCGGTCCATCACGGCCTCGAAGGTCTTGGCACCCACGTCCGGATCGGTCATCCCGGCGTCGGTGAACTCGCCGATGTCGGCGGGGATCCCGTGGAGCTCCTCGAACGCCTGCCTCCAGGCCACGGCCCCCGCGCCGCCGGTGGAGACGAGCGTGCCGTCGATGTCGAACAGGAGGATCCGCGCGTCGTCGCCCATCGCGGGAGGATACGGCGTGGCTAGATCTCGAGCCGCTGGTCCTCGAGGTCCAGCTCGCGCTCGAGCACGTGCAGCACCTCGTCGGAGATCGCGCCCTCGTCGCGGAGCTCGACGATGCGCCGGCGCTGCGCGTCCAGCACCTCGCGCACCAGCCGCTGGTACGCCTGCGAGCGCTCCTCCGGATCCTCTCCGTCCCCGTCGCCGTCCTCCAGCTCGCCCGCCCGCAGCCGCAGCCGGCGCTCGCGGAACTCCATGAGGCGGATCATCCGCCCGACGCTGTCCTCGCGCGTCCACTCCTCACCCTCGAGCCGGCGCAGGTGCTCGATCGCCGCCCGGGCGGCCTGGCGACGGGCGTGGATCTCCTCGCGCTCCCCGGCGCCGTCGTCCTCGATCCCGAGCCGGCGGATGACGTACGGCAGCGTCAGCCCCTGGAGCACGAGCGTCGCGAAGATCACCGCGAGCGTCAGGAAGATCAGCAGGTCCCGCTCCGGGAAGCCCACCGGGAGCGCGAGCGCGGCCGCCAGGGAGACCGCGCCGCGCAAGCCGCTCCAGCCGGTCACGAAACGCTGGCGCCAGCCTGTCCGCCGCGCCCGCTGCGACGGCCTTCGGTCGAGCGCTCTGATGACGTAGGGCATGGTGTTCACGAACGCGAGCCGCGAGGCGATCACCACCAGGCTCACGAGCGCGGCCAGGCCGATCAGTTCGCCCGCGGAGCGCTGCTGGTCCTCGAGGATGCCGGGCAGCTGGAGCCCGACCAGCACGAACAGCATCGCGTTCAGCAGGAAGACCAGCACCTCCCAGAACGCGTAGCCGCGCAGGCGCGAGGCGGGCGTCGACAGCTCCGTCGAGCGATGCCCCACCATGAGGCCAACCACGACCGCGGCCAGGATCCCGGACACGCCGAGCTCCTCGGCGGGGATGTAGCCGACGTAGCCGGCCGCGAGCGAGATCACGACCCCCACGATGTCCTCGCTGCGGACCTTGCGCAGCACCACGATCAGGACGAGCCCGGTGCCGTAGCCGATCGCGATGCCGCCCGCGACGTTCACGAAGAAGTCGCCGGTGGCGTCGAGCAGGTCGAAGGTGCCGCCGACCGCCGCGCTCACCGCGGTCCGGTACGCCACGAGCGCCGTTCCGTCGTTGACGAGGCTCTCGCCCTCGATCACGGACGTGATCCGCCGCGGGACGCCGAGCCGCCGGGCGATCGTGGTGGCGGCCAGCGGGTCGGTGGGGGAGACGATGGCGCCCAGCGCGAACGCCGCCGCCCACGGCAGCCCGTCGATCGTCTCGTGGGCCACCACCGCGACGGCGCAGGTGGTGAGCAGCACCAGCCCGATCGCCGACACGGTGATCGCCCGGAGGTCGGCCCGCAGGTCGCGGACCGAGGAGAAGTAGGCCGCGTTGAAGAGCAGCGGCGGCAGGAAGATCAGCAGCACGAGGTCCGGCTCGAGCTCCACGTCCGGCACGCCCGGCACGAATCCGACGAGACTGCCCCCGACCACGAGCAGGATCGGATACGGCGTGCCCAGGAGCCGCGCGAGCGTGGTCAGCACCGCGACCGTCACGAGCAGGAACAGGACTACCAGCTCGACGTGCTCCACGGTCAGCGCTCGCTCAGGACCTCGGTGCCGCTGGCGTTCGTGAGCACCACGACGGTGCGCTCAAACCCGGTCGGGTAGCGCACCTGGCAGCGCCGCAGGGAGTGGGCGGGTCGCGGCTCGCGTTCGGAGCAGCGCACGGCCGCGCTGTCGTCGTCGCGGAGCAGGGCAGTGAAGCGCTCCTCGAGCAGAAGCTCCGCGTCACGGGTGGCGAGCGGCCTCTGGGAGATCACCTCGAGCCGCCGCGGCGCATCGAGGTCGGCCGCACGGTCCCCGGACGGCTCGTCGTCCCCGCCGCCGATGGCGAGGCCCACCACCACCGCGAGCGCGGCGAGGACGGCCGCAACGGCGAGCGCGCGCCCGAGTCCGGGGCGCGGAGCGCGCTCGGGCCCGGCCTCGACGAAGCGGAATCCGCAGCGCCCGCAGACGCGCGCGCCCGGGCCGGCCGGCGCGTTGCAGCTGGGGCAGCAGGTGGCCACTCCACCGAGGCTACCTGCCGCGTTTTCTGGCCGGATCGGCGCGGGCAAAGGGACGAGGATGCGCCCGCGACTCCTCATCGTCTGCCTCGTGCTGCTCGCGGGCTGCGGCGGGGGCGAGCTTGGAGAGGAGTTCGGACAGGCGCGCGACCGCGCCGAGCGGCTCCGAGACGACATCTCCGAGCGGGTGGAGCGCGCTCGCGACGAGTTCAGGCGCCGCCGGGAGCAGTTCGGCGACCGTATCGACGAGGTGCTGGCGCAGCTCGAGCCGCTGTTCGAGGCGCCTGAGCGCACCAGCCCGACGGTCAGGGCGCGCGGGCGCACCGGCACGACCACGATCGACGCCTTTCTCACGGACGTCCTGCGCGACATCGACAACCACTGGACGCGGGTGTTCGCCCAGGCGGGGCTGCCGGAGCCGCGCGTGGCCTACAACTGGATTCCGCCCGGCTCAGTCACCCTCACCGGCTGCGGCCCGCCGGCCGACGATTCGGTGGCGCTCTACTGCCCAGCCGACGACACGATCTACATGGGGCAGCAGTTCGCGGCGGACCTCTACGAGGGCGTGCTGCGCGGCCTTCCGGGCGAGAGCGCCGGCTATGGCCACGCGGCCGGGGACTTCGCTGTGGCGTACGTGCTCGCGCACGAGTACGCGCACAACCTCCAGCAGGAGCTCGGCGTGTTCGACAACAGCGTGTCGCCCAGCGCGCGGCCGTTCGAGCTCCAGGCGGACTGCATGGCGGGTGTCTGGGCCCACTCGGTCTTCGCCAAGGGCGACCTCGAGCGCGGCGACATCGAGGAGGCCACGAACGCCGCCCTCGCGGTCGGCGACTTCGACGTGGGCAACGAGCAGCACCACGGAACGCCCGCGGAGCGCCGCGACGCGCTCGTCGCCGGGTTCGACAGCGGCGACCCCGCCCTCTGCCGCCGCTACCTGCCGCTCAGCTAGGCCGGGGGTCGCCGATCCAGTAGCGCGGCCCGGGGCCGTGCGCGGCGACACGGTCGCCGGGGTTTGCCAGCCTGCAGCGGGCGAGCGACAGGCATCCGCAGCCGATGCACTCGGTGAGCCCGGCCTTGAGGCGCTGGAGTTCGGCGATGCGCTCGTCGATCCGGCTGCTCCACGCGGTGGACAGCCTCGCCCAGTCACGCCGGTTCGGCACGCGGTCGGCGGGCAGCTTCTCGAGCTCCTCACGGATCTCGTCGAGGCTCAGCCCCACGCGCTGGGCGAACACGATGAACGCCACCCGCCGGATCACCGGCCGCGGAAAGCGGCGGTGCCCGGAGGACGCGCGCTCCGCGCTGATCAGCCCGCGCTCCTCGTAGAAGCGGAGTGCGGAGGCGGCAACCCCGCTGCGGGCCGACAGCTCTCCGATGGTCAGCAGCTCGGACACGCCGCGATCGAAGCACACACAGGCCTTGACTTCAAGTGCACTTGAAGTTGCATCATGGAGCCATGAGCGTTGAGACATTGGACAGGACGCGGCTGGCCGGCCGTGTGGCGGTTGACGCCCTTGTGGGCGAGGTTGGCAACTGGGAGGGCGTGGAGGTGGCTCCCGAGCCGCGCTTCGGCGGCCCGGCCTTCTACGTGGGCCGCCGCCAGCTCGGGCACCTGCACGACGCGGGCGAGGGCGGCGCGTTCGCCGACATCCCGCTGCCGCGCGCGGTGCGTGACGAGCTGATCGCGGCCGGCCGCGCGCGCCCGCACTCCGCCGTCCCGGACTCGGGCTGGCTCACGGTGCCGGTGCGGACGGCGGCCGACCTCGCCGGGGCCGTGGAGGTCTTCCGGATGGCGTACGAGCGGGCGTACCGCAAGCGAGCGCGCCCCGACGAGATCCTGCCCGGCCTCACGGCCTCGGCGCCCGCCCCGCTTCCGTTCGATCCGTCGCTGAGCATCCGCACGTTCCGCCTCCGGCGCCGGCAGGGCGACATCGTGATCTACAACGCCCCGGCCGGCGCCGAACCGGCCGCGCCACGCCACTACCTCGGCCACCGCCACGAGGCGGGCTTCGGCCCGGCGCGCGGGCCGCTGTTCGTGCACGCGGCCGATAGCGACGCGGTGGCCGAGCACCTCCACGTGCGCGCCACGTTCTCGCGGCGGCACACGCTCGACAACGACTTCGACGCCATCCCGATCCCCGGGCACACGCCAGGCTCGACCGCCTACCTCTGGGACAGCGGCGACCATCGCGTGCTGTTCACCGCCGACACGATCTGCCTGCGCGACGGCGAGTGGGTCGGCGCGCTGCTCGGCTCGAGCGACCGCCGCGACTACATCGAGAGCCTGCTGCTGCTCCGGGAGCTCGACTTCGACGTGCTCGTGCCGTGGGCGGCGAGCGCGGACGGGCCCGAGCACACCTTCACCTCGGGCGCGGACGCGCACCGGCGCATCGACGCGATCCTCCAGCGGATCTGGGATGGAGGCAGCGGCTGACCCAAGGCAGCGGGCCGTGCTCGGCGGCGATCCGCTCGAGCTCTGCCGGCGCGCCGACCAGCCGCCCGATCTGCAGAACCGTCCTGCTTGGGGCTTGGTATAGACGCCCTAGGCAGGACGCTTGCAACCAAACCCGGCTCCTCACCCCCTGTCGTTCGCCGGTGGCTTCACCCCCCGAGGCTCGGGGGCGCTAGCCGTCGAGCGCGTAGTATCGCCGCGATCATGGATCGCGCGGTGGTGATCGCGCCCGGTGAGGGCGTCCGTACGGGCAACGTCGAGTTCCTCGGCCTGAGCGAACATTCGCCGCGCTTCAACGTCAGCGTGATCACGATGGCGCCGAACGCGCACGGCCCGGAGATCCACGTCCACGCGGACGAGGACGACGCGTTCTACATCCTCGACGGCGAGCTGACCTTCACGCTCCCCGACGGGGAGGTCAGCGCCCCCTCGGGCACGTTCGTGCTCGTTCCGCCGGGCGTCGAGCACACCTTCGCCAACGCGCTCGACCGGCCCACCCGAGTCCTCAACATCCACGCACCCGCCGGCTTCGACCGGCGGCTGCTCGGGTAGCGTTCCCGGCGTGGGGCTCTCACCAACCGGAGGAGGACCGCCCTCCCGGCGTAGCCGGGAGCGGCGCGCGTATCAGCTCGTCGTCGGCGGGAGCACGGCGGCGGTGATCGCCGTCGCGGGCTTCATCCTCGCCGCCGTCGACGTGATCGGCTTCGGCATCCCGGTCCTGGCCGCGATAGTCGCGGTCGTCTGCCTGCTGCTGTTCCGGCGCACCGTCTCCGGGCGCTGAGGCGCCGGCCGCGGCGTCGGCCGCGCGCGTGGGCGCCGGGATCAGGGCTGCGGCTGCGATCACCAGCAGGAAGGCGAAGGTGCGAATCGCGATCTCGAAGGCGTCGCTGCCCAGCGGGTCGCCGAAGACGACGATCCCCGCGGGGATCGCCGACGCGTTGCCCGCGATCGAGGTGACGGCGATGACCGGCACGGCGGGCCCGATCTGCAGCGAGCGCGCCGACGCGAAGAAGGCGACCACCCCGCCGAGGATCGCCACGTAGAGGTACGGGCTCGCGAACACCTCGAGAACGGTTGTGTCGAGCTTCCCGGTCAGGGCCTTCACCGCTACGTGCGTGATCGTGAAGAGCAGACCCGCGGCGAGGCCGAGCAGGATGCCCGCCTCCGACTTGGCGCGCTCGTGCCTGCAGCAGAGGATCAGCGCGATGCCGAGCGCGGCGAGCGCCGCTTCGAAGCCGAGCATCGCCGCGACCGAGTAATCGGCGCTGTCCTGCCCGGAGCGGGCCTCGCCCGTCACCGCGAGCAGCGCAAGGCCGAGGGCCGTGAGGCCGATGCCCACCCACTGCCGGCGCTGGAGCTCGAACCCGAAGAAGCGCTCGGCCACGACGCCGAGCACCACGAGGCCGCCCGCGAGCACGGCCTGCACGAGCGACATCGCCGCGAACGCGAGCGCGCCCACGTGCAGCAGGTAGGCGACCACCGCGAGCGCATAGCCGATCGTCCACCACTTCGAGCGGAACAGCTCGACGGCGGAGTGGAGCAGGTGCCGCGTGTCGACGTCGGGCGCCTCCACGGCGCCCCGGTGACGGAGGAGGAAGCCGACCTGCGTTACGAGCGCGGACAGGCCGGCCAGGACGAGCCCCAGGAAGAGCGTCACACTTGTGCGTCTTCCCGGGGCCCGACCCGGTTACACGGCTACGGGTAAACGGCTAGGGGAGCCAGGCAGCGACCTTGTCCTCGTTGTCGGCCACCCAGTCGGCTCCGGCCTCCTCCGGGTCCTGCTTGTCCCCGGCGATGGCCTTCGCGACGAGCTCCTGGTCCTCGTTCGTGAGCTTCATCTTCTTGAGCACGTCGTACGCCGGCGATCCGCTGTCCGCGAACTTCTTCGAGAACAGCTTGTTGATGATCGTGATGTCGTACTCGCACTTGTACTGCTCGGGATCGCCGCCTTCCTTCGCGTCGTCCTTGCAGTCCTTGTTCGCCTCGGTACGCGGCGGCAGCTTCACCTCGGCCAGGTCGTACTCCTGGTTGAGGTACTGCGGCGTGTACCAGTAGAAGAGCACCGGCTCTTCCTGCTTGTACGCCTGGCTCCAGCGCGCGACCTGGGCCGGCTCGGCGCCGGCGGTCACGTGCTTGAGGTCCAGCCCGAGAGCCTCGATCAGCTCCTTGTCCTTCTGGACGTAGGACGGGTCGCCGCCAAGGAACTCGTTGTTGAAGACGTCCTCCTTGCCCTTCAGGCCCTCCCAGGTCTTGAACTCGGGATGCTCGTCCATGACGTACTGCGGGGTGAACCAGCCGATGTGGCCCTCCACGCCGAGCGGCCCGCCCTGGACGACCGTCTTCTGCTTCTCGATGTACTGCTCGTACTCGTCGACGTGCTGCCAGTCCTCGAGCACGGCGTCGACCTTGCCGTCCGCCATGGCCTGGAAGACCGGGATCTCCGCGAGCTTCGTGACCTCCACCTCGCAGCCCAGCTCGTCCTCGAGCACGGCCTTCGCGATGTAGACGTTGGCCGTGGAGCCCGCCCATGCGTTCTCGTTGATGACGACCTTGCCGCAGTCGCCGCCGGCCGCTGCACCGCCGCCGTCACCGCCGCCGCTCGGCTCGTCCTTCTCCTCGCCACAGGCCGCGACGAACAGCGCCAGCATCAGCGCCATCACCACAGCCCACATGTGCCTGTGGGTCCTCAAACTGCCCCTCCTGTCGGTTGCACCACTTGCCTTCTCTTCCTGCCCAAGCCGAACAGCGGTCCGCCGCCGGAGCGCTCGCGCCGCTCGCCGCGGTGTCCCTGCGTGACGCGGTCGAGAGCGATGCCGAGCGCGAGGATCGCGATCGATGCCACGACACCCTCGCCGAACTCGTTGCGCTGGAGGCCGCGCGCGACCATGTCGCCGAGCGCGCCCGAGCCCACCAGGCCGCCGATCACGACCACCGCCAGCACCATGATGATCCCCTGGTTGACCCCGAGCATGATGCTGTCGCGCGCCAGCGGCATCTTCACCTTGCGCAGCAGCTGCATCCGCGACGCGCCGAACGCCTGCGCGGCCTCGACCGGCGCGGCCGGGACGTTCCGCAGCCCCGATGTGACGAGCCGGATGATCACCGGGATCGCGTAGAGCACGGATGCCACCACGCCCGGCACGCGCGACACCGGCATCAGGTAGATGAACGGGATGATGTAGATGAGCTGCGGAAGCGTTTGCAGCGTGTCGAGTATGGGCCGGAAGATCTTCTCCACGCGCGGGCTCTCGGCCGCCCAGACCCCGAGGGCGATTCCGATCACGACGGCGATCGCGGTGGCCACGAGCACCTGCGACGCCGTGTCCATCGCCTCCTCCCATACGCCCATGAAGCCGATCAGCGCGAGCATCAGGAACGCTGTGACCGCGGGGCGAAGGCCGCTGAGCACGAAGGCGATCGCGGTCAGCGCCGCGAGCACGACGAACCAGGGCGACTCGACAAGCAGCTGGCGGACGGGCTCGAGGAAGCTGTCGAGGATGAAGTTCCCGAGCCAGTCCGTGATCGTGAAGATGAACGTGTCCGGGTCCTGGATGTAGTCGAGCACGTCCTGGATCCAGCCGAGCAGCGTGTCCTGGATGTCCGCGGTGTAGATGCTGGTCGCCGTCTCGAACTCCTCCGGGTAGATCTCCTGCGCGCCCACCAGCTTGGCGACGACGACTGCCGCCACGATCGCGCCGAAGGTGATCAGCGTCGCGCGGCGGGCGCGCTTCCTCTTCTCGTCGGTGAGCTGGCGCCGCTCCGGGTCCGTCCGGTCGGCGATCGCGGCAGTTGCGCGGTCGAGCGCGATGGCCATGATCACGATCGCGATGCCGGCCAGCAGCGCCAGCGCCGGGTTCGAGTAGAGCCCGTTGGTCACGACGTCGCCGAGCCCGCGGCCGCCGATCAGGCCGGCGATGACCACGAGCGACAGCGCGAACATGATCGTCTGGTTCAGCGCGAGCAGGAGCTGCCTGCGGGCGAGCGGGAGCTGGACCTTGAAGAGCGTCTGCCGCGGCGTGGCGCCCAGCGCCTGGGACGCCTCGACCGACTCCGCCGTCACACCTCGGATCCCGAGCGCGGTGATGCGCACGGCCGGCGGGATGGCGTAGATCATCGTGCAGATCACGGCCGCCGCCGGGCCGACCGAGAAGATGATCACGATCGGCATCAGATAGGCGAACGCGGGCACGATCTGCATCGCGTCGAGCACCGGTGTGATCCCCCGGTAGAAGCGGTCGTTGCGCCCGGCGAAGATGCCGATCGGGACGCCGACGGCCAGGGAGAGCACCACCGCCGCGAACATGAGCGCCAGCGTCTGGATGGCCGGCTCCCACAGGCCCATCAGCGCGAACGAGATGAAGGCGGCCAGGACGGTCAGCGCCGCGCGAACGCCGCCGAAGCGCCACACGATCAGCGTGCCCGCCGCCATCGTGCCGAGCCAGGTCATCCACTCGAGCAGGTTCAGCATCGCCGTCACGAGCCAGTCGGCGAACGCCCGGAACGCGTCGAGCAGGGCGAAGAACGGGTTCGAGCCCTCCGTGCGCTGCTCGAGCAGCCAGTCCTGCGCCTTGTCGATCTCGCGCGGCAGCTCCTCCCAGACCAGCGACGCCGGCCAGGGATAGTCGTTCCGGAGGAGGAAGAAGATGATGATCCAGACCGCGACGATCAGCGCGACCTGGGCGCCGCGCCCGCGGAAGCGCGACAGGGGCGAGGCGAGCGCCGGCGCTCGCAGGCTGCCGCTAGCCGCGGCCATCGGAGTCGCGACTGGACGCATGCGGATCTTCGGCGATCGCCCGAAGGATCGCGTCGCGGTCCACGACGCCGACCACCTGACCGTCCTTGACCGCGCGCACCGGCCGCTCGCTCGAGGCGATGACCGGCACGGCCTCCTTGAGGGTGGTCGTCACGGGCAGCTCCGGCCCGCCGTCCTCTCCCGGCCGCGCGTCACGCATGATCCAGCGGAGCGTGAGCACGTGGGTGCGCGGGATGTCGCGCACGAAGTTCTCGACGTACTCGTCCGCGGGTGAGCCCACCAGCTCCTCCGGCGTGCCGAGCTGCACGATCGCGCCGTCGCGCATGATCGCGATGCGGTCGCCGAGGCGCAGCGCCTCGGGCAGATCGTGCGTGATGAAGAGCATGGTCTTGCCCGTCTCCTCCTGGAGCCGGATGACCTCGTCCTGCATGTCGCGCCGGATCAGCGGGTCGAGCGCGCTGAAGGGCTCGTCGTAGAGCATCAGCTGCGGGTCCACTGCGAAGGCGCGCGCCACTCCCACGCGCTGCTGCATGCCGCCCGAGAGCTGCGCCGGGAACGAGTTCGCGACGTCGTTGAGGCCCACGAGCCCGAGCACCTCGTGCGCGCGCTTCAGCCGCTCCTCCTTGGAGACGCCCTGGATCTCGAGGCCGAAGGCGACGTTGTCGGCCACCGTGCGGTGGGCCAGCAGCCCGAAGTGCTGGAACACCATCGACACGCGGTGGCGGCGCAGCTCGCGAAGCTCGGCGGCGTCGGCGCCCGTCACGTCGCAGTCCCCGATCCTCACGGTCCCGGCGGTGGGCTCGATGAGCCGGATCAGGGTGCGGACCAGGGTGGACTTCCCGGAGCCCGAGAGCCCCATGACGACGAAGACCTCGCCCGGCCAGACGTCGAGCGTGATGTCCTTGACCGCAGCAACCACGCCCCGCTTCTCGCGCAGCTCGGCGCGCGGAAGGTCGGCGTCGGGCGTGCCGATGACCTTGTCGGCGCCCGGGCCGAACAGCTTCCAGACGCCCTCGGCACGGAGCAGCGGGTCGCCGTTGCGATCTGCCGTCCGGGGGGCCTCAGTGGTCTCCACGGCCGCGGAGCCGTGCGAGTCGCTCATCTCGGCGCGATGATATATCAGGCTGGGCGACCCGCGCTAGGGCAAAGTTACGCCTGTATTAGGACTGTCTGGAGTTCCGTGAGCGTCTCCATCGGATAGCTCCCGCCCACGCGCCCGATGCCGCTCTGGGAGCGGGCACGGCCGCCCCACGGGAGGTGCGGCTCCCAGTAGTTCGTGGTCTCGTTGATGTTCACGAGGCCCATCGGAACGGAGTCCGCGTAGCGCATCCCCGCCCCGAGGTCGCGCGTGAAGATCGCGGCCATGAGGCCATAGGTCTGCGCGTTCGTCTGGTCGATCGCGTCCTCGAGCGAGCGGATTCCAACCACCGGCGCGATCGGCCCGAACGTCTCCTGCGTGACCGCGATCGAGTCCGGCGGCACATGGTCCAGCACCGTCGGCTGCCAGTACAGGCTGGTGGGAAAGCCCTCGGCGCGGCTGCCGCCGGTCACCACCGTCGCGCCGCGCTCCACGGCGTCCGCCACGTGGGCGTCCATCTTCGCCGCACCCGGCTCGTTGTTCACGGGCCCCATGGTGGTCTTGTCGTCGAGCGGGTCGCCGAGCCGGACCTCGCGCTCCACCTCCGCGGCCAGCAGCTCCACGAACTCGTCGCGCACGGCCTCGTGCACGAGGATCCGCTCGGCGGCGGAGCAGCTCTGGCCGGCGCCGAGGAACGAGCCGACCCGCGCGGCTTCCGCGGCGGCCGGCAGGTCAGCGTCGTCCATCACCACGAGGGGGCCGTTGCCGCCCATCTCCAGGAGCTGCGCCTTGCCCGCCGCCTGGCGCGCGACGATCAGCCCGGTCTCCGTCGAGCCCGTGAACGCCACGACGTGGGTTCCGGGGTTCACCGCCAGCTCGTCGCCCACCTCCGGCCCGGGGCCGATCACGAAGTTGAAGACGCCCGGCGGCAGATCCGCCTCCGCCACGCACTCGGCGAGCAGCCCCGAGCAGACCGCGGTGGACGGGGCCGGCGTCCATACGACCGTGCAGCCGCAGGCGAGCGCCGGCGCGAGCACCTCCGCGGGCATCGTGTAGGGCCAGTTCCACGGCGTGATCAGCCCGAGCACGCCGCGCGGGCGGCGCAATAGCAGCACCCGTCGTCCCGGCGTGGCGCTCTGCGGGATCGTGCCCTCGACGCGCTTGCCGTCCTCGGCGGCCATGCGGAAGAACTCGATCAGCTCACCGACCTCTACCTCGGACTCCGCCTTCAGCGGCTTGCCCTGGTCGAGCGTCAGCACGCGCGCCAGCTCGTCGGCGCGGCGCTCCATCACATCCGCCACGCGGTGGAGCAGCGCGCCGCGCTCGAAGCCGGTCCGGCCGCCCCATGACGGGAACGCGGCGTTCGCCGCCGCGATCGCGAGGCGCGCGTCCGCCCGGTCTCCCCAGGCGACAGGCCCGAGCGACTCACCCGTGGCGGGGCTGCTGGCCTCCTCGGCGGCGCCGCTCGTCGCGTCGCGCCACTCGCCGTCGATGAACATCCGGGTCTTCATGTCACCTTCTTGCTGAACGCGGTGAGGATCTCGCGCTGGAACGCGAGCACGTGCTCGCGCATGATCGTGCGGGCGTGCGAGCCGTTTCGGTCGAGGATCGCCTCGAGCAGCTGCGTCTGGTCGTGCACGGCGTGGCCGAGCGTCGGCACGCGGTCGAGCACGAGGTACCAGATGCGGAGCGAGTGGGTGAAGTAGCGCTCGAGCGTCTGGGCGAGGTAGGGGTTATGGGCGGCGGCCCAGGTGAAGCGGTGGATCCGCTCGTCCACTCCCATGAGCCGCTGCTGCTCCTGCGGGCCGAGCTGCTCGACTTCCTTCAGGAGCGCCTCGGCGGCAGCGCGCGTGTCGGGGTCGAGCCGCAGCGCCGCCAGCTCGGCGGCGTAGCCCTCGAGCTCCGCGCGCACCTCGGTGATGTTCTGGATGTCGGCCGCCTCGACGGCGGTCACGAAGGTCCCCCGCCGCGGCTGGACCTCGACGAGGTTCTCGAGCGCGAGCCGCTTCACCGCCTCGCGCAGCGGCGTGCGGCCGATGCCCATCTCGCCCATCAGCTCGTCCTCGCGGAGCACGGTGCCGGGCGGGAGGCCCAGGGTCACGATGCGGTCGCGCAGCTCCTCGTAGGCGTGCTCGGCGACCAGCCGCGTGGCGGTTGCGTCCGGGACCTGCTCGGGCGACGCCATTGGTAGCCTGATATATCACGATGGCGACAACCGTGGGGCCGACGGTGTCAGAACTCCTGCGTAATTCGCGCTTCGAGATCCTGCCGCTCGACGGGATCGAAGACCAGGTGCGCGAGCATCTGACCACGGACGTGAAGGTCACCGTGACCGCCTCGCCGCGGAAGGGGCTCGAGGCCACGCTCGACCTGAGCGAGCGGCTCGCGCGGGCCGGCTACCCGGTCGTCCCGCATCTCTCCGCGCGCCTCGTGCGCGACCGCGCCCACCTCGAGGAGGTGCTGGCGCGGCTGAAGGAGGCGGGCGTCCGCGAGCTGTTCGTGCCGGCGGGCGACGCCACCGAGCCGGGTGAGTTCCAGGGAGCCGCCGAGCTGCTCGCGGCGATGGGCGAGGCGCGCTCGCAGTTCGAGCGGATCGGGATCACGGGCTATCCCGAGAGCCACCACCTGATCCCCGACGAGGAGACGATCAAGGCGATGTTCGAGAAGGCCGAGATGGCCACCGACATCATCAGCCAGCTCTGCTTCGAGGCGGAGGTCATCCGCGACTGGATCAAGAACGTGCGCGAGCGCGGCACGAACCTGCCGATCTGGATCGGCATGCCCGGCTGCGTCGACGAGGCGAAGCTCATGCGGATCACGATGAAGATCGGCATGGCAGAGTCGGCGCGCTTCCTGCGCCACAACTCGGGCGTGCTGGCGCGCGTGCTGAAACGTCAGTTCAAGCCGGACCGGCTGCTGCGCGACCTCACGCCGGTCGTGAGCGATCCGGCCGCGAACGTGGCCGGCTTCCACCTCTACACGTTCAACGAGGTGGGTCGGACGGAGCGCTGGCGTCGCCGGACGATCGAGCGCCTTCGGGCTCGCTGAGCGACTCGACCAGCAGCGTCGAAACGTCCGCCACGCGCATCTCGGCGCCACGCGCCTTCACGCCGTCGTCGAGCATCACCGTGCAGAACGGGCACGCGACCGCCAGCGTCTCCGCGCCGGTCTCGGCCGCCTCGCGTGCGCGCTCCTCGTTGATCGGCTTGGCGCGCTCCTCCATCCACATGCGCGCTCCCCCCGCGCCGCAGCAGAACGTGCGCTCCTCGCGCCGCTCCATCTCGATCGGCGTCCCGACCGCCTCGACGATCGCGCGCGGGTCGGCCTTCACGTCGTTGTGGCGCGCGAGGTAGCACGAGTCGTGGTAGGTGATCGTCTTGCCGTTCTTCGAGGCGGGCTCGAGCCTGCCGTCGCGCACGAGATCCGCCAGGAGCTCGCTGTGGTGCACGACCTCGTAGTCCCCGCCGAAGTCGGAATATTCGTTTCCCAACGTGTTGAAGCAGTGCGGGCAGCTCGCGACGATCTTCGTGACGCCCGCGTCGTTCAGCGTCGAGACGTTCTGCTCGGCGTGAGCCTGGTAGAGGTACTCGTTGCCCATCCGGCGCGCGGGGTCGCCGGTGCACGACTCGCGCGGGCCGAGGATCGCGAAGTCCACGCCCGCCGCCTGGAGCAGCTTGGCGGTGGACTGCGCGGCGGTGCGCGCGCGCTCGTCGAACGACGCCGCGCAGCCCACCCAGTAGAGGACCTCCGGCGCCGGGTCGCCCGGCTCGAGCACGCGCACGCCCAGCCCCTCGGCCCAGTCCGCACGCTCGGTCTGCGGCTTGCCCCACGGGTTCGAGGCGCGCTCGACGTCGCGCAACATCTGCTCCGACTCGGTGGGGAACGACGACTCCATCATCACGAGGTGGCGGCGCAGGTCGATGATGTGATCCACGTGCTCGATCGACACCGGGCACTCGCGCACGCAGGCGCCGCAGGTCACGCAGTCCCACACCACGTTGTCCGTGACCGCGTTCGGCACGAGCGGCGACGGCTCGAAGCCCTCCTCGCCGCGGATGAGCCTCGGGCCCTCCTCGAACACCTGGTCGCGCAGGGCCATGATCAGCAGCTTCGGCGACAGCTCCTTGCCGGTGTTCCAGGCGGGGCAGACGTCCTGGCAGCGGCCGCACTCCGTGCACGAGAACGTGTCGAGCGTCTGCTTCCAGGTGAGGTCGGGCACGGTGCCGGCACCGAAGCGCATCTCCTCCTCGGGCACGTCGAAGCGGAGCGGCTCCAGGCGGCCACGCGCGCGCGTGCGCGCGAAGAAGACGTTGAAGGCGGCCGTGGCGATGTGGAGGTGCTTCGAATGCGGCAGGTATGCGAGGAAGGTGAGGATGATCAGGATGTGCGCCCAGACGAAGACCCGTTCGAGCGCCTCGGCCGCGCCGCCGTCGCCGAAGATGTTCGATAGGGCGTTCGAGACCGGCGACCAGTCCGGATTCCACTCGTTCAGGCCGAGCGCGATGCGGGACGCGTGCCAGCAGAGCAGCGTCGTGACGATGCCGGCGATCAGCGCCAGGATCAGGTCGGCCTCGCCGAGGTGGCTGCCCTCGAAGCGAGCGGGGCGCTGGATCTTGCGGATGATGACGGCGCCGATGACGCCCACCAGAACGAGCACGGCGAACACGTCCACCATCAGTAGGAACCAGCCCTGGTGGCCGAGCCAGGGGAGCGTGGACTCCTTGTCGACCGCGCCGATCATCGCGATGACGATCGTCGGGAACAGGACGAGGAAGCCCCAGAAGATCGCGGCGTGAATGAGGCCGGGGACGAGCCGCTGGAGCAGCTTCTTCTGGCCGAGCACGATCACGGCCTCGTTCTTCACCCGCTCGGGCGTGTTGCCGAAGCGGTCGACCGGCTTCCCGAGCCGGATCAGGTCCACCAGCAGCTTGGCCCGGCGCGCGAACAGGAAGCCGCTGACGCCGAGCAGCAGAGCGAGCGCGAGCGCTCCCAGCGCTACGGCTATGAGCCCTGCGCCTTTCTGAGCTCGGCGGTGATCGCCGGCACGACCTCCGCGAGGTCGCCGATCACCGCGTAGTCGGCGTTCGCGAGGATCGCCGCCTCGGGGTCGTTGTTGATCGCCAGGATCTTCTTCGCGCCCTTGCAGCCGGCGATGTGCTGGGTCGCCCCGCTGATGCCGCAGGCGATGTAGAGGTCGGGCGCCACCTTCGTGCCGGTCTGGCCCACCTGGTCCGTGTGCGGCCGCCAGCCGGCCATCGTCACCACCCGCGAGCAGCCGACAGCGGCGTTCAGCAGTCCGGCCAGCTCCTCGAGCATGCCGAAGCCCTCCGCCGAGCCCACACCGCGGCCGCCACTGACGACGACCTTGGCCTCCTCGAGCGAGATGCCGGCCGACGGCGTCTCCTCACGCCCGGCGACCCGCACCACGAGGTCCGCGTCATCCACCGCCACATCCATCCGCTCGACCGCGGCCTCCCCACCGTTGACCGTGGTGGCCTCGACCATATGCGGAGCGACGGTGAGCAGCTTTACGTCCCCGTGGATGCGGGCCTCCTCCAACAGCGAGCCGCCCCATCGCACCCGCGTGACACCCCCGTCACTCCCGACGGCTACACAGTTGGCGGCGAAGGGAACATCCCTGCGCGCGGCGACGTGACTCAGTACCTCGTTGCCTCGGTTCGTGCCCGCGGCGACCACCGCGGAGGGCTGCAGCTGGTCGATCAGCTGCTCCAGGCAGGCCGCCCATGCCGCGGGTGCATAGGCGGCAAGGCGTTCATCGTCCGCGACATGGAGGGTCTCGAGACCGTACGCCCCGAGGCCGGGCACGTCGGCGGTGGAGAAGCCGTGGACCGGACCGCCCAGGTCGCGGGCGAGCGAAACCGCCTGCAGCGAGAGCTCTTCGCCGGGCTCGACCAGGACCAGGACGCTCATCCGGCCACCCCCAGCTCGCGCATCACTT
>DASSVP010000101.1:0-9707 GCA_035705985.1 Thermoleophilaceae bacterium
CGTCGCGCATCCATGAGAACTGGGTGTCGTCCACCGAGCCCTCGGAGCAGAACGGCGTGCCGCACTCGTCGGTGACCGTGTCGAGCACGATGAACCGCAGGCCCGGCCTCGGCCTGAAGGCGTAGTAGCCGTCGTTGTTGCACTGCGCCTCGACCGGCCGGTCCGCGAAGCCGTGCCCCTCCGGCGTGCCCGTCGGGAGGAAGTGCTGACTGATCCAGCTGCCACTGCCGCACGGGCTGCCCGGCGCCGTCACGTTCGGCTCGTCCTTCGGCAGGAAGCAGCGGCGCGGGTCCGGCGGCACGATCTCCACGACGCAGCCCTCGTCCGCGGCCGGGTCGCACGGGTCGAGCAGCACGTCTGAGGCCGTGGCGAGCACCTGCCCGACCAGCGCGTCGAGCAGCTCCTGCTCGTCCTCGTCCACGCCGCCCTCGCGGAGGTCCTCGATCTGACCGAGCAGCCCCTCGATGCCGCTTCGGACGCTCGCCGCCGGCTGCATGACCTTTACGCACCCGGTCGCGACCCGGTGGAACGCCTCGTTGTACTCCTCGGACGCGTCGGGCAAGGGCAGGTTGCCCGGCCCCACCGGGCCGAGGAACGCCTCGGGGCTGTTGCCCTGCATCAGCGCGTCGTGGTTCCCGAACGCCGAGTACCACGGCATGCCGAGGCCGAGCGCCTCGAACGGCTCGTTCGCCGCCTCGAGCAGGCCGGGGAAGTCGCGCACGGTCACGTCGCGCCCGGGCGTCTCGCGCAGGTTGTCGTCACGGTCGGGCGTGTAGCCGTCACCGTCCTCGCGCTCGCCGGTCGAGCCGTCCGGCTCGTAGTACCCGAGGTCGCCCACAGTCTCGCGGTCGCCGCTGTCTCTAACGCCGTCATAGACCGAGCCGGGCGTGGCGTCGCACGGCGGCGCGGTGCTCGGGCCCGGGGCGTTCGGGTCGGGCCCGGGGATGCCGGAGTTCGGGTCCACCTTGCGGTCCGGCGGCCCGCCCGTCGTGCCGTCGAGGATGTCGATGAACCAGCGCGTCTCGTTGTACTGCTGCGAGTCGGCGTTGTCGCCGGTGAGGATCGTCAGGTCGAGCGGCGCGCTCGTGACCGGCGAGACCGCGTTCCGCGCCTGGCGCACCATCGCCTCGGTGATCTGGGTCGTGAGCGACTCCTGAGGGCGATACGCCGCCGAGAATGGCTGGAGCGCGGGCACGCGCTGCGTCGAGTCGACGAACTCGACACGCGCCGGCGACTCCTCGTCCACGACCTGGAAGTCCGACAGCTGCAGGAAGTTCAGGATCGAGGCGGTCGGCGGCAGCCGGAGCGGGTCGCCGTCGCCCAGCGCGCCGGCGCACGGCTCGTCGCCCTGCTCCTCCTCGCGCTCGGAAGCCTCGTCGTACGGCAGGTGGCGCTCGCCGAAGGTGAACTCGAGCAGGTTGTCGCCGTCGCAGTCGAAGACCGTGCGCTCGACCGTCGTCGTGGACGCGGTCGCGGCGGGCGCGGCAAATGCCGCGGCCGCGACGACCGCTGTCGCCAGGCGCCATCCACGTAACAACACGGCCCGAACGCTACGGCCCTCCGGCGCCTGGCGCGCCGGTTCCGCCTGGTGCGGCTAGCGCTTGCGGCTCTTGGCGGCGCCGGCGCGCGTGGAGACCGACTTCGCGCCCTCCTTGGCCGCACGGCCGGCGGCCTTCGCCGCGCCCTGCAGCGTGCCCGCGGCGGTGCTCACCGCGCGGCCTGCCTGCCCCGCGCTGTCCTTCGCGACGTTGCCCTGCCGGGTGCCGGCTGCCTTCTTGCCGCGTGTCTGTGACTTGTCCCTGATCTCGTTGCGCCTCCGGGTGGCGGCGGCCTTCTTCGCCGCAGCCTGCCGGTCAGCCTTCGTCTGTGCCATTGGTACCTCCGTAACTGACTGTTCGGTCAGTTTCCTACCCGGGCCAGAGGCGGACGGAACGTAGGTGGCGGCGGAGGGTCGCCCGGTTCCTCGTGGCTGCGCGTGTGCCGACCCCGACGGTGCGCACACGGCCGCGCCGCACCACGTACACGAAGCGCGCGCGAGGGCCCGCCCGGCGCACGTACAGGCCTCTACCGAGGCTCCGCGCGCGGCTCTCAGCGAGCGCGACGGGGTCACCCACGCGGATCCGTGCGGCGTCGCTGCCGCGCGCGTTCGTGCCCACGAGCGCGACCTTGCCGCCGCGAGTGAGCGCCGCGCCGACCTTGCGGCGCCGGTTCGCCTTGCCGCGAACACACCAGGTCCAGCCGCGGCTGCCGCGGACTCGCGGCTGCCCCGCCCGGCGCAGCACGCGGGCGGTGCCCGCACGCAGCCCGACGCCGGCCATTCCCCTGCGCCCGGCCCGCTGGCGGGCGCGCTTGCAGCCGAAGCGGATCCCGTTGACCCGCTCCCAGGCCTGGAGGTACGCCTCCGCGCCGCGCGCCATGTCCTTCAGCGCGCCCTTCCCGCCCACCCGGCGGATGTCCTCCCACCAGTCCGGGAACATCCCGTAGTGCGCCACGCCGTCCTTGGTGAAATCGAACTCGCGTGAGCCGCTCCTCTGGCGCTCGAAGGTCACGCCCCCGTCGAACGACTTGAACGGGTACTGCACCTGGTCGGGCCCCGCGCGCGGCTCGGGCTGCGACGACAGGCCGTTCTGGTCTGATCCGTAGCCGAAGCCGAAGTAGAAGCGCGGGTCGCGCTGCGCCTTCGTCGTCTGCCAGGTCTCCATCCAGTCCGGCGCGGCCTCCTTCATCGGGGTGATCACGCCGCCGAGCTTGTAGATGCGCGGGACGACGTCCGCGGTGCTCCAGCTGTGGCTCGACAGCCCGCCCGAGTAGCGGGCGGCCTCGAGCAGGTCCATCGCGCTCTTGCGCGCCCGGACGCTCAGGTGGTCGGGGTCGATCATCATGCGCTTCTCCATCAGCCGCCGGATGGCGTGATCGCCCAGGTCGGTGAGCCCGCGGGCGTTGCAGTGCGAGCCGTTCGGATAGATCGGCGTCGCGCCGAGCGGGAGGAACGCCTCGATCACGTTCGCCTGGATGTCGTTCTCGTCGTGGTCGTACACGCCCGGCTGCTGCTTGTCGTGCTCCTCGGGCGGGCCGGTGCAGGGCTGCATCTGCCAGAACTTGCCGGTCGACAGCCGGTTGCCGGCGTTCACCACGAGCCCCGTCTCGCCGCTGTCGCCCGCCACGCCGGCGAGCGCGTTGTCGAACTTGTTGATCAGCTCGAGCTGGCGCACGCCCATCGCGTGCACGGCGTCGATCTCGCGGTCGATCTGCGCCCTGTCGCAGTACGGCTGCTCGTTGTAGACCCGGCAGCCGAACGGCTCGGAGAGCTCGATCCCCTTCACGACCGCGAGCTTGCCGCCGGCGATCACGCGCCGCGCCTGGAACGGGTCGGTCACGATGCGGAACCAGCCGCGGCCCGGGCCGCCGTTCTGCGCGTCCACGTAGTCCTCGATCGCCTCCAGGTCGCGGTCCTGAAGCCGGACGGAGGTCATCTCGTCGCAGCTGTTCTGCTTGAGCGGATACAGCTCGCAGAGCACGCGATTCTCGACGTAGAGGTTCACGAACAGGCGCAGCCCGCCCATGTAGGCGCGCTCGAGCCACTTGTAGTAGGTCTGCTCGTGCGTGAGCGAGTCGTGATGCGGCCAGTCCTTGAACGTCGGCCAGCCGACGGGGTCGTGGCAGCGCACCGGCTGGCCGTAGAGGGCGTTCTCGAGCACGGCGGCGCACCCGTTGCCGGCCTGGTGGTCCTGGCAATCCACGAGCGCGTACGGCGCGCCATAGGGATGCCACGGGCGGCCGCAGTGCGCCTTCCCTCCGAGGAACTCGAAGGCGGTCATGTGGAGGTGCAGGTCGATCGTCCCCTTGACCTCGCTCCACGGCGTAGGGCTCTTGAAGGGCGTCCCCGTGGCGCTGGTCTCGACCTCCGGGTAGATCGCGCAGCCGTCCGCGGGGTCGAAGGCGAAGGCATCGCCGGCGCCGGCGTCCGCGAGGACGAGCCTGCCGGCCGCCACGCCGAGCGACTTGTTCTGGGACGGCAGGTTGATTCCGAAGCTGCCGTCCGGGTTCGCGACGACGCTCCAGTCCGCGGACGGGCTGGCGCCCGGGGCGGGCACGACGGTGTTCAGCGGGCCGCCCGCCATGTAGTCGCGATCGCGCCCGTAGAGGAGGTAGCTGCCCAGCGCGGTGGCCTGCAGCCGGAAGCCCTCCGCGCCGCCCACGGGCGCGTCGGTCACGCTGTAGCCGCCGACCGCCTTCGCGACCACCCCCCCGCCGGCGCGGCGCAGCGAATAGCAGCCGTTCGCCAGCGCGTAGCGGCGGTCGTCGCCGGTGGCGGACGCCAGCGAGCGGGCGGGCGGCGCGTTGGCCGGGACGGCGGTCGCCGCCTGCCTCGCATCGGATGGCGGGTGGGCGGCGTGCGCCGCGACCGCGCTGAGCAGCACGAGAGCGAGGAGGGCAAGGATCGGGGCCCGGAACCGCATCGCGGGCGGATCGTACCCCCGCCGGGAGGGACACTGCGCCGGTGGATTCCGGCGACCTCAGGACGGGTACGAGCTCGAGTTCGAGGACACGTTGGAGGGCGACTCGCCCGGCGACAGGCGCCGGCGTCGTGCGCGAGAAGCAGCGCAGCATGAGGCTCCACACGCCGCAGCACGGCGTGATCGAGCTGCGGGCGAAGGCGCTCGACGACCCGCGGAACACGGTCGCGCCCGGCCGAGGTCTGCGCCTGCGAGATCCTCGGGAACGAGGCGGGGCCGGCCCCGGGGACGCGGAGGGCGGGGCCGATCCGAAGGAGTCGTGGTCGACTACGTCCGCGGCTACGGCCGCTCGTGGAGCGCCGGCCGCCGGTGACCGTGGAGCGCGACGCGATCGCCGCGCGCCCTTGGCCTGTCGGACGACGGGCTCGCTCCTTGTGAGGCCGGACGGCCGGCCCGTGGCGCTCGAAGCCGATCCAGGGTTAGCGGCCGGGCCGAAGGGAGGGCGCCCGGCGCGCGGCGGCCTCGTTGGCGGAGCCTTCCTGAGCTGACCCCGGGTGGCCGGCGAAGAACTCGGCGAGCACCGGCGCGAGCACATCCATCTTGACGTTGTGGCTGACGCCCGGCAGGGGCCGGTGCTCGGCATCGGGCAGGGCGGCGGCGATCGCCGCCGCGCCCTTGCGCAGCTTCTCAGGGCTCTTGTCGCCGCTCACGACGAGCGTCGGCGTCGCCACGCGCGCCCAGTAGGCGTCGTCGACCGGACGCCCGCGCACATGGCGGTCGATCAGCTCCGCGTCGTACGGCAGCGTGTGAGCCGTCGCCTTCAGCCTCGACCAGAGCGGCGGCCATAGGCGCATTGCCGACGGAATGACGGACGGCATTCCCATCACCCGAGCCATGAAGTAGCTCACGGCCTCGGACCTTCTGTCGCGCTGAATCAGCCCGGTGACGTGCGGGACGAGGTCCTCCGGCGGAACGCCACCGGCCGCGTCAACGATGAACGGCGGCTCGTACGCAGCGATCCGCTCGATGGCCACGCCGGCCCGGGCCGCCTCCAGCGCGAGGATCCCGCCGGAGGACAGGCCCCAGACGGATGCCGCTCCGCCGGCCGCGGAGATCATCGCCTGCAGATCCTCGAACTCGCGCTGAAGCGTGTACGGCTTCGTGTCGCCGCTGTCCCCCCGGCCGCGGCGGTCGTAGTTGAGCACGGTGAAGCCCGCCGCCAGCAGGTCCGCAAGCTCGACGAACCCCTTCCAGCGCCGCCAGCTGAACGCTCCACCGATCAGGATGACCGGCGGTCCTTCCCCGATGCGGTCGA
Organism: Thermoleophilaceae bacterium; assembly: GCA_035705985.1. Lineage (GTDB taxonomy): Bacteria > Actinomycetota > Thermoleophilia > Solirubrobacterales > Thermoleophilaceae > JACVRW01. The sequence goes on from DASSVP010000101.1 coordinate 5,773, forward strand.
AGGCGATCTCCGTGCCGTCCCTGGACTTCGTCTTTTCCATTGTGTCTCCTCGGTTCGCGGAACGTCGCTCTTATCGTTCGACGATCACGGAGGGCCAAACTCACCGCCGGGTTTGATGCGGGCGATGCGATCAGCACTTGGGCTGCCAGAACGCGACCGGCCCGCTCTCCTCCGTCGCGACCACGGCTCGCCAGCCGGCCGGACCCTCGCGCGAGCCGAGCAGGACGGTTGCTCCCAGCCGCGACGCATCCTCGAGCGCAGCGTCGATGTCGGCGACCTCGACGTACGGCAGCCAGAACGCGTGCTGCCCCTCGGCCTCGACCAAACCGGCCTCGATCCCGGGGCCCACCGCAAGCGCGAGATAGTTGCCTCGACGCGAGTGCACACTCTCGAAGCGCCAGGCGAGCAGGCCCGTGTAGAACGCGCAGGCGCGCGCCGAGTTCGGCGTGTGAAGCTCGAGGTGGACGAGCCGGTTGGTCAGCGGCGCAGCTTCTCGGGGAGCCCGAACATGCGGATCAGCTCCGGATTGCGGAACGACGTCACTTCGGAGATCAGCTCGCCGCGCAGCCCGAACACCTCCAGGCAGTTCGGCAGGAACAGATCGCGGTCGGGGTCCAGCTTGTAGACGCCGAGTGCGAGCTGCCCGTTCGCGCGCGTGGAGACAAACCTCAGGCCGGTCGGCGAGTCTGCGGGCATGAGCCAGGAGTCGGCGATCCGCTCATGGCCCTGGTACCAGTCGGGGTAGGGCGGCATGGAGAAGACCGCGTCCTCGGCGAGCAGCGCCAGGATGGCCGCGATCTGCCCACGCTCGAAGGCGCTCACCAGGCGGGTGACGAACGCGCGCAGACGGTCGTCGCCGTGCCGCCGCAGCTCCTCCTGCTGGCTGTGGTCCGGGAGCCGTGAGCTGACCGTCTCGCGTGCCCGCTGGAGGGCGCTGTTCACCGAGACGGGGCTCGACGACAGCATCCGCGCTGCGTCCGCCGCCGGGAAGCCGAGCACGTCGCGTAGGACGAATACCGCCCGCTGACGCGGCGGAAGGTGCTGGAGCGCCGCGACGAACGCCAGCTCGAGCGTCTCGCGCTGTTCGTAGCGGGCCTCCGGCCCCACCGCGTCGTCGGCTATCTGGATCGCCTCATCGGGGTAGGGCTCCAACCAGATCGGCTGCTCGAGCCTCGTGGGCTCCGCGCCGCCCGCCGGCGCAGGTGGACCGTAATCCACCGGTAGCACGCGCTTCGGCCGCCGCGCGATCTCGTCGAGGCACACGTTCGTCGCGACGCGGTGGAGCCATGTGCGCAGCGAGCTGCGTCCCTCGAAGCGCCCCATCGCCCGCCAGGCGCGCAGGAAGGTCTCCTGCGCGGCGTCCTCCGCGTCGTGCAGCGAGCCGAGCATCCGGTAGCAGAGCGCGTGAAGCTCGCCGCGATACGGAGCGATCAGTTGTTCGAAGGCTGATTCGTCGCCCCCGAGGACGGCCGCGATCAGGCCGTCCTCGGTCGCTCGTTTCTCCGCTGTGCGCATGGTCTTCCCATAATGACTCCGGGTCGCGTCCAAATTCATCTATGGATCGAGATCGCCGGCGACCTCGAGCGCCAGCGTCCCCCAATCGACGCCCGCCTCATCGCTGCCGAGCCTGACGACCACGGCATCGTTCGCGCGATCCACGGCGATGACCTGGCCGTACTTGCCCCTGGCAAGGAAGGCTTCCTGGCCGGCGCGCGAACGGGGCGTGAGCCACCAGCCGAGGCCGTACGGTCCGTCCCCCGTCGTCGCTGCTCTGACCCAGGCGGGCGAGACGACACGCCGCCCGTGCGCCCGCCCCTGCCGGAGCATGAGAAGGCCGTACCTGGCGAGGTCCCGCGCCCGCGCATTCACGCCGCTCTCCATTTTCTCGAAGCCGCTGCCCTCGGAGTCCAGGCTCCACGAGCCATCCGCCTCGGCTCCCATCGGGCGCCACAGGCGGGTCTCCATGTAGTCGGCGACCGGCATCTGGGTGGCGCGCTCGAGGATCAGCCCGAGAAGGAGCGGATTGAAGTTGTTGTAGTGGAAGCCCAGGCCGGGGTCCTGATCGACCTCCGTGTTCTCCAGCGCCACGTCGCGTAGGTCGGCGCCGTAGTACGTGACCGTGTCGTCGCTCCACGGCATGCCGTCCTCCTCGTAGCGCAGGCCGGACGACATCGACAGGAGGTCGCGGATACTGATTCGCGCGAAGCGCGGGTCGCGCTCCTCGAGCTCCGGGAGCCGGCGCGTGACCGGCTCGTCCAACCCTCGGATCGCACCCTCCTCGATTGCGATGCCGATCAGGGTCGATACGAACGACTTGGCCACCGAGAAGCTCGTCTCGAGCTCCTCCCGCGAGCCGCCGTTGAAGTAGCGCTCGTACACGACCCGGCCGTGGTGCAGCACGACGAACGCGCGGGTCGATCGCCGCTCGAGGAAGCCGTCGAGACCGAGGCGGGCCGGCGCGCGCGGCAGCCGCCAGACGTACGCGCCCGCTTCGATCTCGCGTGCCGGGAAGCGATGGCGGTCGTCGATGTCCGACTCGCCCCAGACAACCGCCCGCGCGAAGCCGGACGACCCGGTCATCAGATGGGCCGAGCCGTACAGGGCGCCCGCAAGCGCTACGAGAGCGAGGAAGACGAGGCCGAGGCGTCGCATACCAGCTTTGACGGAGCCGGCCACGCCGACTCACCGGCGGATTCGCGGTCCGGCCGCCAGGCGCCGCCGCGCAGCAGCCGGGCGATCGCGAAGGCCGCGGCGAGCACGAGCAGGCCGCTGACCGTGGCGGCCAGCTGCAGCGCCTCCGTGAACGCCTCGCGGGCGGAATCGAGCACGTCGGCGCCCAGTCGAGCGGGCAGGGTGTCGGCGACCTGGACCGCGCCCCCGAGCGTGTCGCTCGCCGTCGCGGCCGCACCGGCCGGTAGGTCGGCGGGAAGCGCGTCGGCCGCGCGGCCCTGGTACACGGCAGTCCCGACCGTGCCGAGCAGCGCCAGTCCCAGCGCGCCGCCCAGCTCGGAGCTCGTCTCCGATATGCCGGAGGCGGCGCCGGCTCGCGCCGGCGGAGCGCTTCCGACCGCGAGGTCCGCGGCGAGCGTGAACAGCGGCGCCATGCCCAGCGACATAACAACGACGCCGGCCACCAGGAGCCCTGGGCCATGGACTGTGCCCGCCCGGCTGAGCAGCGCCACGCCGGCGGCGGCCACCGCTATGCCGGCAAGCATCGCCACCGGCGGCCGGACGCGTGCGGCCAGCGGCGGTGTGAGCTGCGAGCCCACGACGAAGGCAGCGGCCGCCGGCACGCTCCAGAGGCCCGCCTCGATCGGGGAGTAGCCGAGCACCAGCTGGAGGTACTGAGCGACGAACACCTCGATCCCGAACACGACAGCGAAGGCGAGCGTGTTCGCGGTGAGCGCGAGGCTGAAGGCGGGGCGGCGAAACAGGGCCAGGTCGACCATCGGCTCCTCGAGGCGCTGCTGGCGCCGGACGAACGTCGCGCCGACGCCGAGCCCGGCCACGGCCGGCGCCAGGGCCGCGAGCGTCAGCCCGTCGCTTGCGGCGGCTTTGACGCCGTAGATCACGCCGAGCACGGAGACCAGGGAAAGCGCCGCGCTCGCGAGGTCGAGGCGGCCGGGCTCGGGATCGCGGTACTCGGGGAGCAGCCGCGGGCCTACAGCAAGTAGCAGGACCATCACGGGCACGGCCAGGAGGAAGACCGAGCCCCAATGGAAGCTCTCGAGCATGACGCCGCCGACGAGAGGGCCGATCGCGGCGCCCACCGAGAAGCTCGTGATCCAGATGCCGATCGCCACGGTGCGCTGCGAGTCGTCTTCGAACATGCTCCGGATCAGCGACAGCGTCGACGGCGCCAGCGTCGCACCCGCCACGCCGAGCAGCGCGCGCGACGTGATCAGCATCTCCGGGCTGCGCGAGAATGCCGCGAG
>DASSVP010000102.1:0-2842 GCA_035705985.1 Thermoleophilaceae bacterium
GTAGATCCCGAGCACCACGTTGCTTGAAGGACAGCACTCAAGGACTGTGCCCCGGCGCGCCAGCTCCTCGACGAGCTCCGGGTCCTCGATGCTGCGCACGCCGTGGGCGATGCGCGTCACCGGGAGCTCTAGGCCCGCGCGGACGCTCTCGGGCCCGCCCCATTCGCCGGCGTGGACGGAGCAGCCGAGGCCGGCGCCGGACGCGACCTCGAAGGCCTCGGCATAGTCGGCGGCCGGGTAGTTCTCCTCGTCGCCGGCCATGGAGAAGCCGACGATGTAGGGGTGCGGGCGCTCTGCGGCGTAGCGTGCGTTGCGAAGGGCCGCCTCGACGCCGAAGTTCCTGACCGCGGAGACGAGGATGCGGCCCTCGATCCCCGCCTCGCCGCGCGCGTCGTCGATCCCGCGCGCAATGCCGTCGACGTGCTCATCGTCGGCGAGGCCGACCAGCCTGGCGTGGTCGGGGCTCGCCGTGAGCTCGACGTAGACCGCGCCCTCGTTCGCGCACGCGATGAGGTACTCGTAGGTGATGTCGCGGTAGTCCTCGCCGGTGCGGATCACGCTCGCGGCCTTGTCGTAGGTGTCGAGGAAGTCGAGGAAGTCCGTGTAGGCGAACCGGTCCGGGGCGGCGAAGGTGCCCTCCGGAACGTCGAGCCGGTTACGCTCCGCGATGCGGCGGATGAGGTCCGGCGGAGCGGTGCCCTCGAGGTGCACGTGAAGCTCCACCAACGGCAGCACCGAGGGGGTCACGTCCGGACCGCCCTTTCACCGCAAGCGTCCTGCCCAGGGCGCCCTATCGAAGCCCAGCCCAGGACACTTGCTCTCATCGGATGGTCTCCAGCACGGGCGGGGCTGCCTTCGGTGCGTCGTCGCCCAGAACGAAAGCCGCGCGGAGGGCGTCAGCCGCGCGCTGGGCGGCGTCCTCGTCGGCCGCGTGCACCACCGCGAGGGGGCGACCGCCTGGAGCGACCTCCTCGCCGGGCGCGGCCACATCGGTCAGCCCCACCGAGTGGTCCACGGGGTCGGACTCGCGCGTGCGGCCGCCGCCGAGCGCGACAACGGCGAGGCCCACCGCGCGCACGTCCACCGCGCCCACGGTGCCCGCCTCCGCCGGCTCGGCCGCCACCGTGACCGTGGCCTTCGGCAGGTGCGTGTCGGGCGCCTCGAGGATGTCGCTCGGGCCGCCCAGCTCGGTGACCATCGCCACGAAGCGCTCGGCCGCGGCCCCGCCGGCGAGGGCCTTCTCCGCCGCGGCGCGGGCGCTCTGCGCGTCCGGCTGCACCCCGCCCAGCGTCAACAGCTCTGCACTGAGGGAGAGGGTTACCTCGCGGAGCCGTTCGTCCATGGCCGCCCCGGTCAGGTGGTCGATGGTTTCCCGCACCTCCACCGCGTTGCCCGCGGTGCGGCCGAGCACGCGGTCCATGTCGGTGAGAAGCGCGGCGGTTGGCAATCCGTTCCCGGTGGCCACCTCCACGATCGTTCGCGCGAGCTCCTCGGCGCCTTCGCGATCGGGGAGGAAGGCGCCCGAGCCGACCTTCACGTCCATGACCAGCGCGTCGAGCCCGGCGGCGAGCTTCTTCGACAGGATCGACGCGACGATCAGCGGGATGGACTCGACGGTGCCGGTGGCATCCCGGATCGCGTAGAGACGGCGGTCCGCCGGCGCCAGCCGCGCGGTCTGGCCCACGATGGCCGCGCCCGCGCTCGCGACGGCGCGCCGGAACTCGTCCGGCTCGGGGGTCGTGTCGTAGCCGGGGATGGACTCGAGCTTGTCGAGGGTTCCGCCGGTGTGCCCGAGGCCGCGGCCGGAGATCATCGGCACGGCGCCGCCACATGCTGCGACGATCGGCGCCAGGAGCAGGCTCACCTTGTCGCCGACGCCGCCGGTGGAGTGCTTGTCGAGCGCGGGCCCCGGGAGCCCGGCGTCCGACCAGTCGAGCACGTCCCCGGAATCCCGCATGGCGCCCGTCAGCGCGATCCGCTCCTCCGCGGTCATGCCGTTGAGGACGATTGCCATGGCGAGCGCCCCGACCTGGGCGTCGCTGACGCTCCCGTCGGCGATGCCCGTGACGAGCGAGCGGATCCGCTCCTCGTCGAGCTCGCCGCCGTCGCGCTTGATGCGGATGAGGTCGGGGACGTAGCTCACCCGGCGAGTCCCTCCACGAAGCGAACCAGCAGTGGGGCCAGGTCGTCGGCCGCTCGCTGGGCGTCGCGGAGGGTCTGCTCGTGCGAGAGCGGCTCGGGGTTCAGGCCCTCGGCGAGGTTCGTGATTGCGGAGACCGCCACCACGCGCAGGCCGCAGTGGCGCGCCACCGCCGTTTCGTGGACCGTCGACATCCCGACGGCGTCGGCGCCCAGCATCGCGTACGCGCGGATCTCGGCCGGCGTCTCGAAGCTCGGACCCGAGACGGCGAGGTAGACGCCCTCGGCCAGGTCCGTCCCGAGCTCGCCGGCGGCCGCGCGCAGGTGGTCGCGAAGCTCGGGGTCGTACGCGTCGCGGAGGCTCGGGAAGCGCGGGCCGATCTCCTCGTCGTTGGGCCCGGCGAGCACATTGACGCCGCTCAGGTTGATGTGGTCGGTGATCATCATCAGCCGCCCGGGGCCCAGCTCGGTCCGCAGCGAGCCCGCCGCATTGGTGATCACGACGAGCTCGGCGCCGGCCGCCCGGAGCGCGCGTACGGGTGTGCGGATCGGGTCGAGGGCGCCGCCCTCGTACACATGCGCGCGACCCTGGAGGACGGCAACCGGCAGCCCGCCGATCTCTCCGACCACGGCGCGGCCGCCGTGCCCGACGACCGTCGGCCGCGGGAATCCCGGAAGCACCTCGTAGGGGATCACGGTGGGA
>DASSVP010000103.1:0-10052 GCA_035705985.1 Thermoleophilaceae bacterium
GTCACGGAGGCGGTGGTGGCCGCCCGCGGCCACGCGGCCGGAGTGCGCCGCTAGCGGCGCAGCTCCTTCGAGAACCACCGGTCGGCGTAGGGCTCGGCGTTGAAGGGCGGAACCTCGGCGTAGCCCGCGGAGCGGTAGAGCGCGATCGCCTCCGGGAGCACGTCGCCGGTCTCGAGGCGCGCCGTGGTGGACCCGCGCTTGCGCGCGATGGCCTCGAGGTGCTCGAGGAGCCGCCGGCCGAGGCCGAGCCCTCGCGCCGTCTCGGCCACCCACATGCGCTTGATATCGGTCACGTCGCCGGGGTGGTGCTTCACGGCGCCGCAGCCGATCGCCTCACCGCGCAGATAGGCGACCACGAACGCGCCGTTCGGTGGGCGCACCTCGTGCGGCTCGGCGGTGGCGCCCTCGCTTGGGTCGAAGCCCCGGTCCGGCGCCCGGCGGATGAGCTCTGCCACGTACGCGCGGAGACAGCGCTGGGCGTCCCTGCTCTCCGGATCCACTTGGCGGATGTCGACGAGCGAGGCGGCGATCAGCCGCTCGACCGTGCGCATGGCGTCGACGAGTTGAGCCCGCTGCGCGTCGTCGAGCGGCTCGAGGATCGAGGCCGCGAGCTCGTCGCTCCGCTCATCCACGATCGCTCGCTCGCGCACGCCCTTCTGCGTGAGCCTCGCCACGCGCACGCGGCCGTCGACCTCGCTGGCCGTGACGGTCACGAGTCCCTCCGCCTCGAGCGCGCGGAGCATCCGGCTCATCTGGCCGGAGTCCACGCCCAGCCGCGACCGCAGCATCACGACCTCCCCGCCCTCGGTGCCGATCTCCCAGAGCAGCCGCGACGTCGCCAGCGGTCGCGACCGGGACAGAAAACGGTCGTCGAGCGCGCCGACACGCTGGGTCACCGTCCGGTTGAAGCGGCGGACCTGAGCGAGCTGCGAGGCCATTGCCTGATCTTAGTCAGAGAAAGGACCGGCAGCGCCGGATGCGAACCCAGGAGCATGCTCTCCGCCTTGGCGATGCTGCAGAGAGTGGTGCGCGTGCTGCGCCACGCGGTGCGCGAGGAGGACTTCCTCCCCGTCCTGTCGGCGGGGGTCGCGCTGGTGCTCATCGGCACGCTGAGCTACGCGCTGGGGGCGAATTGGAACCCGGTGGACGCGCTGTACTTCTCGGTCGCGACGCTCACCACGACGAGCGTCTCGGATCCCGATCTCGTGCTGGAGGACGGCTGGATGAAGCTCTTCACCGTCTTCTACCAGCTGATCGGCATCGGGATCCTCGTCGAGGTCCTGCGCCGGTTCGGAATCGCGTTCGTCGCCGTCCAGGCCGCCGACAGGCGCGCGAAGCGCTCGGCCTAGGCGGCCTGGAGCCGGTCCCGGAAGGCCTGGTAGTCCTTCCGGTCGGGGCGCATGTTGGCCGCCAGGGCGGCGTGGCGGCGGGCCTCGGCGCGGCGGCCGGTCTTCTCCAGGGAGCGGCCGAGGCAGAAGTGGGCATAGTCGTTCACCGGGTAGCGCTCGACCAGGGCGGCGAACTCCTCGGCGGCCTTGTCGAAGCGGGCGGAGCGGAAGTACGCACGCCCCAGCGCCTCGCGGATCGAGCCCTTGTCGGGCTCCAGCGAGCGGGCCTTCTCCAGCGGTACGGAGGCGGCCATGAAGTCGCCCCTGTCGAGCAGCTCGCTGCCCTTCTTGAAGAGCTCGTATGCGCTCGGCTCGCCCGTCATTCCCTTCTCAAGGTACTCGGCGAGTCGGCGCGCGCCCTCAAGCGTTCGACCTCGTCGAGAATCGCCGCGGCCACGTCGCGCTTGGGCCTGCGGCCGACCTCGCTCTCGCCGTCGGCGAGCACGATCGTGACCTCGTTGTCGGAGCTGTCGAACCCGATGTCCGTGCGCGAGATGTCGTTCACGACGACCGCGTCGAGGCCCTTGCGGGCGAGCTTCGCGCGGCCGCGCTCGACCGCGCCGTCGCCGTGCTCGGCGGCGAAGCCGATGACGGTCTGATCCTCCCGGCTGCCGGCGGCCACGCCCGCGACGATGTCGGCCGTCGGCTGAAGCTCCAGGCTGCGCTCCCCTTCCTCCCGGGACAGCTTGGAGTCCGCCCGCTCGACCGGCCGGAAGTCGGCGGGAGCGGCGGCCATGATCAGGACGTCCGCCTCCGGGAAGCGCTCGCGCACGGCAGCTTCCAGCTCAGCGGTGGTCTCCACCATCACGGTCTCGAGGCCGTCGGGTGGCGGGATGGTCACGTTCGCCGCCAGCAGCGTCACATCGGCGCCGCGCCGGGCGGCCTCCTCGGCCAGCGCGAGGCCCATGCGGCCGGAGGAGCGGTTGCCGATGAAGCGCACGGAATCGATCGGCTCCCGGGTGCCGCCGGCGGTGACGAGGACGCGAAGGCCGTCGAGCGACCGCGGGGCGTAGCCGGCGATTGCGGCTTCGGCCGCCGCCAGGATGTCCCGGGGCTCGGCCAGGCGGCCCACCCCCCACTCGCCCTTCGACGCGAGGCTGCCGGTGGCCGGCTCCACGATCCGGGCACCGCGGGATCGCAGCAGCTCGAGGTTCGCCTGCGTGGCCGGGTGCTCGTACATCCGGTTGTTCATTGCGGGCGCCACCACGAGCGGCGCGGTGTTCGCCAGCGCCGCGCTCGTCAGCAGGTTGTCGGCAAGCCCGCCCGCCAGCTTCGCGATCGTGTTGGCCGAGGCAGGCGCCACCACGAACGCGTCGCAGCGCGCCACCAGCTCGAGGTGCGAGATCGCGTCGTGGTCCGGCGGCGGGTCGCCCGGGAAAGCGCCGCGGGCCGGATCGGCCTCGAACTCCTCCACCAGCACGGGCGCGCCGGTCACGCCCTCGAACGTCGCGCGGCCCACGAAGTGCAGGCTCGCGGGCGTCTGGATCACGCGGACGGAGTGGCCCGCCCTCGTGGCGAGCCGGACCAGCTCAACTGCCTTGTACGCGGCGATTCCACCGCTGACGCCGAGCAGGATCCGTGCCAAGCACGCCTCCTAGCGGTAGCGGTACTTGATCTTCCCGGCGGCGATCTCCTCCAGGGAGATCTTGAGGTAGTTCTTCGAGCCGGTCTCGACCATCGGAGGCGGGTACTCGTCGAACGTGCCCTCGCCGAGGTTGTGGTAGTACGAGTTGATCTGCCTCGCACGCTTCGCCGAGACGAGCACGACGGCGTAGTGGGAGTCGACTCGCTCGAGCAGCTTGTCCAGTCTTGGCTTGATCACGGGGGACACATGGTAGCCGCAAGCTGAGCGAGCTCCTCCACCGCACGCTCCAGCTCGTCGTTGCAGATGTGGTGGTCGAACTCGTCTCGGGCGGCCAGCTCCTCGCGCGCGGCGGCCAGCCGCCGCTCGATCTGCTCGGGGGAGTCGGAGCCGCGCTCGGTGAGCCGCTCGACGAGCGCCTCGAAGCTCGGCGGTTCGATGAAGATTCTCGTGGCTTCCGGCAGCGTTTGGCGTACCTGGCGCGCACCTTGGACGTCGATCTCGAGCACGATCCCGCGGGCGGGGCGCTCCAGCTCCGTGCGCAGCGTGCCGTAGCTGTTTCCGGCGTAGACGGCGTGCTCCACGAACTCGCCTGCGGCCACGCGGCGATCGAAGTCGTCCCGGCTGAGGAAGTGATAGTCGACCCCGTTGACCTCGCCGGGCCGCGGGTCTCTCGTCGTCGCCGAGACCGCGAGCTGGAGCCCCGAAACACGCTCCAGGAGCCGCTTTATGAGGGTTCCCTTGCCTACGCCGGACGGACCGGTGATGACGAGGATCGGGGCTATCGGCGCAGGTACGAGACGAGCTCGTTGCGCTGCCGCTCGGAGAGCCCGCCGATGGTCTTGCTGGGCGAGATGCGGCAGTGGGTGAGGATGCGATTCACCTTCACGCGGCCGTATTTCGGCACCGCCAGGAGCAGGTCGAAGACCTTCGCGGTGAGCACGTATTCAGGCGGATCGAGCAGCAGGCCGTGTATCTGGACCCGTCCCCCCTTCAGGTCCCTCTTCAGCTTCGCTCGCCGGGTTCTGATCTGGTTGGCCCGCTGGAGGGCGTCCATTCGCTGGGTCAGAGAGCGCTCGGGAGCGAGGCCCGCCGCATGCGTCTTGGCGGGCGACTGGGGGGCGGCCGGCATGGGCGGCGATAGTACACGCTCGGTCGCTGGCGTCGAGGGTGAAACCGCAAAAAATCCGTGAATTCAGCTGGACCTCGACCTGAGGTCGAGGTGGGTTCGGGCTCCTTGAGCGTTTTTCCACTGGTTTGCAGGGGTTTTAATTGAGCAATTCCCGGTTGCTTGACCGGTGATCCGCAAAGTTCCCGCATCTTGCGCGGAAACGACGGCCCGCTGTCCCCCAAACGGGCTCAGGCGATCGTCGACGCAGGGGCGGGCATCCTCCCGCCGAGGGACAGCGCGTCGAGCTCGGCGGCGATTCGGTGGCCCGCGGCGGGATCGCGGAAGCTTTCGGTGCCGATCGCGATGGCCGTGGCGCCCGCGGCCAGGAAATCGGCCGCGTGCCGTCCGCTCGAGATGCCCCCCATGCCGATTACGGGTATCTCGACCGCGCCCGCGACCGCCGCGACCTGCTCGAGCGCGATCGCCCGGATCGCCGGGCCCGACACCCCGCCGGCCCTGCCGCCCAGCCACGGCTCCCCCGTCCGCGGGTGGAGTGCCATGCCCTTCAGCGTGTTGACCAGCGAGACGGCGTCGGCGCCGGCGTCCTGGGCCGCGCCGGCCACGGCAGCGGGATCCGTGGCGTTCGGCGTGAGCTTCACGATCAGCGGCTTGGAGGCCTGGGACCGGACGTGCTCGACCGCGAGCGCCGTCTCGGACGGGTCGGCGCCCATGATCAGGCCCGTCTCGACGTTCGGGCACGACACGTTCAGCTCGAGCATCGCCACCTCGTCACGCTCGCCCACCGCGGCGGCCAGCTCGGCCAGCTCGTCGCGGCTGAAGCCCATGACCGAGACGACGAGCGGCACCGGCAGCCGCGCAAGTTCCGGAAGGTCCGACTCCAGAAAGCCTTGCAGGCCCTTGTTCGGCAGCCCGATCGAGTTGATCAGCCCGGCCGGTGTCTCCCATAGCCGCGGCGGCGGGTTGCCCTCCCGGGGCGCGAGCGTGATCGTCTTCGAGACGAAGGCGTGAAACGGGAAGCGTTCGAGCAGGGCGTCGCCGAACGCCCGCCGGGCCGCGATCGCGTCGAACGTGCCCGAGCCGTTCAGCACCGGCCCGCGCAGCGGGACGCCGCACAGCTCGATCACACGACCTCCTCGAGCAGGTCCGCGTCCAGGACCGGGCCGTCCACGCACAGGCGCAGGTAGCCGTTCCGGGTGGGCACGACGCAGCCGAAGCAGGCGCCGAACCCGCACGCCATCCCCGACTCCATCGCGAGCTGGGCGGGAACGTCGCGCTCGGAGCAGAGCGCGCGCACGGCCTCGAGCATGGGGGGCGGCCCGCACGCGTAGATCGTGGCGTTCGCGTCGGCCTCCAGCTCCGCCGCGAGCAGCTCCGTCACCAGCGCCCGGCGCCCCACCGAGCCGTCGTCGGTGACGACCTGCGACTCGGCCGCGAACAGGGCGGCCGCCTGCGCGTGCGCGGCCGAGCGGAAGCCGAGGAGGACCTCGGGCGCGCGATCCGTGTCGGCCGATCGCGCCTCGGCGGCCAGCTCCTCCTCCCAGCACAGCAGCGGGGCCGCTCCGATTCCGCCGCCCACCAGCAGCGGGCGCGTGCCGTTCGCCGCCGGCCGGAAGCCCACGCCCAGTGGGCCGAGCAGCGCGAGGCCCTCGTCGGGCGCGAGCTCGGCGAGCCGCTGCGTGCCCGGGCCGACCGCCTCGAGCAGGAAGCTGAGCGCAATGCCGTCCTCCTCCACGCGCGCCCGCGCGTACGAGAACGCCCTCGGCAGGTAGGGCCGCTCGTCGTCGCCGCCGCCCCACCCCTCCTCCGCCGCCAGCATGTAGAACTGGCCGGGGCGGGGGCTCGTCGGTCCGGTCGGGTCGAGCGCGGTGATCAGGTCATAGGCCCCGAGCCGCTCCACGCCCGACACCTGCGCGATCCGCCGCTCGGGAGGAGCCAGCGTCCGCGGCTCGCTCAACTCGAACGCTCCGCCTCGGCCTCCGTGTCGGCGGCGTGCTCGATCGCGGGCAGCGCCAGCCCGCCGTGCAGCTCCTGGAGCGAGATCACGGACGGCTCGCCCGAGCGCCGCGAGCGGATCGCGCGCTGCGCGGCGCTCGCGCCCGACATCGTCGTGATGCACGGGATGCCGCGGGCGACCGCCGCGCGCCGGATCTCGTACCCGTCGGCCCGCGCGCCCGAGCCGGTCGGCGTGTTGATGACCAGGTCCACCTCGCCCGCCTCGATCCGGTCGACCACGTTCGGCGAGCCCTCCGAGAGCTTCAGGATCCGCTCCACCGGCACGCCCATGCGCCGGATCGCCGTGGCCGTGCCGCCGGTGGCCACCACGCTGAAGCCCATGTCGTGGAAGCCCGCCGCGAGCTGCGTGGCAGCGGACTTGTCGCCGTCGGTGACAGAGATGAAGACCGTTCCGGACGCCGGGAGCTCCGCCCCGGCCGCGGTCTGCGCCTTGCCGAACGCGGCGGGGTAGTCCGAGGCCACGCCCATCACCTCGCCCGTGGACTTCATCTCCGGTCCCAGCAGGGCGTCGGCGCGCGGGAAGCGGCCGAACGGCAGCACCGCCTCCTTCACCGACACGTGGCGCGGCGCGCGCGGGATGTTGAGCGTCATGTCGCGGAGCCGCTCGCCGAGCATGAGGCGGCAGGCCACCTTCGCAAGCGACACGCCGATCGCCTTCGAGACGAACGGCACGGTGCGCGACGCGCGCGGGTTCGCCTCGATCACGTACAGCTCCTCGCTGTCGCCGTGGACGGCGAACTGGATGTTGATGAGCCCCACCACGCCGAGCGCCAGGGCGATCGCGCGCGAAGCATCCTCCACCTGCCGCATCATCTCGTCGCCGAGCGACATCGCCGGGATCACGCACGCCGAGTCGCCCGAGTGCACGCCCGCCTCCTCGACGTGCTGCATGATCGCCCCGATCTCCACGTCCTCGCCGTCGCAGAGCGCGTCCACGTCGATCTCGATCGCGTTCTCGAGGAAGCGGTCGAGAAAGATCGTGCGTCCCGCTCCGCCGTTCGTGCGCTTCAGGTAGCCCCGGAGCTGCTCGCGGGAGTAACAGATCTCCATCGCGCGGCCGCCGAGCACGTACGAGGGCCGCACGAGCAGCGGGTAGCCCACGTCGTCGGCCACCTGGAGCGCCTCCTCATGCGAGCGGGCCGTCGCGTACGGCGGCGACTTCAGCCCGAGCTCGTCGAGGAGCGCGCCGAAGCTCGGCCTGTCCTCGGCCCGGTGGATCGCCTCGACCGGCGTGCCCAGCAGCGGCACGCCCGCCCCGGCCAGCCCGGCCGCGAGCTTCAGCGGCGTTTGGCCGCCGAACTGGACGATCACGCCCTCCGGACGCTCGAGCTCGATCACACCGAGCACGTCCTCGAGCGTCAGCGGCTCGAAGTAGAGCCGGTCCGAGGTGTCGTAGTCGGTTGACACCGTCTCCGGGTTGCAGTTGATCATCACCGCGTCGCGGCCCGACTCGCGCACGGTCATCGCGGCGTGCACGCAGCAGTAGTCGAACTCGATGCCCTGGCCGATCCTGTTCGGCCCCGATCCGAGGATGACGACACTCGGCTTGTCGCCGCGCCGCACCTCGTGCGCCGCCCGGCGCTCCCAGCCCGAGTAGTAGTAGGGCGTCTCGGCCTCGAACTCCGCGGCGCAGGTGTCGACGGACTTGAAGCTCCGCTCGAGCCCCTCCTGCGGATCCTCCCCGCGCGCGAGGGCGGCGATCTCCGCCATGAACCACGGGTCGATCCCGGTGCGCTCGCACAGCTCCCCCTCGGGGTGGCCGCGCCTGACCGCCTCGAAGATCAGCTCGTAACGGTCGTCCGAGGGCGACTCGAGGCGCTCGAGCAGGTCGCCGTCGAGCGCCGGCATCACATCGAGCTCCCGCGAGCGCATCGCCTTCATGAACGCCTGCTTGAAGGTGCGCCCGATCGCCATCGCCTCGCCCACCGACTGCATCGAGGTATGGAGCTGGCCGTCCGCGCCCGGGAACTTCTCGAACGCGAAGCGGGGCCACTTCACCACCACGTAGTCGATCGTCGGCTCGAAGCTCGCGGGCGTCTTCTTCGTGATGTCGTTGTCGATCTCCTCGAGCGCGTAGCCCACCGCCAGCCGGGCGGCGATCTTCGCGATCGGGAAGCCGGTGGCCTTCGAGGCGAGCGCCGACGACCGCGACACGCGCGGGTTCATCTCGATGACGACGATCTCCTCGGTATGTGGGTTGACCGCGAACTGGATGTTCGATCCGCCCGTCTCGACCCCCACCGCGCGGATTACCGCGATCGCCTGGTCGCGCAGCTGCTGGTAGAGCGTGTCCGAGAGCGTCTGCTGCGGCGCCACCGTGACGCTGTCGCCCGTGTGCACGCCCATCGGGTCGATGTTCTCGATCGAGCAGACGATCACGACGTTGTCGCCCGAGTCACGCATCACCTCGAGCTCGAACTCGCCCCAGCCGATCACGGACTCCTCCACGAGCACCTGTCCGATCGGGCTCGCGGCGAGCCCCTCGGCCACGACCTGGCGGTACTCGGTCTCGTTCCAGGCGATGCCCCCGCCGGCGCCGCCCATCGTGAAGCCCGGCCTGACGATCGCGGGCAGCCCGACCTGCGGCAGCGCCCGCTCGGCCTCGCGCATGGACTTGACGGCCGCGCTGCGCGGCACCCGGAGGCCGGCGCGCTCCATGGTCGCCCGGAACAGCTCGCGGTCCTCGGCGCGGCGGATCGCGTCGTAGTCGGCGCCGATCAGCTCCACCCGGTGCCTACCGAGCGTCCCGTTCTCGGAGAGCTCGCGGGCGAGGTCGAGCGCCGTCCCGCCGCCCAGCGTCGGCAGCAGCGCGTCCGGCTTCTCGCGCTCGATCACCTTCGCAACCGAGGCGGGCGTGAGCGGCTCGATGTAGGTGCGCGTGGCGAACTCGGGGTCGGTCATGATCGTGGCCGGGTTCGAGTTGACGAGGATGACCTCGTAGCCCTCCTCCAACAGCACCTTGCAGGCCTGCGCGCCCGAGTAGTCGAACTCGGCCGCCTGCCCGATCACGATCGGGCCCGAGCCGAGCACGAGGATGCGCTGGATGTCGTCCCTACGCGGCACTAGGCCGGCACCCGCAGGGTGTCGAGGAATCGGTCGAAGAGGTGGAGTGCGTCGTGCGGCCCGGGTCCCGCCTCCGGGTGGTACTGGACGGTCGACGCCGGGACGTCCCTGAGCACGAGCCCCTCGACCGTCCGGTCGTAGAGGTTCAGCTGCTGGAGCTCGGCCACGCCGAAGTCCGTCTCCCATCTGACGGGCTCGTCGGTGTCGATGGTCTTCTGGCCGCCTGGGCCGAGCACCGCGAAGCCATGGTTCTGCGAGGTGATCTCGATCCTGCCGGTCTCGAGGTCCTTGACCGGGTGGTTGGCGCCGCGGTGACCGAAGGGGAGCTTGTAGGTCTCGAGGCCGACGGCGCGGCAGAGGAGCTGGTGGCCGAGGCAGATGCCCCAGACCGGCACCTTGCCGACGACCCCCCGCACCGCGTCCACCACGTAATCCAGCGCGGCAGGATCCCCGGGCCCATTCGCGAGGAAGACCGCGTCCGGGTCACGCGCGAGCAACTCCTTCGCGGACGTGCCACACGGATGTAGCTCCAGGTGCACGCCCCGGTCACGCAGGTTGCGCACGCTCGAGTCCTTGATGCCTGTGTCGAGGGCGATCACCCGCGGCCCGTCGCCCTCCAGGACGATCGGCTCGCGCGGGGAGACCTCCCGGGCGAGGTCCGCGCCGGCCATGCAGGGCTCCGCCATGACTCGGTCGCGCGCGTCGTGTTCCGTCAGGTCGGCGGCGAAGACTCCGCCCCGCATCGCGCCCTTGTCACGGATATGGCGAACAAGTTCGCGTGTGTCGACACCGGACAGCGCCGGGATGCCGCAGTCGGACAGCCAGGTGAGCCAGCCGCCCTCCGCGCGGGCGGCGTCCTCGCGGTCCACGCCCT
>DASSVP010000104.1:0-32746 GCA_035705985.1 Thermoleophilaceae bacterium
GCCGGACAGCGCGTCCATCGAGCGCAGCAGCGGGATCTTGGCGTCGAGCGCCTCGCCGGTCCACGACGCGAACGCCGTCGGGATGCAGAGCAGCGCGCCGTTCGGGTTCTGCAGGAGGAACGCCGGGCTCGTGGGGTCCCAGGCGGTGTAGCCGCGCGCCTCGAACGTCGCGCGCACGCCGCCGGTCGGGAACGAGGAGGCGTCCGGCTCGCCCTGGATCAGCTCCTTGCCCGAGAACTCCGCGAGCGCCACGCCGTCCCCGGCCGGGCCGAAGAACGAGTCGTGCTTCTCAGCGGTGAGGCCGGTGAGCGGCTGGAAGACGTGGGTGAAGTGGGTCGCGCCCTTCTCGAGTGCCCACTCCTTCATCGCGAGTGCGACCGAGTCGGCGAGTGACGCGTCGAGCGCCTCGCCCTGCTCGAGCACCTGCTGGAGCCGCTTGTAGGCGTCCTTGGGGAGACGCTGGCGCTGGACGGCGCCGGAGAAGACGTCCTCGCCGAAGGGGTAGTTCGACGGCTGCGTGAGGTCCACGACGCCGAGGGAGCCTCCGTTGGGGCTCCACTGCGCGGCGGTCATGTTGGGCTGACGGGTTCTTGCCATTGTCGTGTGCGAGCCTCCTGGCGGGTTCCGGGCGACGTCCAAGCTAGCCGCGGGCGATGAGTTTTTCCTTGTACGCCTGTCTAAAGATCCGCAAAGTGCGTTCGCCCTTCGTCGAGTCCTTAGTGTGAGAGCTGGTTTGCCGGCAATCGAGTTACGTGGAGTGAGGAAGACCTTCGGGCCGATCACGGCTGTGGACGGCCTGGACCTGGACGTCCCCGAGGGCATCTGTCTCGGGCTGCTCGGCCCGAACGGCGCGGGCAAGTCCACGACGATGCGGCTCCTCACCGGCCAGGCGCTCGCCGACACCGGCGAGATCACCGTGCTCGGGCACGAGTTGCCGCGCCAGGCGAAGGAGGCGCGGGCGCACATGGGCGTGGTGCCGCAGCTCGACAACCTCGACGTGGACGTGTCGGTGGAGGACAACCTCGCGGTGTTCGCGCGGCTCTACCGGGTGAAGGACGTCGGCGCGGCCGTGGACTACGGGCTCAAGCTCTCCCGGCTGGACGGCCGCCGCCGCGACGCGGTGGACAAGCTCTCCGGCGGGATGCGGCGGCGCCTGCTGCTCGCTCGCGGGATCGTGCACGACCCGCGCCTGCTGCTGCTGGACGAGCCGACGGTCGGCCTCGACCCGCAAATCCGCACCGAGCTGTGGTCGTTGATCGACTCGCTGCGCACGCGCGGCAAGACGATCCTGATGTCGACGCACTACATCGAGGAGGCCGAGCGGCTCGCCGACGAGGTGGCCGTGATGGCCCACGGCAAGATCATCAGCCGCGGGAGGCCGGCGGAGCTGGTGCGCGAGCACGCCGGCCGGCAGACGGCCGAGGTCTACGCGCCGCCCGAGCGGCTGGCGGAGGTGCGCTCAGCGGCCGAGGCGGCCGGCCTGAAGGTGCGCCCCGCCGGCCCGGCCATCGCGATCGTCGGCGCCGAGCACGCCACCAACGGCGTGGTGCCGGACGGCGCCGTCGTGCGGGCAGCGTCGCTCGAGGACGTCTTCGTGCTGCTCACGGGGGAGGAGGCGGAGTGAACACGAGGCTGCGCGCGCACCGCGCGCTCCACAGATGAGAAGGCTGGAACCGGCCGCCATCGGCGGCGTGATGAGCCGCGAGGTCGCCAACTTCCGGACCTTCTGGAAGGCCACGACCTTCTCGAGCGTGCTCGAGCCGGCGGTGTACCTGCTCGCGTTCGGCCTCGGGCTGGGGGCGACGATCGTCGACCGGGTCGATGGCCTCGACTACGTGGAGTACGTCGGGACCGGGATGGTCGCGACGGCGGTGATCTTCTCGAGCGCCTTCCCGGCGATGTTCGGGACGTTCGTGAAGGAGCGCTTCCAGCGCACCTACGACGCGATCCTGGCCGCGCCGGTCGACGTAGAGGAGCTCGTCACCGCGGAGATGCTCTGGATCGCCCTGCGCTCAGGGTTCTACGGCTGCTTCCCGCTGATCGTGTCGATGCTCTTCGGGCTCGACCCGGCGGTTGGAATGCTCGTCGTGCCGTTGTACGCGTTCATCACCGCGCTGATCTTCGCGGGCTTCGGCATCGCGGTGGCGGCCACGGTCGCGAAGATCGACCAGTTCAACTACGTCACGACGCTGTTCATCACGCCGCTGTTCCTCGTTGCCGGGACGTTCTTCCCGATCGACCAGCTGCCCGAGGCCGTGCAGATCGCCTCGCAGCTGAACCCGCTGCACCACCTCGTGGAGCTGGTGCGGCACGCCTGCTTCGGCTTCGAGTCGACCGACCTGCTGCGCGTGGCCGCACTGATCGGCTTCGCCATCACGATGTGGCGCCTGGCCGTTAGCCGCATGGAGAAGCGGCTGATCGACTAGAGCGGCAGCTCGAGGCCGATGCCGCGCCCGCTCGCGCGGCGGTGGAGCTCCGCGGCCACGGCCACGTCTTCCAGGGCCAGTCCGAGCGGCACGAAGACGCGCAGACCGGGTGGGTGGGTCGTGTCCGGGGCGATCGCGTCGGAGAGCTCGGTCGGGTCGTCGGGGTAGCCGGCGAAGTAGCCCTGCTCACGGTAGTGGCGGTACTGGGGTATGTCGTCCACGACGAAGACCGCGGCGTCGCCCGGCACGTCCTCCGCGAGCATCGCGTCGAAGTCGATAGCGCAGGCGACGCTCGTGCCGGCGAGCTGAGCGCGCCCGAGCGGGCGCTCGGGATGGCGGACGATGGCGGCGGTGGTGATCACCACCTGGGCGCCCTCACCGACCTCGTCCGGGCCACGGGCGATACGGACGTCGAGGCCGTCGTGCGCCGCCGCCAGGGCGGCCGCGCGCTCGGCGTGGCGGTCGAACAGCGTCACGCGCGCGAGGCCGGGGAAGACCTCACGAGCGAGCTCGAGGTGCGCGTTTCCCTGGCGGCCGCAGCCGACGATGCCGAGCGTCTCCACCGGTACGTCCGCGAGCGCGCGGATCCCCAGCATGCTGGCGGCGGCGGTACGCGTCTCGGTGATCCAGGTTGCGTCCATCACGGCCAGCGGGCGGCCCGTGGGCGCCTCGGTGAGCATGAGCAGGCCGTGGATGTAGGGCAGGCCGAGCTCCTGGTTGTCGGGATAGCCCGCGACCCACTTGACGCCCACCGCGTCGGCGTGGGACAGGTACGCAGGCATCGCGTGGATGAACGCGTCCTCGCGCGGGTGCACGCCGATCTTGGGCGGCATCTCGACCTCGCCCGCCCGCTTCGCGCGAAAGGCTGCCGCCAGGATCTCGATCACCTCGAGACCGGTGAGCCCGACGGCCTCGACGTCCGCGCGGCTCAGATAGCGGACGCTCGCCCCGGGCATTCGCGCAGCGTAGTCGGGCTTGGGTAGCGTGGTCACAGGTGCGTGTGCTGTTCTCGTCAACCCGCGGGGCCGGGCACTTCAACCCGCTCGTCCCGTTCGCGCGCGCGTTCGAGCGCGCCGGTCATGAGGTGCTGGTTGCCGGGCCGCCGGTGCTGACGGATGCGGCGCGAGGGGCCGGCTTCGATTTCCGGCTGTTCGAACCGCCGCCCGAGGACGAGCTCGGCGAGATCTGGGCGCGGGTACCGGAACTGCCTCCGGAGGAGGCGAACCGCGTGGTCGTGAGCGAGATCTTCGGCCGGCTCAACACGACGGCCGCCCTGCCGGGGCTTCGGGCGGCGATCGAGGAATGGGGGGCCGACATCGTCCTGCGTGACCCGAACGAGTACGGCTCGGCGCTGGCGGCAGAGCTGCACGGGATCCCGCACGCGCGCGTGGCTATCTCGCTCGTGTCCGTGGAGGAGCTCGGAATCGGCATCGCCGCCGAGGCGGTGGACGGGATCCGGCGCCGCGAAGGCATGTCGCCCGACCCCGCGGGCGACCGGCTGCGGAACGCCCCTTACCTGAGCACCTTCCCGCCGTCGCTGGACGACGGCGACGCGCCCGACACACACCGCTTCCACGACCCGGAGTGGGACGCGCCGGCCGGTGACCTGCCCGACTGGTGGCCCGGCCGCGAGGACCAGCCGCTCGTCTACGTGACGTTCGGCAGCGTGGCGGGCCAGTTCCCGCAGGCGCTCCCGGTCTACGGCCTGGCGATGCGGGCGGTCGAGGACCTTCCGGTGCGCGTGCTTCTGACGGTTGGGAGGGACCTCGACCTCGATGCGCTGCCCAGCGCGCCCGACAACGTCCGCGTGGAGCGCTGGGTGCCCCAGCAGGCCGTTCTCGGGCACGCGGCCGCGGCGGTGGTGCACGGCGGCTCGGGCTCCACGCTCGGCGCGATCGCGGCGGGCGTGCCGCTCGTGGTGGTGCCGCTGTTCGCCGACCAGCCGCAGAACGCCGCCCGGGTCGCGGACGTGGGCGCCGGCGTGGCGGTCGTGCCCGACCGCGAGGCGCCCGAGGCGGCGATGAGCCCGCTCCGGGACGCGATCCTCGAGCTGCTGCGCGAAGAGTCCTACCGCGAGCGCGCGGCCGCCCTGGCCGCTGAATTGCGCGCACAACCCGTGGTCGACGAGGCGGTTCCCCTGGCCGAACGCCTCGCTCGCCGCTAAGCTCGTCTGTTTGGCCGTTGACCCGATTCAGAACGAGGAGACGCCCGCGTCCGGGCAGGTCTGGCTGCTCGCGGACAACCCGCGCGAGCCTGAGCTCGTCTTCGACTTCCGCTTCCACGACGAGCTGAACGAGGCCGTCAAGGAGCTGCCGCGCCGCTGGTTCGACTGGCGCCGCAAGCACTGGCGCGTGCCCGCACACCCGCGCGTGGCGAAGCCGGTCGAGGCGCTGCTCGCCCGCTTCCCGGACCTCGTGCCGAGCCCCGAGGTCCTCGCCTGGCTGAGCGACTCGGACCGCTGGCGGGCCGTCGGCACGGTGGTGGCGCGCGACGGGCGCGGCCACTTCCTGGTGCGCACGCTCCAGGGCGACCGGCCCGACGAGCTGGACCGCGGGGTGGACGCCGGCGACGGTCGCACGCTGTTCCCCTTCAGCGCCGGCAACGCCGAGCTGGTTCAGGACCTCGAGGGCCTGCGGCTCGACGACCTGGCGCTCGCCTGCGCGCGCTCGTTGAGGGCCGGCCAGATCCCGCCCGCTGCCGAGATGACGATCCAGATGGGCGAGGACGGCGAGCCGCACTTCACGGTCTTCCACACCTGGGACCGCGCGCCGGCGACCGCATTCCGCGAGCTCTCGGAGGCACATCCGGTGCACCGGCCCGGGCGCTTCTTCCTGCGCGACGCGCCCTGGGGAGTTGCCGTCCCGGCGGATCCCGCGCTCACGCCTCAGCTCACGGAGTTCCTGGAGGCGCATCCCGAGGTGGACGTCGAGGAGCCGGCCTCCGAGCTGCTCGAGGAGCTCACGGAGGAGTACGAGCGGGCGTCCGACACCGTGGCGCTGTCGTACGCCGACGACGCCGAGCTCGACGGCCTGCCGCTCGGCGGGGAGCTCCACCCCTTCCAGCGCGCGGGCGTCCGCTACGCGCTCGAGCGGCGCCGCACATTCATCGCCGACGAGCAGGGCCTCGGCAAGACGGTGCAGGCGCTCGCCACGATCGAGGCCGACGACGCCTTCCCGGCCGTCGTGGTGTGCCCGGCGAGCATGAAGCTCGTCTGGGAGCGCGAGACGCAGCACTGGCTGCCGCACCGGCGCGTCGCGGTGCTGGGCGGCCGCACGGACTCCACCTGGACGGACGAGACCCGCGAGGCGGAGATCGTCGTCCTGAACTACGACATCCTCGACTGGCACGCCGACACCCTCGCCGAGCTGGAGCCGCGCACTCTCGTCCTGGACGAGTCGCATTATCTGAAGAACCCGCGCGCGGCGCGGACGAAGGCGGCGCTCGAGCTGGCCGAGCGGCTGCCGGACGACGCCCTGCGGCTCGCGCTCACCGGCACGCCGATCCTGAATCGCGCCGAGGAGCTGGTCTCGCAGCTGCGCATCATCGGCCGGCTGAAGGACTTCGGCAGCGGGGCCCGGCTCACGCGCCGGTTCCGCGCGGCCGGAAGTGACGACCGCCTGCATTGGAACCTGCGCGCCCACTGCTACGTGCGCCGCACGAAGGAGCAGGTGCTGCCGCAGCTGCCCGCCAAGCGGCACGACACCGTGCCGGTGCTGCTGTCGAACGAGCACGAGTACCGGCTCGCGGAGCGCGACGTGATCGCGTGGCTCCAGACGCTGCCGCTCGACCTGAGGACGCTCGACGCGAAGGTCGCCGCCGCGCTGCGGGCCGAGCAGCTCGTGCGGCTGAACAACCTGCGCCAGCTCGCGGCGAGCGGCAAGCTGCCCACCGCGCTCGCGTGGATCGCGGACTTCCTCGAGTCGGGCGAGCCGATCGTGGTGTTCGCCGAGCACATCGCCACCCAGAGGGCGGTGCTCGAGCGCTTCCCGAAGGCGCTGCACATCCTGGGCAGCGACTCGGCCGAGGCGCGCCAGCGCGCGGTCGACGGCTTCCAGGATCCGGACGGGCCGCAGCTGATCGTCTGCTCGCTGAAGGCCGCCTCGCAGGGCATCACGGTCACGCGCGCGTCGAACGTCGCGTTCCTGGAGCTCGACTGGACGCCGGCGCGCCACGATCAGGCGGAGGACCGCCTGCACCGGATCGGCCAGGACAGCGCCGTGACCGCCTGGTACCTGCTCGCGCCCGACACGATCGACGAGACGATGGCCGAGCTGCTCCAGCGGAAGCGCAGCCTGATCGACGCCGTAACCGACGGCCAGGTGCGCGACGAGGAGCGGCTCGTGGACGCGGTGGCGCGCGAGCTGCGCGGACGCCCGTTCCGGCATCTGCGCGTGGTCGCCTAGCGGCAATGCCGCCCGCTACCGCCGCCGGGCTCGTCGCGGAGCTCGTGTCGATCGACTCGGTGAACCCCGACCTCGTCCCCGGCGGGGCGGGCGAGGCGGAGGTGGCGGCCTACGTCGCGGACTGGCTGCGGGACGCCGGGCTCGACGTGGAGCTCGACGAGGCCGCGCCCGGGCGACACAGCGTCGTCGGGGTGGCTCGCGGTACCGGCGGCGGCCGGTCGCTGATGCTGAACGGCCACATCGACACGGTCGGCGTGGAAGGCATGGAGCGGCCGTTCGAGCCCATGGTGCGGGACGGGCGCCTCTACGCGCGCGGCGGCTACGACATGAAGGCGGGCGTGGCGGCGTGCATGCTCGCGGCACAGCGGGTCGCCACGGAGGGGTTGGCGGGCGACGTGATCGTCACGGCCGTGGCCGACGAGGAGTACGCGAGCATCGGGACCCGGTCGGTCCTGAAGCGCTGGCGCGCCGACGCCGCGATCGTGACCGAGCCGACCGCGCTGCGCGTCTGCGTCGCGCACAAGGGCTTCGTGTGGGCGGAGCTCGAGACGACGGGCCGCGCTGCCCACGGCTCGCGTCCGGCCGAGGGTGTCGACGCGATCACCCGCATGGCGCCGGCGCTCGGCCGGCTGGCGGATCTCCAGTCCGAGCTCGACGGGCGCCCGGGGCACGAGCTGGTGGGGCCGGGGTCCGTGCACGCGTCCCTGATCCAGGGCGGGCAGGAGCTGTCGAGCTACCCCGCGCGCTGCGTGCTCTCGCTCGAGCGCCGCACCGAGCCCGGGGAGAGCGCGGGCGCCTTCGAGCGGGAGTGCCGCGCGCTCGTGGACGGCATCGACGGCGCGGAGGTGAGGATGGGGCTGGTGCGGCCGCCGTTCAGCGTCGATCCCGGCGCCGACGTGGTGCGCGCGCTGACGGTCGCCGCCGAGGCCGTGACCGGAGAGCGGACCGAGGTATACGGCGAGACCTACTGGATGGACGCCGCGCTGATCCAGGCCGCCGGGATTCCCACCGTCGTCTTCGGCCCCGCCGGCGAGGGCGCGCACTCGGTGGACGAGTGGGTCGACCTCGCGAGCGTCGAGGCCTGTGCCGACGGCCTCGTCGTGGCGGCCCGCGAGCTGTGCCGGTGATCGAGTGGATCGCGAACCCGCTCCGCGACCCCGCCTTCGAGGCGCGTGACGACGACGCGCCGGTCCGGTTCCACCGCGCGCTGCCGGGCTACGAGCCCACGCCGCTCGTGGACTCGCCGGAGCTGGCCGCTGAGTGGAACGTCGGGCGCGTGCTGCTGAAATTCGAGCGCGAGCGCTTCGGGCTGCCCGCCTTCAAGTTCCTCGGCGTGTCGTGGGCGGCGCAGCGGCTGCTCGGCGACCCACCGCACGACGACGGAATCGAGCTCGTCGCCGCGACCGACGGCAACCACGGGCGGGCCGTGGCGCGGGTCGCCCGGATGGCCGGACTGCGTGCGACGATCCTCGTGCCGGCCGGCACGGCGCAGGCGCGTATCGACGCAATTGCCTCCGAGGCCGCGACCGTCCGCGTGGTGGACGGCTCGTACGACGACGCGGTACGGCTCAGCGCGGAGCTGGCGGACAACCGCCGGCTGGTGCTCTCGGATACCTCGTGGCCGGGATACGAGGAGGTTCCGGGTTGGGTGATCGAGGGCTACGCCACGATCTTCCACGAGGTCGACGACCAGGCGGGCGGCCCGGTGGACGTGGCGTTCGTGCCGATCGGCGTGGGCGCCCTCGCCGCGGCGGCGGCGCGGCACCTGGCGGGCTCGGCCCGGCTCGCCGGCATCGAGCCCGTCGCGGCCGCCTGCGTGCTCGAGTCCGCCCGCGCGGGCGAGATCACCGAGGTGCCCGGGCCGCACGGCTCGATCATGGCCGGGCTGAACGCCGGGCTGCCGTCGCTCGTGGCCTGGCCGCTCGTGAGCGGCGGCTTCGACGTGTTCTGCGCCGCCGAGGACGAGCTGGCGGTGGAGGGCACCCGACGCCTCCACGCGCTCGGGATCGAGGGCGGGGAGTGCTCGGGCGGCGCCGCGGGAGCGGCCGCGGCGCTGCTCGCCGATGAGGGCGCACGCGAGGCGCTCGGAGCGGGGCCGGAGAGCACCGTGCTCGTCCTTCTGACCGAGGGCGTCACGGACCCCGAGGCGTTCAGCCGGATCGTCACGGGCCGCTAGCCTCGAACGCATGCGCGTCGAGATCTGGTCGGACATCGCCTGCCCGTGGTGCTACATAGGAAAGCGCCGCTTCGAGGCGGCGCTTGCGCGCTTCGAGCATCGTGACGAGATGGAGGTCGTCTGGCGGAGCTTCGAGCTGGATCCGGGGGCGCCGGCCGAGCCCGAGGGCGATCTCGCGGAGGCGCTCGCCCGCAAGTACGGGTCGAGCGTCGAGCAGGTACAGGAGCGCTGGGAGGGCATGACCGCGATGGCGGCCGAGGACGGCCTCGACATGCGCTTCCACGACGTGCGGCGCGGCAACACCTTCGACGCCCATCGCCTCACGCACCTGGCCGCGGCGCATGGGCTCGGCGACGCGACGGTCGAGCGGCTGTTTCGCGCGCATCACACCGAGGGCGAGCTGCTGTCGGACCACACGGTCCTCGAGCGGCTCGCGGTGGAGGCCGGCCTGCCGGGGTCCGAGGTCGCGGAGGTGCTCGCGGACGACCGCTTCGCCGCCGAGGTGCGCGAGGACGAGCGCACGGCGGCCTCGCTCGGGATCACGGCAGTGCCGTTCTTCGTGATCGACCGTGCGATGGGCGCATCCGGCGCCCACCCGCCCGAGGTCCTGCTCCAGCTGCTCGGGCGCGGCTGGGCCGCGCGCGCCGATCAGACGGCGCGCGTCTCGTAACCGGCGCGGATCCGGTCCCAGTCGGGCTTGTGGACCTCGCTCCAGCTCGGCCAGTCGATCGTGCCGCCGTCGAGCACCTCCTCCAGATGGTCGAGGTGGATGTGCCAGCCGGAGAGGACCTCGAGCTCGTACTCCTCCGGTAGCTGTGCCTCGGCGGTGAAGGTGAGGAGCGTGCCGTGATCGTCTGGCTCGAGCTCCCAGCGGAGGCGACCGTGGATGTCTGTATCGAACTCCACGAGCCGGGGTGGGTCGAGCGCGGTCACGGTGCCGCGCGCGACGGCGGTGTTGCCCTCCTCGTCGGTGTTCTGCCACCTCAGCACGACGCGACCGCCCTCACGGAGCTCCAGCTCGGCCAGCGCGAGCCACGCTGCGATTTCGTCCGGCTCGGTGAGCGCTCGCCACACGCGCTCGACCGGATGGCGGAGCCGCCGCTCGAAGCGGATCAGCTGATGGTCGCCACGGCGCTCGAGGGTCCCGTCGTTCATGAGTCCTCCATTTCGTCAAGATGTCGTTCGAGGGCGTCGAGCCGGCCGCCCCAGAGCTCGCGATAGGGCGCGAGCCAGGCGTCCAGCTCCGCGAGCGGCTCGGCCCGCAGCCCGTACCAGCGCCGCCGCCCCTCGGGCCTGACGCTGACCAGGCCGGCCTCGCGAAGCACCCGCAGGTGCTTCGACACGCCGGGCTGGCTGAGGCCGAGGCGCTCGACCAGCTCGCCGACGCCGCGCTCGCCGTCCCGAAGCAGCTCGAGGATGCGACGCCGCATCGGCTCGGACAGGGCATCGAAGGTGGCGGCAGCGGCGGCAGCGGACACGGGAAACATATTACCGAACAGTTATGTATCTGCGTGGCAACATCTGCGCCATGCGAGCACCAGCCGCCCTCACAGCAGCCGCCATCGCCGCTCTCGCCGCCGCCGCTTCCGTGCCCGCGCAGACCGCGCAAACCGTCACCGCCGCGCCAACGGTGGTGGACTCGACTGCGGTGCAGACGGTGCGCGGCCGCAACTGGCCCGTCTTCGAGAACTGCTCGCGCACCATCCGCGCGTTCGTGCGCAGCGACCAGAACTCCGCGCCGATCGCGCAGCGGCACATTCCCGACAGCGGCAGCTTCACGTTCCGCTGGATCCCGCGGAACAAGAACGTCGGGCCGGGGCGCTGGCGGCTCGTCGTCCGCATGCGCTGCGAGAGCGGCAGGGACGGGTCGACCTTCTTCGTGAGGGCCGGCACGGCGATACGCGTTCGCCCCTAGCGGCGCTTTCGCACAAGCGGCTTCCGACCGGGCCTCGTCCTAGCTTGGCCGCCCTTGACCGTTGCCGTCCAAGAGCGCCCGCTCCGCGCGTGGCAGCGTGAGGCCGCGGCCGCTGTGGCGGCGCACCGTGGCACGAGCTTCCTGGCCTCCGCCACTCCGGCGGCCGGGAAGACGACCCTCGGCCTGCACGTCGCGCGTGAGCTGCTCGCGAGCGGCCGCGTGGAGCGCGTGGTAGTGGCCGGTCCCACCACCCACATCTGCCGGCAGTGGGCGGCCGCCGCCGCGCGCTACGGGATCGACCTCGAGCCGAACCGCTCGAACGCCGAGGGGCCCGAGCCCCGCGACCGGCACGGCATCGCGGTCACCTACCAGACGATCGCCGCCGGGCCCAAGCGCCACGCCCGCGCGGCGCGGCGCCCCACGCTCCTGATCGCGGACGAGCCGCACCACATGGGCGACCACGCGGCCTGGGGTGCCCGCACGCGCGAGGCGTTCGGCGGCGCGGGCTTCCGGCTGCTGCTGTCGGGCACCCCGTTCCGCTCGGACAGCGCCCCGATCCCGTGGGTCGAATACGACGACGACGGCGTCAGCCGCGCCGACTACGTTTACGGCTACGCCCGGGCGCTCGTGGACGGCGTCTGCCGCCCGATCACGTTCCTCCCCTACGACGGCGAGATGGAGTGGAGGAGCGACGGCAGGCTGCGCAGGGCAAGCTTCGACGAGGTGCTGCCCACCGCCGAGTCGGCCCGCCGGCTGCGCACGGCGCTCGACCCGGCGGGCGACTGGATGGGGGAGGTGCTCCGCGACGCGGACGCCCGCCTGACCGAGGTCCGCACCGTTCACCACGACGCCGGCGGCCTCGTGCTCGCGTCCGACCAGGAGCACGCCCGCGCGATCGCGGCCCGGCTCACCCGCATCGCCGGCGAGGCCGCGGAGCTCGTCATGAGCGACGAGCCGGCCGCGAGCGCGCGGCTCGCCGAGTTCAGCGCGTCGAGGCGGCGCTGGCTCGTGTCGGTGCTGATGGTGTCCGAGGGAGTGGACATCCCGCGGCTGCGCGTGGGCGTGTACGCCACGGCCGCGCGCACCGAGCTGTTCTTCCGCCAGGTCGTGGGCCGCTTCATCCGGCGCACGCCGTCGCCGCCGCGCCAGATGAGCTACCTGCTGCTGCCGGCCGACGCGCGCCTGACCCGGCTCGCGGTCCAGATCGAGGAGGAGCGCCGGCACGCGCTCGAGCTGCTCGGGCAGGACGCCGACGAGCCGGTCGGGCTGGAGCCGGTCCGCCGCGCCGAGAGTCCGGGCTTCGAGGCGCTGAGCTCCACCGCCGCGCAGCTCAACGAGGCCATCCTGACTCAGACGACGATGCAGCTGTTCGCGACGGAGGACGCGCAGGCGCCTGCCGCGAGGCCCGCTGCGCCGAGGGTGCCGGGCGAAAGCGCCCACGCGGTCAGGGAGAGGCTGCGAACGGAGCGGGCGCGGCTGGTTCGGCTCGTGTCCGGCCGAACACGGGAGCAGCATCGAGTGATACATGCGCGCGTCAACCGTGCAACGGGAGCGCGCTCGGTGGGGGCGGCCACCCGGGAGGAGCTCGAGCGCGGCAACGAGCTGCTGCGGCGCGAACTGCGGCGATAGAGGGGGACTCTCCGAAGTTGACCGTGCTATGCGCGGCTAACTTCGGAAGGTCCCACCTCAATGCTCGTAGTTTCGGCCGCCAGGCGCATTCGAGTAGCGTCGTCCCATGGCGGATGGGTGGGACGCCTCCCGGATTCCCGGCCAGACCGGCCGCGTTGCGGTCGTGACCGGCGCCAACAGCGGGCTCGGGCTCGTAACCGCGCGCGAGCTGGCGCGGGCGGGCGCGCAGGTGGTGCTCGCCTGTCGGAACCTCGAGAAGGGGCGCGCGGCGCTCGCGGACGTAGGGCGCGCCGCGACCGGACCCGCGCCCGAGCTCGAGGAGCTCGACCTCGCGAGCCTCGACTCGGTCCGCGCATTCGCCGAGCGCTTCCGCTCGAAGCACGACAGGCTCGACCTCCTGGTCAACAACGCCGGCGTGATGGCGCCGCCGCGGCGCAGGACGGCTGACGGCTTCGAGCTCCAGTTCGGCACGAACCACCTCGGCCACTTCGCCCTGACCGGGCTCCTCCTGCCCGCGATGGAGGGCCGCGAGGACGCGCGGGTGGTCACCTTGTCGAGCAACGCGCACAAGTTCGGACGGATCGCGTTCGACAACCTGAGCGGCGACCGCCGCTACTTCCGCTGGCGCGCCTACGGGCAGTCGAAGCTGGCGAACCTGCTGTTCGCGCTCGAGCTCGACCGCCGGCTCCGCGCGTCCGGCTCGACGGTGAAGAGCCTCGCTGCACATCCGGGCTACGCCGCAACGAACCTCCAGAGCGCCGCCGCGCCGCTCGTCGACCGGCTGGTGATGAAGCTCGGCAACGCGACGGTTGCCCAGAACGACGAGATGGGCGCCCTGCCGCAGCTGTACGCGGCCACCGAGCCCGGGCTCGAGGGCGGGACCTATGTGGGACCGGACGGTCCCGGGGAGCAGCGCGGCTATCCGACGACCGTGAGGCCGAGCGGCGCCGCCCGCGACGAGCGCGCCGCCCGCCGCCTCTGGGAAGTGAGCGAGGAGCTCACGGGCGTTCGATGAGGTTGCGCATCTCGCGCACGGCGACGGGCAGCGTCGTCAGGTCGTAGCTCTGGCCGCTGCGGATGTCGCCGAGCGTCTGCAGCGCCCGGCCCGAGCCGGGATTCCCCTCGATCCACTCGTCCACTAGCTCGTCGGCGTTCGGATCCGGGCCGGCGGAGCGCAGGACGTCGGTCGTCAGTGCCCGGTGGATCGCATAGATGTCGTCGCGCAGGGCGGCGCGGGCACGCGCGCGCCAGCGGTTGTCCCGCGGCAGCGCCACGACGCGGTCGCGCAGCCAGTGAAGCCCGAGCCTGTGCCCGAGCCGGAAGTGCACGGCGCCGACCGCGTCCACGCGCAACCCCGTCTCGTCCGAGACGGTCACGATGTCGAGCGTGGCGAACATCGTCGCCAGCGCGGCCACGCGGGCGGCGAGGTCCTCCGGGACGCCGCGCTCCCGCAGCTCGTCCGCGTAGCGCGCCAGCGGCTGGGCGTCCTCGGGCGAGAGCAGGCGCGCGACCGACGCGTACAGCAGCATCGCCCCGGGTCGGAAGTGCTCGACGGTGGAGGCGATGTCGAGCTGCCGCGGGCGGTTGCCGAGCAGCCAACGTGACGCGCGCTCCACGAGCTTGCGGCCCTCGAGCAACAGCTCGATCTGAACGGACGCGTCGCAGCGGTTGTCGAGCGCCTCGATCTCCGCCCACAGCGGCCGCATCTCGAAGATCTCGCGCGCGCACGCATAGGCGCGCGCGATCTGCGAGGCGGGTGCGCCGGTCTCCTCGTGCAGGCGGAAGGCGAACGTCGTGCCACCGCCGTGCAGCATGTTGTTCACCACCTGCGTGGCGACGATCTGGCGCGCGAGCCGGTGCGAGCGGATCTGCTCGCCGAACCGTTCCGGCAGCGGGGCCGGGAAGTAGCGCTCGAGCTCGTCCGAGAGATACGGGTCCTCCGGGACGTCCGAGTCGAGCAGCGCCTCGTGCAGGTCGATCTTGCTGTGGGCGAGCAGGGCCGCGAACTCAGGCCGCGTGAGGCCCCCGTCGGCGCGCTTGCGCTCGTCGATCTCCTCGTCGTCCGGGAGCGCCTCCAGCTCGCGGTTGAGGCTGCGGCGCGACTCGAGGAAGCGCAGGAAGCGCTGATGCACGTCGACCATGCTCGCCGCGTTGGTCACGGCGAGGCTGAGCGTCTCGGCCTGCTCGTAGTTGTCCTGGAGGACGAGCGCGGCCACGTCATCGGTCATCTCGACGAGCAGCCCGTTGCGCTGCTTCTCCGTGAGGTCGCCCGCCTCGACGACCGTGTCGAGCAGGATCTTGATGTTCACCTCACGGTCCGAGCAGTCGACCCCGCCGGAGTTGTCGATCGCGTCGGTGTTGACCCTTCCGCCGGCCAGCGCGTACTCCACGCGGCCGAGCTGGGTCAGCCCCAGGTTGCCGCCCTCGCCGACCACCTTCGCGCGCAGGTCCGCGGCGTCGACCCGCACGGCGTCGTTCGCCTTGTCGCCCACGTCCCCGTGGCGCTCGGAGGAGGCCTTCACGTAGGTCCCGATGCCGCCGTTCCAGAGCAGGTCCACCGGCGCCCTCAGGAGCCCCTGCACCAGCTCGTTCGGCTTCAGCGCCTCCGCCTCGATGCCGAGCGCCTCGCGCGCCTGCGGCGACAGCGGGATGGATTTCGCGGCGCGGTCGAATACGCCGCCGCCGTCGGAGATCAGCTCGGTGTCGTAGTCGTCCCACGAGGAGCCCGGGAGCTCGAACAGGCGCTCACGCTCCTCGTAGCTCCGCTCGGCGTCCGGCTTCGGGTCGATGAACACGTGACGGTGGTTGAACGCACCGACCAGCCGGATGTGGCGCGACAGCAGCATGCCGTTCCCGAACACGTCGCCCGACATGTCGCCGATGCCGACGACCGTGAGGTCCTGCGACTGCACGTCGTGCCCGAGCTCGCGGAAGTGGCGTTTGACTGACTCCCAAGCGCCGCGGGCCGTGATCCCCATCTTCTTGTGGTCGTAGCCCGTCGACCCCCCGGACGCGAACGCGTCCCCTAGCCAGAAGCCCTCCTCGAGCGCGATCCCGTTGGCGATGTCCGAGAACGTCGCCGTGCCCTTGTCGGCGGCCACGACGAGATAAGGGTCGTCCCCGTCGTACCGCACGACGCCCGCGGGAGGCACGATCTCGCCGCCGTCGATGTCGTCCGTCAAATCGAGCAGGCCGCGGATGAACGTCTGGTAGCAGGCCACCACCTCCTCCGGCAGGTCCTGCCGTTTCGGCGGCGGCCGCTTGACCACGAAGCCGCCCTTGGCGCCCACCGGGACGATCACCGCGTTCTTCACCATCTGAGCCTTCATCAGGCCCAGCACCTCGGTCCTGAAGTCCTCCCGGCGATCCGACCAGCGGATGCCGCCGCGGGCAACCGGGCCGCCGCGGAGGTGCACGCCCTCCGTGCGCGGGGAGTACACGAAGATCTCGTAGCGTGGCCGCGGCTGGGGGAGCCAGCGCAGGCTCGACGGGTCCAGCTTGAAGGACATGTGGCCGGCCGGCTCGGCCTGCCCCGTGTGGAAGTAGCTCGTCCGCAGCATCGCGCGGATCACGTCGAGGAACATCCGCAGGATCTGGTCCTGGTCGAGGCTCTCGACCGCTTCGATCGCCTTCTCGATGCCCGCTGCCACCTCCTCGGCGTCCTCACGGTCGCTGCGGCGCGGGTCGAAGCGCGCCTGGAAGAGCGCCACGAGCAGCCGTGCGATGGCGGGGTGCGAAACGAGCGCCTGCTCCACGTAGCGATCGCTGAAGGTGATCCGCGCCTGGCGGAGGTACTTGCCGATGGCGCGCAGGACGGTGATCTCGCGCCAGCTGAGCGCCGCGCCGAGCACGAGCCGGTTGTAGGCGTCGTTCTCGACCTGGCCGCGCCACGCCCGCACGAACGTGTCCTGGAAGCTCTCGCGGACGGTGTCCGTGTCGAGCCCGCCCTCGCCCGAGTGCACCAGCCCGAAGTCGTAGATCCAGACCCCGTCGGCGCCCCGGGGCGTGATCGGGTAGGGCCGCTCGTCGGCCACCTGGACGCCCATGTTCTCGAACAGGGGCAGCACGTCGGAGAGCATCAGCGCGCGCCCGGCGCGGAACAGCTTGGCGCGCAGGGCGCGCGGGCCCGCCTCGAGCGGCCGGTAGAGCGTGATGCCGAGCCCGTCGCTTTCCGGCAGGTCCTCGATGTGCAATATGTCCGCGAGCGCCGAGCGCGCCACCCAGTCCGCCCGGTAGGCCGCGGGGAAGGCGTCGCCGTAGCGCTCGAAGAGGTCGCCCCCGCGCGCCTCGCCAAGCTCGTCGAGCAGCGCCTCGCGCAGGTCGTCCGACCACGAGCGCGTCGCGGCCACGAGCAGCGTCTCCACCTCGCGCGCGTCGAACTCGGGCCCCTCGCCCCGCTCGACGTAGGCCACGAAGTGCAGCCGCACGAGCACCGACTCCGAGACGCGCGTCGTGTAGTCGATGCTCCTGGCGCTCGTGTGGTCGCGGAGGATCGCCTCGATGCGGCGCCGGTTCTCGGTGTTGAACCGGTCGCGCGGCACGAAGACGAGCAGCGAGAAGAAGCGCCCGTACGGGTCGCGGCGGGCGAACAGCCGCAGCCGCTGGCGCTCGCCGAGGTGAAGGATGCCGATCGCCGCCTCGAACAGCTCGTCGTCGGAGATCTGGAAGAGCTCGTCGCGCGGGTAGGTGTCGAGGATCTCGAGGAGGCCCTTCTCGTTGTGGCTCCCGGCCGGGAACGCCGCACGCTCGAGCACCGCGGCGACGCGCCGGCGCAGCACCGGGACCTCGGTGGGGCTCGCGCGGTAGGCGGTGTGGCTGTAGAGGCCGAGGAAGCGGTACTCGCCGATGCCGACGTAGTCGAGGTACGCGGCCCGGTGCACGGTCGCGCGCGTGTTCGCCTTCGTGAGCGTGAGCCGGTCGGGATCGCGGTCGAGTCCCTCCGCCGGGTCCTCGCGCTCCGGGTCGCGCAGGATGCCGAGCCCGGCACCGCCGGCATCGCGATAGCCCAGGAAGGTGAAGTTGTCGTCCGCCAGCCACTCGAGGAAGGCCGCGGCCTCGGGGTCGTCCGCCCCGCGTGCCGCCTCCAGCGCCTTCTCGCGCATCGCGTGCCAGTCCTCGACCGCTGCGCGCACCTCGCCGATCACGCGCTCGAGATGCCCCTCCAGCTCGCGCAGGCGCGCCGGATCGGTCTGGCGCGTCACCTCGGCATGGATCACCGACTCCGCGAGCGCGCTCTCCTCGAGCGCCTCGCCCGGCGAGTGGGGAAGGATCTCCACGAGCGCGCCGTGCTCGTCGCGCCGCACGGCGAGCACGGGGTGCACGATCAGGTGGACCCCGCAGCCGCGCCGGTTCAGCTCCATGCTCACGGAGTCGATGAGGAACGGCATGTCGTCGGTCACGATCTCGACGGCGGTGTGGGGGGATTGCCAGCCGTGGTCCTCGAAGCGCGGGTTGTAGACGCGCACCTTCGGCGTGCCCGGGAGGCGCTCGCGAGCGAAGTTGAAGTGGCCGAGCGCGAGGCCGTAGAGGTCGAGCGGATCGCGCTCCTCGACGTCCTCGGGCGCGACCCAGCGATACAGCTGCCGGGCGAAGGCCTCGGCGAGCTCGGCATCGGCGCCGTCCAGGTGGTCGCGCACGCGGGCGCAGACCGTTTCGGTCAGGGCCTGCTCGGTGTCCTCGACCTTCATGCGTTGGCTCCGAATGGGGATCGTATTTGCCCCGCCGGAGCTAGAACAGCCGGCCACGCTGAGTTGCACCGCTAAAGCGGTAGGAGATGGACGCCGACGCGGAGAATGGACCTCGACCCGGGCCGATCCCGTTCCGGGGCGCCTCCCCCCGATGGCTTACCAGACCACCCAGGCACTCAACCTTCACCCGGCGATCAGCACGCCGCGCAAGCGGCTTCGGATCGCCATCGCGGGCGGGAGCCGCGCGCCCGAGCGCGCTCGCTCTTGGATCGAGAGCGCGGCGTCGTGGCTGCCCTCCGAGCTCGAGAGCACGCTGCTGCTGCTCACGTGCGAGCTCGTGAACAACGCTGTCCGTCACGGCGGGGCCGCCGAGGACCAGGTCATCGAGCTCGAGCTGAGCGCCCTCGACGGCGGCCGCGTGCGGGTCCAGGTCAGCGACCCGGGCGTGGGCTTCGAGCACACGCCGCGCGACCAGCCGCTCGACGAGGAGGGCGGCTGGGGACTCGTCCTGATCGAGTCGATGGCCGAGAGCTGGGGCGTGGAGCACGAGGAGCGGACGCTCGTCTGGTTCGAGCTCGCCGCCCCGGTCGCCTAGCTCAGGCCGCCGCCAGCCGCTTCTCGAACCGAACCCGCGTCTGTCCCGGGTCCGGCAGCACCTCGAGGTTGTCCATCATCGCCGCGATGATCGAAATGCCGCGCCCGCCCTCGCCATCGGGCTTCCGCGTGATCGCGGCGTTCCGGGGAAAGCAGGCGCCGCAGTCGCGCACCTCGATGCAGATGCCCCGTTCGCGGCTCTCGACGCGGACCAGGATGCCGCGCTGATCGCAGGGCGCTCCGTGCTCGACCGCGTTCGCGAAGGCCTCGGTCGTCGCAAGGCAGAGCTCGTAGGTGAGCTCGCGTTCGAGCTCGAGCTCGGACGCCGCCGCTCGAACGAGCGCGCGCGCCTGCGGTGCGCCCTCGGGCGCGGCTGGTAGCCACGACTCCCGCATCATGTCTATATGGGGTATTCCCAGTGGGCCCCGGGTTACACGTCGGTACGCTGGCCCACCGCCGATGACGGACCTGCCGATCGCCCGCAATACCGCCCTTCTGTCGGCCGCGCTGGCCGCGAACTCGGGCATGCTCCAGCTCCAGGCGGCGGTGGCGTCGATCACGCTGGTGCAGGTGATCGGGATCGAGGGTCTGCTGGGCCTCGGCCCCGCGATCGTGCTCGCCTCGGGCGCGCTCGTCGCGCCCGCGGCCGGGCGCGCGATGGACCGGCTCGGTCGCGTCCCTGTGCTCGCCGCGGGCTTCGCCACCGGCGCGCTCGG
This sequence comes from Thermoleophilaceae bacterium, assembly GCA_035705985.1. GTDB lineage: Bacteria > Actinomycetota > Thermoleophilia > Solirubrobacterales > Thermoleophilaceae > JACVRW01. Next base: position 19,547 of record DASSVP010000104.1, read on the forward strand.
CGGCGTCTTCGCGGCCATCGGCTGCGCCGGGGAGGTCGCGCCGCTCGTCCTGCTGGGCTTCCTGTGCGTGGGCGCGGCGAGCGGCACAGCGCTGCTGGCACGGACCGCTGCCGGCGACATGTACCCGCCCGAGCGCCGCGCCCACGGCATCGCGCTCGTGCTCTTCGGCGCCGTGTTCGGGGCGATCCTCGGCCCGGCCGTCTTCAGCCCGCTCCTCTCCGGCAAGCAGCTCGACGGGGACTCGCTCGCCCCGCTGTGGCTCGCCGGCTCCGGGTTCATGGTCGCCGCGTTGGTGCTCGTGCTGCTGGTGAGACCGGACCCGCGCAGGATCGCGGACATCCTGCACACGGGCGAGCCGCCGCCGTCCACGGCGGTCCCGCTGAAGGAGATCATCCGGCGCCCGGGCGTGATCCCCGCCCTGCTGGCTGCCCAGGCGAGCTTCGGCGTGATGGTGGGTGTGATGACGCTCACCGGAGCGGTGGTCGTGGACCACCAGCACCACGCGGCCCACAACGTGTTCCCGATCATCGGCGCGCACGTGATCGGGATGTACGCCCTCGTGCTCGTCGTCGGCCGGATCATCGACCGAATCGGGAGGCCCATCGCCCTGTACGGGGGCCTGATCGGCATGGCGCTGTCGGTGATCTCGCTCCTGTGGATCGACAGCGTCGTGGCCACAGCCGTCGCGCTGTTCGGCCTTGGGCTCGGGTGGAACTTCTCGTTCGTGGCCGCGACGGCCGAGCTGGCCGACAGCACCCTTCCGAGCGAGCGCGGGCGGCTCATGGGCTTCAACGATCTGCTGAGCGGGCTCACGGGTGCGGGGCTCGCGCTGCTCGGCGGGGTGGCGCTCGAGGCACTCGGCGTGGCCGCGCTGGCGCTCGGCGCCGCGGCGCTCGTGTCAGGACCGGCGCTGTGGCTGGCCAGCCGAAGAGCCGCGCCCGCAACGTAGGCTTCGCGCATGACCACCCCGATCCAAGTGGCCGATCTGCCGGGCAACCTGATCGGCCGCTTCGAGGGACGCGGGCACGGCTCGAGCGTCTCGTTCTTCATCGGGACCTTTCCCGAGGGCGCCGGGCCGGGCCTCCACACGCACCCCTACGACGAGACCTTCATCGTGGAGGCAGGAAGCGCGACCTTCACGGTCGGCGACGAGACACTCGAGCTGGGCGAGGGTCAGATCGCCGTCGTGCCGGCCGAGACGCCGCACAAGTTCGTGAGCGGCGACGGCTTCCGCCTGATCAGCATCACGCCCGCGGACCGCATGACTCAGAGGGACCTGGAGTAGGCGGTTGACCGGCGAACGACAGCACTGACGACATCGAGTGTCCTGCCTGGGGCTCCGATATGAAGCCCTAACCAGGACGCTCGGCTCGGAAGTCGGCTCTTTCGATGCCGTCGTTGAATGTCCAGCGCCCGCCGACGATCGTCGCCTCCACGCGCAGCGAGGGCAGCTCACCGGGCGGGCAGGTGAGCGGGTCGCGGTCGAGGATCACGATGTCGGCCAGCATCCCGGGCCGGAGGCGGCCGCGGCGCTTCTCCGCGTGCTCGAGCCAGGCGGGTGCCACGCACGTGGCGTGAAGCGCCTCCTCGACGGTCACCGCCTGCTCGGGGCGCCAGGCGGGGCGCTCGTCGAGCGTGCGCAGCACGCCGGCCACGACGCCGGCCAGCGGGTCGAGCTCCTCCACCGGGGCGTCGGAGCCGTTCGCGAGGAGCGTCCCGGCATCGAGCAGCGAGCGGTACGCGTAGGCGCCCTGGCGGCCCTCCCAGATGCGCTCGGCGAGGTCGCGGTCCGAGGGCGCGTGGCTGAACTGCACCGACGCAGCCACGCCGAGCGCCGCGAAGCGCGCCACGTCGGCCTCGTCGAGGAGCTGCGCGTGCTCGATTCGAGGCCGCAGCCCGCGCGGCTCCCACGCGTCGCGCGTGGCCTCGAACGCGTCCAGCGCGGCGCGGTTCGCGCCGTCGCCGATCGCGTGCACGCCGACCGGCCAGCCCGCGTCGGCGCCGCGGCGCACCACGTCCTCGAGCACTGCGCGGCTCGAGATCTCGACGCCCGACCCGTCCAGCAGACGGGCCGTGGCCGAGCCGAGCGTGCCGTCCATGAAGCCCTTGAGGTAGCCCATGCGCAGCATGTCGTTGCCGAACCCGGAGCGGAGGCCGAGTTCGCGCAGGTCGTCGACCCTGTCCCACGGGAACGACTGCCAGACCCGCACGTCCAGCTCACCCGCCTCGAGCAGCCGCTCGAACACCTCGAAGGCGCCGAGCCAGCCGTCCTTGTCGTGCACCGCCACGACTCCGCGCGACGCCGCGACGCGCATACCCTCGCGGCTCGCCTCGACCATCTCGTCCACCGTGGGCCTCACGTAGCGGTCGCGGAAGGCCCAGGCGGCGTTTTCGCGCAGGATGCCGCTCTCCTCGACCACGCCGCCCTGCACCTCGAGCGGCGCGTCGGCCCGCTCGAGCGCCGCGCTGTTGAGCCAGAGCGAGTGGTAGTCCTTCGACATCAGCGCCACCGGCACGTCGGCCACGGCGCGGTCCAGCGCCTCGCGCGTCGGGGCCTCGGTCCAGTCGCCCTCGCGCCATCCGAGGCCGCGCAGCCAGCCGCCCTCGCGGACGTGCGAGCGCGCGGCCACCACCCGGTCGAGCGCCTCCTCGAGCGAGCGCGCTCCCTCCAGCCGTGCCTGACGCAGCCCGAGCGACCAGGTGGGGAAGTGGACGTGCGAGTCCGTGAAGCCGGGCAGCAGGCAGCGGCCGCCGAGGTCGATCAGCTCCGCACCCCGCTCGGGCTCCTCGGCGACGAGAGCGCCCCGAACGGCCAGCTGCCCCACTACGGGGGCAGCCGGATCAAGCGTCCTGATCGTCCCGCCGGTGAAGAGCACCGGCGGGAATCTAGCCACGGGCGACTAGCTGTCCAGCAGGCACACGTAGGTGGTGCCCGCCGTGCCCGGCGCGGGCCTGTCCGCCAACGCGATCCTCGCCTCCTCTGCGCTCATCCACCTGCCCTTGTTCTTCGACTTCGTGCCCTCGCCGTCGAAGTGGTAGATGTCGAGGCCGCGCCCGATGTCGTTGCCGAACAGGTAGAAGTCGCCGGTCCTGCGGTTGATCTGCGGCGTCTTCGCGGACCACGTGTCGGCATCCGGCATCCGGTAGTAGCCGATCTCCTTCATTCCCTCGCCTGAGACCTGGGTGCTGCCCAGGGAAATGCCGGCCAGGCCGGAGAGGTCGACCACGCGCACGCCACCGTTGTAGAACGCCGCGGTCATGACCTGCTCGCGCTCGTGGATGCGGAACACGTGCGCCGTGCAGGTGCCCGTGGGGTCCGTGGACGAGAGGCCGACGTCGTCGATGTTCCAGTAGCCCACCTTTGCGGGCTCTTTCTCGAGCTCGCCGGTGACCTCGTACACGTGGAATCCGCCGCTCGGGCAGACGTTCCCGCCGGCGGCGCCGGCGACCTCATCCTCGACGAGGATGAAGGTGCGCTCATTCCCGCCTGCGTCCGTCGTCGTGTACGGATCGGCCTGATGCCACACGTTGATGGCCGGGTCCGTCCACGTGGAGACGATGCTGGGGTCCGCGGGACTCGTCGTGTCGATCACGACGCCCTGCGACAGAGCCGCGGAGTAGGCGCGCGTCCCGTCGCTCTTGAACGTGATGTCGTGCGACTCCGTGCCGAGCCCCGGATGAATCGGGAGCGTGAGCTCCGTGACCTTCGTCGGTACCGCGAAGTTGGTGATGTCGAAGACCTCGATCGCGGGCGGGGCGGTGGCCACCGAGGTGATCAGGTCGGAATTCGAGTTGTAGAGGTAGTTGCCGCTCGGATGGATCGTCCCGTTGTGCGTCCCCTGGGTGACCTCCACGAACGAGACGGTCTTCGGATTGAGCGGGTCCGTGATCTCCGCGATGAAGCTTCCGTTCTTGCCGCTGCCGTTCGGCTTCTTCACGTCGAAGCCGAGCGCCGCCGCCTCCTGGTAGCAGGTTGAGGTGCCGTCGCCGGACGTATCGGAGGCGTAGCTCACGAACACGCGCCCCGGCTTGCTGGCCTGGCGGAAGACCTGCACGTCGCCCTGCGTCACGCCGCAGTCGTAGACGGACACGATCCGCGAGTCGCGCGGGTTCGTGATGTCCACGATCTGCATCCCGTTCATGTACGAGCCCCCGAGCGCGTACTGGCGCCCGCCGATCCTCGCGAACTCGATGTCGGTGCCGGTGATGGAGGTGGCCCCGTTCCTCAGGTCGTACGGGATGTTCTCGACGAACTCCATGTTCGGGCTGTGCTCGCCCTCGGTCGCGGCCTGACCGAAGGCGGCGGGGCAGAGCGCGAGCGTGAAGAGGGCAGCAAATACGGGAATCGCGAATCGGCGCATGCCCCTGTAACGAGGGCGTGCGCCGAAACTTGCGTCTCTCTAGCTGTGCGTGCGCTGCGCGCTACGCGGGTTCTCGAGCGGCCGCACGGTCGCCTCGATCTGCGGCCGCAGCTCCTCGAGCCGCGGCGGGATCGACAGCTTCTCGCCGAGCGTCTCGAGCGGCTCGTCGATCGTGAAGCCGGGGCTCGGGGTCGCCAGCTCGAACAGCACGCCGCTCGGCTCGCGGAAGTAGATCGAGCGGAAGTAGTGCCGGTCGATCACCTGGGTGGGGTGGGCGCCGTGCTCGCTCACCTTGTCGCGCCAGGCCTCGTGGTCCTCGTCGGCCGAGTTCCACGCCACGTGGTGGACGCTGCCCGCGCCCTGGATGCCGCGCCCGCTGGGCGGGGCGTCGTAGAAGATCAGGCCGCCGCGCTTGTCGCCGCGCGCCTCCCAGGCACCGGCGTCGGTGGCCTCGAAGCCCAAGCCCTGCTCGAGCAGCTCGCGGCTCCGCTCGGGGCTGGACGAGAACGCGCGCACCGCGTGGAAGCCCTGGAGCGCATGCTCGGCGGGGACGTCGGGGTGCTCGGCGATCAGCGGCTCGTCGGACACGTCAGCCACGAGGAGCTCGTGCTCGAGCCCCTCGGGGTCGCGGAACAGGAGGTTGCTGCCCTCGCGCTCGGACTCGATCCCGTTGTCGGCCAGGCGCTCGCTCCAGAAGTCGAGTGCGGCGGGCGAGCCCACGCGCCACACGACGCGGTGGATCATGCCCTCGCCGGCGCGCCCGAGGGCGGCACCGGGATACTCGAAGAAGGTGAGGTCGAGCCCGGGCTTGGCGTGCTCGTCGCCGTAGAAGAGGTGGTAGACGGTCGGGTCGTCCTGGTTCACGGACTTCTTCACCAGGCGGAGGCCCATCAGGCCGACGTAGAAGTCCACGTTGCGCTGCGCGTCGCCCGTGATAGCGGTGATGTGGTGGATGCCGTTCAGCCTCATGTCACTCCAATACCCGGTGATGGTGATTGCGTGTACAACTATATCACCCGGGCGTGAGGAAGCCGGCTCGCGCGGGCTTAGCCCGCGAAGGCCTCGCGCGCTGCCTTCTCGCGCAGCTCCTCGACCCGCGTTCGCTGGTCCTCGGCGCGGTCGCGCAGCCGCTCGAGCCGCTCGCGGTCGAGCCGAGGCTCCACCTCGACCAGCTCGAGCAGCGCGAGCCAGAGGCCCTTCTTGCCGGTGATGCCGGTGAGGAGACCCTCCAGCTCGACCACGCGGCTCAACGGCGAGTAGCTCCTCAGCTCACCGTTCAGCTTCAGCCGCCCGACCTTCTCCAGGCCCCAGGCTGCGACATTCTTCAGCTTGTCGCCGCCGAAGCCGAGGTCCTCGATGATCCCCTGGAGCTGGCGGCGGTCGGCCTCGATCTCGTCGGCTATCTTGGCCAGCGGCGGCCCGTACACCGTGTGGCCCTCGTTCGCGCCGCGCGTGCGGCGTGCGAGCTCGAGGCCCGCCGTCGAGCCGGCCAGGTGGTCCTGTAGGTAGATGCGCACGTACTTCTCGTTCACGAGTTGGACCGTACCCATTGGCGCGCCGCGTACGCTGCCGGGATGGCCGACGGACGCAGCGAGCTCGAGCTCGCGCTCGCCGAGGCGGGCGGCCCGGACGCCCCGCGCGACACGTCCGCGCGGCTCCGCCGCCTGCTCGACGCGGAGCTGGGCCGCGGCGCGCGCGAGCTGGGGGAGAAGCGCACCGGCTACGCGACGCCGATCGCCGTCGCGGTGGCGGCGGGCGAGGATGTGGTCGCGGCGCTGCCCATCTCGCCGGAACTGCGCGCCGACCCCGGCGCCGTGACCGAGCGGGCGGCCGCGCTCGCGGCGGCGGTCGTGGAACACCTGGTGGAGGGCGCGTCGCCCGGCCCGGCGGGCTCGCCCGACGACCTCCGGCTACGGCTCGGGCAGCTCGACGGAATGCTGGCGCTGGCCTACCCAACCGCCGACGCGACCGAGGCGGCGGAGTACGCGTTCGAGGCGCTCAACGCCGAGTTCGAGGAGAAGCGGATAGACCGCCTGCGCGCCCGCGCGCACCTGCTGCCGGGCCACGTGCTGGAGGAGGTGAGCGATCTGCGGCCGCCGATCGGCCCGACGCACCCGCTGCGAGTGGCGGAGGCGGTGACCCGCCTGGGCGGCTCGCCCCTCGACGACGAGACGGTCGAAGCGCTGGAGCCGCAGCTGCTGCGACTGCTCGAGCCCTCCGGCCAGGTCTCACGCGCGCACGAGGACCCCGACCCGACCCGGCGCGTCGCCCGCCGCATCCTGCAGCGCCTGGACGGGATGGGGAAGTGGGGCGGCTACCACACCGCCTTCGACCACCTGGCCCGCGGCTTCGCCGGCCACGAGCGCGCGCTCGCATACGAGGTGGGCGAGGCCCTCCTGGCCGCCGGCCTGCTGGAGCAGAAGCCGAGCGTGGGTCAGCGCCACGTATACCTGAGCCCGAGGCGAAGCGGCGACATCCGCCGCCTGATCGACGAAGGCGAGCTGCCGCAGGGACTACGGCTGCCCTCTACGTCGGGCTGACTCGCAGGCCGCCGTCGGGGTTCACGCTCAGCGCACGGCGGCCTTCCACCAGCTCCTTCAGCTCGTCGCCCACCAGCACGCGGCGCCAGCCGCTGGCCACGCGCATCTGGTCGCCGTCCTCGCCTCGGCGCAGCGACGCGATCAGGGCGGACAGCTCGGACTGGGTCGCGATCAGCTCCACGGCCACCCCGGTCTCCATCGAGCGGTGGCGCACGAGCGCCTGGGCCAGCGACACGAGCGGGGCGTCGGCCGGGTCGCGGCCGGGCGGCTCGGAGGGCGCGGCGGGAGCGCTGCGATTGCGGCCACGTGCGATCGCGGCGAGCAGCGCGTCGGCCCGGCGGTGCAGCGTCTGCGGCGGCAGACCGCGGATCTGCTCCAGCCCCTGCTTGTCGCGCGGGGTGCGGCGGGCCAGCTCCACGAGCGCCTGGTCGGGCAGGACGGTGCCGGGCGGCCGGTCCGCCGAGCGAGCCTCCTCCTCACGCCATTCGGCAAGCTGCAGCGCCACGCCGCGGGCGCTCTCGCTGAGGCGCCCCAGGCGCGGCAGGCGCTCGTACGAGCGTTGCGCGTCGCGCTCGTCGCTAACGTCCTCGAGGCTGCGCGCCTCCTCGCGCGCCCACTCGAGCCGGCCGCGCTCCTCGAGCCGGCGCTCGAGCTCCTCGCCGAGCGCCAGCAGCAGCCGCGCGTCGTCGGCCGCGTACTCGAGCTGGAGCGGCGTGAGCGGCCGCTTGTCCCAGCGGGTGAAGCCCTCGCTGCCCTTCAGCTTCACCCTCAGCACCTTGCGGACCAGCGACTCGTAGCCCTCCTGGTTCCCGAAGCCGAGGAAGCCCGCCGCGACCTGCGTGTCGAAGATGTTCCGCACCTCGGTGTCGAGCGTCCGCTTCAGCAGCGCGACGTCCTGGCGCCCGGCGTGCATGACCACCTCGACGTCCGGATCGGCCAGCACCCCCGCGAGCGGCGAGAAGTCGGGGTCGCCCTCGAGCGGGTCGAGCACCTCGGTGCGCACGCCGCCCTCGGCGGGCGGGTCGGGCACCGCCACCTGCACGAGGCAGAGCAGAGCCTGGTAGCGGCGCTCGGACACGAACTCCGTGTCGATGGCAAGCCGCCCTCCCGCGGCTGCGCGCTCCGCCAGCTCTGCGATCACGAGCGGCTGACCCTACCGCGACACGGCCTGGGCATACTCGTGCGAGTGCTGCTCACGGGCTTCTTCGCAGGCGTCGCGGCCGCGGCGGCCGCCGCGTCGCCCGGCCCCGCCCAGTCGCCGGGCTGGGAGACGATCGGGCGGTCGGAGCAGGACCGCCCGATCCGCGCGCTGCTGGTGGGCAGCCCACGCGCGCGCGTGAAGCTGCTGGTGGTGGGCGCCGTCCACGGCAACGAGCAGGCCGGCCGGGCGGTGGTCGAGCGGCTCCGCCGCGCGCGCCCGCCGCGCGGCACCGCGCTCTGGCTCGTGCCGGACGCGAACCCCGACGGCACCGCGGCGGGCACGCGCCACAACGCCAACGGCGTCGATCTCAACCGCAACTTCCCGTACCGCTGGGAGCACCAGGACGGCGTCTACGAGTCGGGGCCCGGCCCGGCGTCCGAGGCCGAGACGCAGGTCATGCAGCGCTTCGTGGAGCGCGAGCGCCCGCGCGTGACGCTCTGGTACCACCAGGCGCTGCGGATGGTCGTGAAGAGCACGGGCGACGCGACGCTCGAGCGCCTCTACTCGGCGCGCAGCGGCCTGCCGCGCAGGGACCTCCCGAACTACCGCGGCACGGCGATCTCGTGGCAGAACCGCACCTTCACCGGCGACACGGCCTTCGTGGTCGAGCTGGCGGGCGGCGCGCTCACGGCCGCGGGTGCGCGGCGCCACGCCGGCGCCACGCTGGCCCTCGCAGGCGCGCTCGCGCCGCCGCGCGAGCGGCGAAAGCCGATCCCGTACACCGCCGCGCGCAGGGCCGACATGGCGGACTACGCGCAGCGCCACTACGGCTTCCACGACTTCCGGCTGCGCGACCCGAAGGTCATCGTCCAGCACTACACCGTCACGTCGAGCTTCCCGCCGGTTTTCGACCTCTTCTCGCGCAACCAGCCCGACTCCGAGCTGGGTGAGCTCCCCGGCGTCTGCTCGCATTACGTGATCGGCCGCGATGGGACGATCTTCCGGCTCGTGCCACCGACGATCATGTGCCGCCACACCGTCGGCCTCAACTGGACGGCGATCGGCATCGAGCACGTGGGAATGAGCGACGCCCAGGTGATGGGCAACCGGCGCCAGCTCGCCGCCTCGCTGCGGCTCACGCGCGCCCTCCAGGGACGCCACGGCATCGCCACGCGGAACGTCATCGGCCACAACGAGAACCGCGACAGCCCGTTCCACCGCGAGCGCGTGGCGCGCCTGCGCACGCAGACGCACGCCGACTTCCCGCGCTCGGTGATGAACGGCTACCGGCGGCGGCTGGCCCGCCTGCCGGCGCCCGCGAGCGTCCGCTGACCTGAGACACTGACCGCATGGAGAAACGCCAGATCGCCGGGCTGGTGCTGGCCGGGCTCGGCGCCGCGTTCGCCGCGCTGAACGTCGACGAGGTCGACGTCAACTGGATCCTCGGCACCTGGGAGACGCCGCTGATCATCGTGATCGCCCTGTCGATGCTCGTCGGCGCCGCGCTCGGCTTCCTCGTGGCGCGCCGGCGGGGCGGCTAGGCGAGCGACAGGCCGGCGCCCACGGCGAATCCGAGCACGGTGACGAGTCCTGCGGCGCGCCCGCCTCCATCACGCGCCTCGGGGATCATCGTGTCCACCAGCATCACGAGCAGCGCCCCCGCGGCGAACCCGTTGATCCCGCCGCGGAGGTCGTCCGAGGCGGCATCGGCGGCCACGTAGCCCACGACGGTGGCGAGCGCGCACACGGCCGCGATGCCGACCCAGTTTCGCGCCACCCGGCCGCGCTCGTGCCCCGCACGCCGCATGTCGTTCGCGCCGCCGATCGCCTCCGGGAGATTCGACACGAAGATCGCGACCAGCAGGCCCGCGCTCACCGCCTCGCCGCCGGCAAGGCCGATGCCGAGCACGAGCTGCTCCGGGACGCCGTCGAGTAGCGCGCCGAGCGCGAGCGCCGTGCCGCCGCCCATGGCCGCGACGCGTCCCGACGCGACGAAGTAGGTCATGGCGCCGGCGGCGAGGCCGATCGCCACCGGCAGGCCGCCGGCGATCTTGACGCCCTCCTCGGCAAGCTCGAAGCTCACCGCGCTGATGAGGGCGCCGGCGCCGAAGCCGAGCACGAGCCCGACCGAGTGCTCCGACCACGGCCGCGCGAGCCCAATGAGCGCGCCCAGCACCAGCGACGACGCCGCCAGGGCTCCCCAGCCGAGCGCGGCGCTCACCTAAACGCGCCGCCGCGCGCGGTTCAGCAGCCAGCGCGTCCAGACGATCGCCATATCGACCAGCGCGCTCCAGAGATGGCCGAGCGGCCCGGTCACCAACCACGCTTCGAAGCGCTCGTGAGCTTTCACGAAACCGCAAGGTACAGTCACCGGTTCATGCCGGCAGGCATCAAGACGAACACGACGGAGCTGCCCGACTCGCGCGTGCGCGTGGAGGTGGAGGTCCCGACCGAGGCGCTCGAGCGCGAGCTGAAGACGGCCGCCTCGCAGCTCGGGCGCGAGATGCGCGTGCCCGGCTTCCGCAGCGGCAAGGTGCCCGCGGAGGTGGTGCTCCAGCAGGTCGGCCGCGAGGCGGTGCTGGACGAGGCCGTTCGCCGCGGACTTCCCGGCTGGTACGAGGCGGCGCTCGCCGACGCCGGCATCCAGACCGTTGGCGACCCGCAGGTCGACCTCTCGGACCTGCCGGAGAAGGGCGCTCCGCTCGCCTTCACGATCGAGGTCGGCGTCGTGCCGCCCGCGCAGCTCGGCGACTACAAGGGCGTCGAGGTCGGACGCCGCGAGCCGAAGGTCGACGACCAGGAGGTGGAGGCCGAGCTCGAGCGCATCCGCGAGTCGCTCGCGTCGCTCGAGACGGTGGACCGTCCCGCCGGTGAGGGCGACTTCGTGGTCATGGACTACGTCGGCTCCCTCGACGGCACGGAGTTCGAGGGCGGGGAGGGGCGCGGCCAGGTCGTGGAGCTCGGCTCCGGGCGGCTGATCCCCGGCTTCGAGGAGCAGCTCAAGGGGGCGTCCGCCGGCGATCAGCGCAACGTCGAGCTGACCTTCCCGGACGACTACCCGGCCGAGCAGCTCGCCGGCCAGGACGCGTCGTTCACCGTCGAGGTGAAGGAGGTCAAGGAGAAGAAGCTGCCCGAGCTGGACGACGACTTCGCGGTCGAGGCGGGCGGGTACGACACCCTCGACGAACTTCGATCCGAGATCCAATCGCGCATCGCGCAGGCGGAGAGGCAAGCGATCGAGGCCGAGTTCCGCGAGGCGGCGGTGGACGCCGTCGTCGCGCAGGCGAAGATCGAGGTGCCCCACGAGCTCGTGCACTCGAAGGCACACGAGATGTGGCACCGCACCGCGCGCCGGCTCCAGGCGCAGGGCATCGACCCGGGCCAGTACCTCGCCATGACCGGCAAGGAAGAGGAGGAGCTCGTCACCGAGTCGGAGCCGGAGGCCGAGACGGCGCTGAAGCGCGAGGCGGTGCTGGCGGCGATCGTGGAGGCCGAGGGGATAGTGGTCTCCGACGAGGAGTTGGAGCAGGCGCTCCGTGCCTCGATGCCGCCCGAAGCCAACGACAAGCAGGTGAAGCGCGCACTCAAGCGGGCGCGCTCGCAGGGCGCCGACGAGGCGCTTCGCGAGGACATCGCGATGCGCAAGGCCGTGGACCTCGTGGTCGAGAACGCGACGCCGGTCGACGCCGAGCGAGCCGCGGCCCGAGAGAAGCTGTGGACTCCAGAGACTGCTCGCTAGAGTCTCCGGCCCTATGAGCCCTCTCGTTCCAATGGTGGTCGAGCAGACGTCTCGCGGCGAGCGCGCCTTCGATATCTACTCGCGCCTGCTGAACGAGCGGATCGTCTTCCTCGGCACTCCCGTCACCGACGACATCGCCAACCTGATCGTGGCCCAGCTCCTTCACCTGGAGTCTGAGGACCCGGACAAGGACATCTCGCTCTACATCAACTCGCCGGGCGGATCGGTGTACGCGGGGCTCGCGATCTACGACACGATGCAGTTCATCAAGCCCGACGTGCAGACGATCTGCGTCGGCATCGCGATGTCGATGGGGGCTCTGCTGCTCGCGGGCGGCGCCGACGGCAAGCGCATGTCGCTCCCGAACTCGAAGATCCTGATCCACCAGGTCAGCTCGGCGTTCCAGGGCCAGGCCACCGACATCGAGATCCACGCCAAGGAGATCATCGACGTGCGCCGCCGCCTGGACGAGATCCTCGCCAAGCACACGAAGCAGGACCTCGAGAAGGTCGCCCGCGACACCGAGCGCGACTACTTCATGAGCGCCGACGAGGCGCAGCAGTACAACCTGATCGACCGGGTCATCGCGAAGCACTAGACGCCGAGGTCGCGCCGTCGCGCGGTGTCTAGGTCAAGCGTCTAGAAGGGACTTCGACCCTCGCCGCGTATCCCTAGGTGCGCTACCCTCGCGCCCAGGGAGAGAGAGAGCAGAACCGTGGCCCGGCCTACCGACTCGAACGAACAACTCCTCTGCAGCTTCTGCGGAAAGTCGCAACGTCAGGTGAAGAAGTTGATCGCCGGGCCCGGCGTTTACATCTGCGACGAGTGCATCGATCTCTGTAACGAGATCATCGACGAGGAGCTCACGGGCGCTCCGACGTTCGACCTCGAGAATCTCCCGAAGCCGAAGGAGATCTACTCGGTCCTCCAGGAGTACGTGGTGGGCCAGGAGCCGGCCAAGCGCACGCTGTCGGTGGCCGTCTACAACCACTACAAGCGCGTCCAGATGATGCAGTCGGACGGCGAGCAGGATCTGGAGCTCCAGAAGTCCAACATCCTTCTGCTCGGCCCCACCGGCTGCGGCAAGACGCTGCTCGCCCAGACGCTCGCGAAGATCCTGAACGTGCCGTTCGCGATCGCGGACGCCACGGCGCTCACCGAGGCGGGCTACGTCGGCGAGGACGTCGAGAACATCCTGCTCAAGCTGATCCAGGCCGCGGACTTCGACGTGAAGAAGGCGGAGACCGGGATCATCTACATCGACGAGGTCGACAAGATCGCTCGCAAGGCGGACAACCCGTCGATCACGCGCGACGTGTCGGGCGAGGGCGTGCAGCAGGCGCTTCTCAAGATCCTCGAGGGCACGGTTGCGTCGGTGCCGCCCCAGGGCGGGCGCAAGCACCCGCACCAGGAGTTCCT
>DASSVP010000105.1:0-38433 GCA_035705985.1 Thermoleophilaceae bacterium
CGCCGCACCTACACGCAGTCGCACGTCGACTACGTGATCGAGGTGTGCGAGTACGTGGCGCAGCGGGCCGGCGAGCTGCGCGGCCTCGAGATCATCGAGGAGCCGCCCGCCCTGCGGCACTTCACCGCTCGCTTCGCCCCCGTGACGTCTTGAAGTCGATCACGAGCGGCACGCCCTCCAGCTTGTAGCGCTCGCGCAGGCGGTTCTCGAGGAAGTACGCGTAGTCGCGCGTCACGAGACCGCGGTTGTTCACCTGGATCGCGAAGCGCGGCGGCTTCGTCTCGAACTGGCTCATGTAGTAGATCTTCAGCCGCTTCCCGCGCACCGCCGCAGGCTGGCGGATCGCCTGGATGTCGCTCACGAAGCGGTTCAGCTCCGGCGTGGGGATCCACTGCGCCGAGCGGTCGGCGAGCCAGAGGGCCTCGGCCACGAGCCGCTTGAGCCCGCGCCCGGACGCGGCGGCGACCGCCATCACCTGCGGGCGCTGGCGCAGCTTGCGGGCCACCCTCGCCTTCGCGTCCTCGAGGTCGGTCTGCGTGATGTCCCACTTGTTCAGCGCGATCACCGTCGCGCACTTCTGCTTCATCGCCAGCTCCGCCACGCGCAGGTCCTCGGTGGTCACCCCCTCGCTCGCGTCGCAAACGACGATCGCCACGTCCGCGCGCCCGGCCGCCTGCTCGGAGCGCAGCTGCGCGTAGTAGTCCACCGTCCCCGCCACCTTGGTACGGCGCCGCAGGCCGGCCGTGTCCACCAGGATCACCTCGCGGCCCTCGAACTCGATCCGCGTGTCGATCGCGTCGCGCGTGGTGCCCGCCACGTCGGTCACGATCACGCGCTCCTCCCCCAGCAACTGGTTGACCAGCGACGACTTGCCGACGTTCGGCCGCCCGATCAGCGCCAACCGCGTGACCTCCTCGCGCTCGGCGCTGACCTGTGGGAGCCGCTCCACGATCCGGTCCAGCAGGTCGCCGGTCCCGAGGCCCTGCGTCGCCGACACCGGCATCGGGTCGCCGAGGCCGAGCCCGTAGAACTCGCCGGCCAGCCCCTGCTGCCGCGCGTCGTCCACCTTGTTGGCGGCCACGAGCACCGGCACCTCGCCGCCGCGCAGCTCGCGCGCCAGCTCGGCGTCGCCCGGCCGCAGGCCGGCGCGGGCATCCACCACCAACACCGCGAGGTCGGCCTCGTTCAGCGCGATCAGCGCCTGGCGGCGAATCTCCTCGGCCATCTCGTGCTCGCCGGCGAAGTCCACGCCGCCCGTGTCGATCAGCGTGAAGCCCACGCCGTTCCAGTCCGCGTCGATCTCCTTGCGGTCGCGCGTCACGCCGGCCTGCTCGTGCACCACCGCCTCGCGCGTCCCGGACAACCGGTTCACGAGCGTCGACTTCCCCACGTTGGGATAGCCCACGACCGCGACCGTCGGGCGCCTCATCTCGCCCTGTCCACGAGCTCCACGATGCGCTGCACCACACCGTCCACGTCGAGCCCGGTCGTGTCCACCTCGACGGCGCCCCGCGCCTGCATCAGCGGCGAGTGCTCGCGGTCCATGTCCTGTGCGTCCCGGAGCGTCTGGTCGCGCAGGACCGTCCCGACGTCGGTGCCCAGCTCCTCCGCGCGCCGCCGGGCGCGCTCCTCGGGCGAGGCGGTCAGGAAGACCTTCACCGCGGCGTCCGGCGCGACGACCGTGCCGATGTCGCGCCCCTCCGCCACCCAGTCGCCGGCGGCGAGCAGCTCGCGCTGCTTCTTCACCAGCGCCTCGCGCACCGCGGGGTCGGTCGCGACAGCCGACGCCGCCTCGGAGACCTCGGGCATGCGGATCGCCTCGGTCACGTCCTCGCCGTTCGCGACCACGCGCTCGCCGAGCTGGATCTCGAGCTCGGACGCGCGCTCGGCGGGCGGCCCGCCGTGGCGCCGGGTCATGAGCCCCACCGCCCGGTACATCGCGCCGGAGTCCATGTAGGTGAAGCCCAGCGCACGCGCGAGCGCGCGCGCGACCGTGCTCTTCCCCGCCCCGGCGGGGCCGTCGATGGCCACGACCATGGGCCGGAAGGCTACGTGGGCTTCGTCGTCATGGCCCAGATGGCCACGAGGTACGCCACGAGGACGAGCGCGAGCAGGACGAGCACCGCCGTCCGGAGTCCGTCGCCGCGCCCGCGCTTCACGGCCCGCCACGCACAGACGGTCGCCGCGATGATCAGGAGGAAGGTGCTCTCGGACGTGGCGAAGCCGATCCCGATCCACGCCGGCTCCGGGTCCACGTCGTCCCAGCCCTGCTCCGAGAAGACCCACTGCGCCGCCACTCGCATGACGATCCAGCTCGGGATCGCGCCCCAGAGCAGCGCGCGGTAGCCGAGCCGGTGGTTGTCCGCGGCGACCGAGGTCGCGGCCAGCACCAGCGTGCCCACGAGCGCCATCGCGCTCAGAACGTGGAGAAACAGCGGGAACTTCATGCGCCCGGCTTCCAGATCATGAGTACCAGCAGGGCGAGCACGGTGAGCGTGCGGACCCAGTGGAGCGTGGTGACGGCACCGGTGGTGACGGTGCCGTCGCCGTCGCGGACCTCCGCCGTCCGCTTGCGCACCGTCTCACCGAGGCCGGTGGCGACGAGCCAGAGCACGAGCGCGCCGATGATCCAGCCGTCGAAGATGCCGTACTCGTCGAGCTTCAGCGCTAGCCAGACGCCGAGGATGAGCGTGCCCAGGCCGCCGACGTCCCAGCAGCGGTCCGCGATGAAGGTCGCGCGCCCGCCCAGGGTCCCGCCGAGCGCCACGGCGCTGTACATGACTACGGTGATCACCAGCAGGAATGCCGCGAGCACATGGAGGAATAGCAGCCAGTCGTCCACCGGCCGCGCAAGCTACATGAGCGCGCGGAGGTCCCGCTCGAAGCCCGGGTACGAGACCGCCGCGGCGTCCATCCCGGCGACCTCCACTCCCTCCACGGACGCGAGCCCGGCAACCGCCCCGAGCATCGCCATGCGGTGGTCGCCCCTGGCGTCGATCGTCCCGCCGCGCAGCGGGGAGCCATCGCCGCGAACCACGAAGCCGTCGGGGGTCGCCTCGATGTCGGCGCCGAGGCCGCGCAGGCCGTCGACCACGCCGGCGATCCGGTCCGACTCCTTCAGCCGGAGCTCCTCCGCGCCGTGGACGACGGTCTCGCCCTCCGCGTGGGCGCCGAGGAGCGCCACCAGCGTCAGCTCGTCGATGGCGAGCGGCACCTCGTCGGGTTCGACGACCGTCCCCTCGAGCGGGCCCGAGGCCACGTCGAGCTCGCCCACCGGCTCGCGGTCGGAGTCGGCGTGCGGCTCCTCGAGCTCGCCCACGATCACCGCGCCCATGCGCTCAGCGATCCGGAAGAAGCCTGTGCGGGTCCAGTTGAGCCCGACGTCCCGGATCACGACGCGCGAGCCGCTCACCAGGATTGCCGCGGCCACGACGAAGGCGGCCGAGGACGGGTCGCCCGGCACCACCACCTCGTCCAGCTCCAGCTCGTCGACCTGCCACACGGTCGAGCTCAGCCCGTCGCGCTCGAACGGCACGCGCGCCCGCCGCAGCATCCGCTCGGTGTGGTCCCGGCTCGTGGCGCCCTCGTGGACGGTCGTGGAGCCCGAAGCGAACATCCCGGCGATCAGGACGCACGACTTCACCTGCGCGCTCGGGACCGGAAGCTCGTACTCGATGCCGGTGAGCTGCGCGCCCGTCACGGTGAGCGGCGGGTAGCGGTCGTCCCGCGCCTCGACCGTCGCGCCCATCATGCGAAGCGGTTCCGCGACCCGGTCCACGGGCCGCCGCCGGATGGACTCATCGCCGTCGAGCGTCCAGACGCCGCCCGGCTGTCCCGCGAGCCAGCCGGGCAGCAGCCGCATCAGCGTTCCCGCGTTGCCCACGTTCAGAAGGCCGCCCGTGGCCTCGAGCGGAGCGTGCAGCCCCACGCCGCGGATCGTGATTTCCCCGTCCGGCCCCTGCTCCACCGCCGCCCCGAGCGTCCTGACCGCGTTCAGCGTCGAGTGCGTGTCCTCGGAGTCGAGGTAGTTCCGCACCGCGACCGGCTCGTCGGCCATTGCGGCGAACAGCGCCGCGCGGTGCGAGATCGACTTGTCGGGCGGCGGGGTGTAGTCGCCGCGCAGAGGGCCGTCGGGTGCGAAGCGCACCGAGCGCGTCACTCCGCGCGGACTGGGAAGCCGAGTCCGCCGATCAGCTCGCGAGCGCGGGCGGCCTCGGTGTCGCCGGCGATCCACAGGCTCATCGCGCCGGTGCGCATGTCGCTCGCGGGCGCGAGCGCCATGTCGAGGATGTTCACCCCTGCCCTGCCGAGCTCGAGCGCCACCTGCGCGACGATACCGGGGCGGTTCGGCACGGTGAGGCGCAGCTCGTGGACGGGCCCGCCGGGGGCGCCCGCCTCGAGCAGCGTGCGGCGGTCCTCGCGGGCCTGGTCGTTCCAGTCCTCCACCTCGCCGGCCTCGAGGCGGCGCTCCACCTCGCCGAGCTCGGCGCGGAAGCGGCGGATCTCCTCGGCGATCGCCGCACGGTTGGAG
This sequence comes from Thermoleophilaceae bacterium, assembly GCA_035705985.1. GTDB lineage: Bacteria > Actinomycetota > Thermoleophilia > Solirubrobacterales > Thermoleophilaceae > JACVRW01. The sequence goes on from DASSVP010000105.1 coordinate 4,532, forward strand.
CGGTAGATGTCGCTCCACATCGCGGTGTTCGCGCCCGCCACACGCGTCATGTCGCGGAAGCTCGGGCCCACCTGGCGGAGCGCCTCGCCGTGCTCCGAGAGGCGCGCCGCGGCCTGCGAGGCGAGCACGTTCGCGAGCACGTGCGGGAGGTGGCTGAAGACGGCCACGAGCCGGTCGTGCATCTCGGCGTCCACTGCCACCGGCCGCGCGCCCACGTCGACCACGAAGCGGTGTAGCCGCTCGTACAGAAGCCCGCCCGACTGCTCGTGAGGAGTGAGGTACCAGACGGCGCCCTGGAAGAGGTCGGCGCGAGCGTGCTCCACTCCGGCGGTCTCCGCGCCCGCGATCGGGTGGCCGCCCACGAAGCGGGGGTCGGCGGTCCGGCTCACCAGGTCCTGCTTCGTCGAGCCCACGTCTGACACGACCGTGTCCGGCCCCGACGCCTCCAGCGCCGCGCGCACCAGCTCCGGCAGCACGCCCACGGGTGCGCACGCGAAGCAGAGGTCCGCGCCGGTCACGGCCCCTTCGATGGAGTCCGCGGCGCGGTCGATCGCGCCGCGCTCGGCGGCCGCGCGCAGCCGCTCGGGATCGCGGCCGAAGCCCACGATCTCAACGTCCTCGACGTGCTCCCGCGCCGCGAGGCCGATCGAGCCGCCGATCAGCCCCACGCCGAGGACGGCTATGCGCACGGAGTCACCGCCGTGCGGCAAGGCGTGTCATACCGTCGAGAACTGCTTCCCCGCAAGCTCGGCCGCCGCCTCGAGCTTGCGCAGGTACGCCGCGAAGTCGTCGGCGTACAGCGCCTGCGGGCCGTCGCAGACGGCCTCCTCGGGGCTCGGGTGCACCTCGACGATGATCCCGTCGGCGCCGGCCGCGGCGGCCGCCAGCGAGAGCGGCTCCACCAGCGAGCGCTTGCCGGCCGCGTGGCTCGGGTCGATCACGATCGGCAGGTGCGTGAGCTCGCGCAGAACCGGGACCGCCATCAGGTCGAGCGTGAAGCGGTAGCTCGGCTCGTAGGTGCGGATGCCGCGCTCGCAGAGCATCACCGCCTCGTTGCCCTCCTTCAGCACGTACTCCGCCGCCATCAGCAGCTCCTCGAGCGTCGCGGACAGCCCGCGCTTCAGCAGCACCGGCTTGCCGGCGCGGCCCCCCTCGGTGAGCAGCGTGTAGTTCTGCATGTTGCGCGCGCCGAGCTGCACCACGTCCGCCACCTCGAGCACCGGCTCGAGGTCGCGCACGTCCATCAGCTCGGTGACGATCGGGAGGCCGGTTTCTGCCTTCGCCTCCGCGAGGAGGCGCAGCCCGGCCTCGCCGAGGCCCTGGAAGGAGTACGGCGAGGTGCGCGGCTTGTAGGCGCCGCCGCGCAGGAACTGCGCGCCCGCGTCCTTCACGATGCGGGCGGCGTCGAGCAGCACCTCGCGCGACTCGACGGTGCACGGGCCGGCGATCGTCGCGAAGTGGTCGCCGCCGATCCGGCGGCCGTCGATCTCGAGGACGGTTCGCTGCTCGCGCCGGTACTGGAGCGACGCGAGCTTGTACGGCTTGAGGATCGGCACCAGGTGGTCGACGCCCGGCGCTCCGTCGAGCCCGAGGTTCGCGACGTGCTCGCGGTCGCCGATTGCGCCGATGACGGTTACGAGCTCGCCCGCGGAGACGTGCGCATGCGCGCCGACGGACTCCACGCGCCTCACGACGGCGTCGATCTCCGCCTGCGACGCCCCCTCTTTCATCACGATCATCATCTGTCCCTAAAGCCTCTCAAAGTTGAAATGCCGGCACTGCGATCTGCGGCGCGGCGTCGAGTCGACGCCGTACGCCTAGCTAAATCGGCAGGGCCAGCGGTGAGAGGGGGACCGGCGAGTCACTCAGATGTTTGTAGCAGGCTCAGCTCAGCTGGTCCAGCGCAGCGAGGAAACGGTCGTTCTCATGACGCGACCCGTAGGTCACCCGCATCCAACCCTCCTGGCCCAGCGCGCCGCCGGCGCGCACGATCACGCCCCGCTTCGCCAGGCCGTCCACGACCTCGCTCTCGTCGCGGTCGCCCAGCGAGACCCACGAGAAGTTCGCCTGGCTGTCGGTGGTCTCGTAGCCGCGCTCCTCCAGCTCGGACTCCATGTGCATCCGCTCGATCGCCGTCTGCTCCACCCGCCGCTCGACCTCGTCCACGTGATTGAGCGCCTCGGTGGCGGCCGCCTGTGCCAGGGCGTTCACCGAGAACGGCTGCCGCACGCGGTCGACGGCAAGCCGGAAGTCCTCGGACCCGAGCGCGTACCCCACGCGCAGCCCGCAGAGGCCGTAGACCTTCGAGAACGTCCGCAGCAGGATCAGGTTCGGGTGCTTGTCGAGCAGGCCGAGCGATTCGTCCGGGTCCTGGAGGGTCGAGAACTCCACGTAGGCCTCGTCCAGGAAGACCGCCACGCGGCGCGGCAGCTCGGCCACGAAGTCGTCTATCGCTGACGGCGGCAGCCCCGTGGCGGTGGGGTTGTTCGGGTTGCAGACGATCAGGAGCCGCGTGGCTCCGGTCACCTCGCGCGCCATCGCGTCGAGGTCGTGCTCGCCGGCCTCGTTGAGGGAGACGGTGACCGCGCGCGCGCCGGACATCGCCGCGAGGTGCGGGTAGATCGAGAAGGACGGCCAAGCGTAGACGACCTCGGCGCCGGGCTCGAGCATCGCATCGGCGGCGGCGAGCAGCAGCTCGCAGGACCCGTTGCCGATCGCCACGCGGCCGACCGGCACGCCCGTCCGCTCCGATATGCGGCGCCGGAGCACCGATTTCTCGGGGTCGGGATAGCGGTTGAGCGTCCTGAGCTGCGCCTCTACGGCCTCGAGCACCTGCGGATGCGGCGAGAAGGGCGTCTCGTTCGAGGCGAGCTTGACCAGCTCGCCGTCGAACGCATACGTCGAAGCCGCCGGGTAGACCGGGATGTCGCGCACGCGCGAGTTGAACTCGAGCCCGGTCACTGGGCACCCTGGAGGTCACGGCGGAGCGACTCGGCCTCGCGCAGGTACACGTGCTTGGGCTCGGTCTCCGGGTTCGTATAGCAATGGAGGAGGAGCCTTATGACCATCGGCAGCGCGCCTGGAACGTCGATCTCCCTTGCGCACAGCAGCGGGACGGCGGAGAGGCCGAGGTTGCGCGCGGCCACGGCTGGGAACTCCGCGTCGAGGTCGTTCGTGCAGGTGAAGATGCAGCTCACCATCTGCTCGGGGTCGAGCCGGTTGCGCTCCATGACCTCGCGCACGAGCTCCTCGGTCGCCGACAGGATGGCGTCCGGCTCGTTGGCCTCGACGGTGGTGGCGCCTCGCAGCGCGCGCAGCTTCATGCGGCGCCGATTGTGTCAGCCGCACGAACGGAAGCATCGACAGGTCTACCTTCCTGACTGGGGCGTCTGTGGCAAGCCCTAGTCAGGACGCTTCCTCCCCTTCGATGCCGTCGTTCGCTTGCGAGGCCGCCCGCGCCGCTGGCCGGGGCGGGGTTCGGTCGCCCGGCGCAGGCGGTCCACCTCGGCCTTGGTGAGCCGGCGGCTCTCGCCGGGCTCGAGGCCGCGCAGGCCGAGCGGGCCGAACGCCACGCGCTCGAGCTCCACCACCCGGTGCCCGACGGCCTCGATCATCCTGCGGACCTGGCGCTTCTTGCCCTCGCGGATCGTGAGCTCCACGACCCCGGTCGCGGGCTGTCGGGCCCGCGCGGGCGCCGTCCGTCCATCGTCGAGCTCGACGCCCTCCGTCAGTGCCCGAAGTGCCCGCGGCGACAGGCGCGGCGGCTGCACGCGCGCGCGGTAGACCTTCTTCACGCCGTAGCGGGGGTGGGTGAGCCGGTCGGCGAGCTCGCCGTCGTTCGTGAGCAGGATCAGGCCGGTGGTCTCGGCGTCGAGCCGCCCCACCGGGTAGAGGCGCCGCCGCGACCTGACCAGCCCGACGACCGTCGGCCGCCCATGGGTGTCGCGCGCGGTCGACACGACGCCCACCGGCTTGTTGAGCGCGTGCACCTCGCGGGGCTCAGCCTCCACGCGACTGCCGTCCACGTCGACGCGATGTGCCTCGTCGACGTCCCGTGCCGGATCCGTAACGACCTCGCCATCGACCGTCACGCGCCCGTCCGCGACGATCCTCTCCGCGGCCCTCCGGGAGGCGACCCCGGCATGCGCGAGGAACTTGGCGAGCCGCATGCGGAGGAGGCTACGCGGGCGCGGCCGGCGCGGCCGGGCGGCGCGCCTACTCCACGGGGCGCATGTGGCGCACCGGCGCGCGCTCGCGGGACTTGTCCGCGTACATCGCGTCGTCGGCCGCCGAGAGCATCTCGTCGGGGGTCGCCGATCCCTCGAAGACCGCGAAGCCCACGCTCGCCCCGAGCGGGCCCTCCGGAGCCGGCACGTCCGTCCGGATCGCCTCCACGAGCACGTCCGCGAGCTCGGCGGCCTCCTCCTCGCCTCCGTGGGGCATCAGCACCGCGAACTCGTCGCCGCCGTAGCGAGCCACCATGTCGCTCTCACGCAGCCGGTTCCTCAACACGGCTCCGATCGCCGTCAGGACGCGGTCGCCCGCCCGGTGCCCGTGCCCGTCGTTCACCGCCTTGAAGTCATCGAGGTCGAGTAGCAGTAGCGCGCCGTCCATCCCGTAGCGGCGCCCGTGCGCGACGTGGCGCTCGAGCTCCTCCTCGAAGCGGCGCCTGTTGAACAGGCCCGTCAGGTCGTCGTGGTCGGCCATGTGCCGAAGGCGTTCCTCGGCGGCCACCCGCTCCTCGGCCCAGTGGCGCGCGTCGGTGATGTCGACGCCCGTGCCGACCATGTAGGTGACCTCGCCCTCCGGGCCGGTCAGCGCGGTGATCGACCACGCGATCAGCCGCAGGTCCCCCGCGCGTGTCCGCCACTGCAGCTCGGTCCGCACCGGCGACTCCCCGGCAATCAGCGCCTTCATCGCCTCCTCCGCGATCGAGCGCTCGGCTTCCGGAACCAGGTCCAGCACGGCGCCCGGCTCGTCCAGGTCCGCGGCGGTGTAGCCGAGCAGCTGCTCGCACGCGCGGTTCCAGCGCACGAGCCGCGCATCCGCGGCGACCACGACGATCAGAGACGTCGCGGCGTCGAGCACTGCATCGAGCAGCTTGTCCCCGGAAACGGGGGTCGTTTCACGCAGAGGAGGCGCCACCGATCACCCCTATGCCCCGCCAGCGCGAATCGCATGCTCGCGTACGGCACACTCCTGCCGCATGGACCTCGTTCTGCTCGACGACCGCCTGGCCTCCCGCGAGGAGCCGGGCTTTCGCGCGCGCCAGGTCTGGGAGTGGGCGGCCAGGGGCGCGGCCTCCTACGACGAGATGTCCAATCTCCCGCGAGATCTCCGCGAGGACCTCGCCGACGAGGTGCCGTTCTCGTCGCTGACCGCGGTGCACGAGGCGCTCGCGTCCGACGGCACCGAGAAGGCGCTCTTCGAGACCCACGACCGCCGCCCCGTGGAGGCGGTCCTGATGCGCTACCGCGACGGCCGCCGCTCGCTCTGCCTGTCGAGCCAGTCCGGCTGCCCGCTCACGTGCACGTTCTGCGCGACGGGCTCGATGAGGTTCGGGCGCAACCTGACGGCGTCCGAGATCCTCGACCAGGCGCTCCACTTCCGCCGCAAGCAGGCCGTGAACCACGCTGTCTTCATGGGCATGGGCGAGCCGCTCATGAACCTGGACAGCGTGCTGGCCGCCTGCGAGCGGCTGCCGGACGTGGGAATCGCCCACTCGAACATCGGGATATCGACGGTCGGCTGGATCCCGGGGATCGAGCGGCTTGCCGAGGAGGGGCCGCCGGTCCGGCTCGCGCTCTCGCTGCACGCCGCCGACGAGGCGCTGCGCTCGGAGATCATGCCGGTGAACGACCGCCATCCGCTGAGCGCGGTGCTCGAGGCCTGCCGCCGCTGGCACGAGCGCCGCAGGCGGCAGGTCTTCGTGGAGTACCTGATGCTCGAGGGCGTGAACGACCGCTACGAGCAGGCGGTGGCGCTTGCGGGAGTGCTGGAGCCGCGGAGGGCCTTCAAGGTCAACCTGATCCCGTACAACCCGACCGGCTCGGGCTTTCGAGGCTCAGGCCGCGACGCGATCGCGACCTTCCGGGCCGCCCTCGAGGAGCGCGGCGTCCGGACGACCGTGCGGCTCACCCGGGGCCGTGACATCGCCGCGGCGTGTGGGCAGCTCGCCGCCCGCCGCTAGCCACGATCCGCCGAGGATGAGCACGAGCCCGGCGAGCGTCGCCGCCGTGAAGCTCTCGTCGAGCAGCACGACGCCGTAGAAGATCGAGAACACGGGCGCGATGTAGCCGACGAGCGACGCGCGCGCCGGCCCGTCGGTCGCGACGAGCGAGTGGAACAGCACGAACGCAAAGCCCGTGCAGACCACGCCCAGCGTCAGAAGCGACGCCACGGCGTCGAGGCTCGGCACGGAGTCCGGGAAGTCGAGCAGCCCTGCCGGCAGCATCACGAGCGCCGCGATCACCTGGCTGCCGGCGACGGTGGCGACGGGCTCCACACCCGTGAGGTTCCGCTTGAGGTGCCATGCGGCCACGGCGTAGCCGAAGGCCGCGCCGATCACGAAGAGGCCGCCGACCAGCGCCTCGGCGCCGCCGCCGGCGTCCACGCCGAGCAGCATCCCCACGCCGACGATGCCGATCGCCACGCCCACCAGGCTGGCGCGGTTGGCGCGCTCGGCGCCCGTCAGCGCGAAGGCGAGCAGGAAGGTGAAGATGGGCGCGCTCGCCACCAGGATCCCCGTGAGCGAGGACGAGATCCGCTCCTCGCCAAGCGCGATCAGCGTGAGCGGGACGGCCACCTGGACCATCGCGAGCACGAAGACCGCTCCGAGCCGGCCGCGGAGGCTGCCGAGGACGCCCATGTGCGCGGCGAGCGGCACCAGCACAAGCGCCGCGAGTGCCGTGCGGATCGAGACGATCGCCCACGGGCCCACGCCGTCCTCGAGCGCGACCTTGATGAACAGGTACGAGGCGCCCCAGAACGCGCTCAACAGGAGCAGCTTGACGAGGGAACTGCGCGACATCGCCATCAGCTTCGCAGATGGCCGCCATTAGTCCCAATGAAAGCTGCTTGACAGCCCGATAAGCTGTGCTGATGCTCGACATCCGCCGCATGAGGGTTCTGCGGGAGGTCGCCGCGCAGGGCTCCTTCTCCGCCGCCGCCGAGGCGCTCAACTTCACGCAGTCCGCCGTGAGCCAGCACATCGCCGCGCTCGAGCGCGAGGCGGGCACTCAGCTCGTGGAGCGGCTGTCGCGCGGCGTCCGGTTGACGGAGGCGGGTGCCGTGCTCGTCAAGCACGCCGACGTGATCCTCGCAAGGCTCGAGTCGGCCGAGGAGGACGTCAACGCGATCGCCGGGCTGCGCGGCGGACGGCTCCGGCTCGTGTGCTTCCAGAGCGCCGGCGCCACCGTCATGCCGCGCGCCGTCGCGACCTTCCACGAGCGGCATCCCGAGGTGGAGCTCAGCATGCGCGAATCGGAGCCCGAGCAGGCCGCCCAGCTGCTGAAGGCCGGTGACGTGGATCTGGCCCTGCTCTACCACCATCCGGCGATGTCGCTGATGCCGGACCTGGAGCTGACGCACCTGATGGACGACCAGTACGACGCGGTGCTCCCCGCGTCGCACCGGCTCGCCGGGCGCCGCCGGCTGGCGCTGAGCGACCTTGCCGGCGAGCCGTGGATCGTCTCTACGCCGATCAATGGTTGCCGGCGGATAACGGAGGCCGCCTCCCGCGACGCGGGCTTCCAGCCGCGCGTAGCGTTCGAGGCCGACGACACGCTCGCGTCGCAGGCGCTCGTGGCGGGCGGCGTCGGGATCACGCTGATGCCGCGGATGGCACTCACGGCGCTGCATCCGGGTGTGGTCGCGCGCGCCCTGTCCGACGGCCCGCGCCGAGGTGTGCTCGCCGCCCGGATGGAGGGCGGCTTCCACTCCCCCGCGAGCGACGCGATGCTCGAGATCCTGAAGCAGGCGGCCGCGGACTTCAGCGGGCCGCGGCTCGAGCTGGCGGCGGGCTAGCCGGCGAGGTTCTTCGCGCGCTGCTCGCCCGCGCGCAGCAGCCGCTCGCGGATGTCGCCCTCGTCCTCCGGGGACGGGTCGAAGCGAGCCGGCTCGGGCAGCGCCTCCAGGCCGGGGAGGCCGAACAGCTTCTCGAACAGCTCGGTCGAGCGGTACATCACAGCGCCGAAGCGAGAGCGGCCGGACTCCTCGATCAGGCCGCGCTCCAGCAGCGTGCCCACGGCGGACTCCGACGCCACGCCGCGGATGCGCGCCACCTCGGGCCGGGACACCGGCTGGAGGTAGGCCACGATCGCGAGGCACTCGGCCTGCGCCTGAGTCAGCGGGGGCGTGCGCGGGCGCGCGAGCAGGCGGCGGGCGGCGCGCTCGGCGACCGGATCCGTGGCGAGCGTGAAGCCGCCCGCGACCTCACGCAGCACGACGCCGCGGAAGCCCTCGGCGTAGTGCTCGCGCAGCCTCGCGAGCGCCTCCACGATCTCGCCCTCGGACACCTCGCAGGCGTCGGCGAGCCGCTCGACGGCCACCGGCTCGGGCGAGAGGAAGAGGAGAGCCTCGACGGTCCGCGCGAGGTCGTTCATCCCGACGGCACCACCGTGATCGGCCCGAACGGGACCTCCTGCTCCCACTTCGCCTCCCCCGCCTTGTAGAGCTCCAGGAGCGCGAACAGCGTGACCGCCTCGGTCAGCCTGTCGGCGCCCTGGACGGCCTCGTCGAAGGAGAAGCGGCTGCCGCCGGCCAGCAGGTCGCGGAGGTGCCGCAGGCGTTGCTCGACCGACACGGCCGGCCGGCGCACGTGCCGGAGGTCGAGCGGCGGCGGCACCGCCAATAGGCCTCCGAGCGCCTCGGCGAGGCGCTGCGGGTCGTACGCCGCCTCGGCCGTCTCGATTGAGATCCGGCGCAGCCCTGGCGGCAGCGGCGCGCTGCGGTAGCGGTAGCCGCGCTCCGCCTCGAGGCGCTCGCGCAGGTGCTCGGCCGCCTGGCGGTAGCGGTGGTACTCCAGCATCCGCGCCAGCAGCTCCTCGGCGGCCTCGACGGGCTCGATGTCGAGCCCCTCCTCGTCCTCTGCGGGCAGCATGAGGCGCGACTTCAACTCGAGCAGCGCGGCGATCAGGACGAGGAACTCGGTGGCGGCCTCGAGGTCGAGCTCACCCGCGCGCTCAAGGTGCTCGACGTAGGCGAGCACGACCTCGGCGAGGTCCACCTCGAGCAGGTCGATCTCCTCCTTCAGCACGAGCGTGAGAAGGAGGTCGAACGGCCCGTTGAAGACCTCCAGGTCGAGGTCGAGCGCGGCGATTGACATCGCCGGAGAGACTAGACGCGGCCCCGGTCAGAGGTGCAGGCCTACGTCCGTCACCCAGACCGTCCACGCCAGCGCGGCCAGCAGCACGATCAGAAGGGGACGGACGAGTGGGCGATCCAACGCCTTCATATGCCTTGTGATCGGCGTCACAAGGCAATTCTTTAGCGCGAGGCCCGGACGCTAGGTGTGCGGCCCGATCCCCATCACGGACCGAACCTCCGCCATGACCGGCACCGCGATTTCGCGGGCGCGCGCGGCGCCCTCCTGGAGCGTGCGCTCGAGCAGCGCCTGGTCGGCGCGCAGCTCGCGGTAGCGCTCGCGCACGGGGGCGAGCAGCTCCGCCGTGGCCTCCCCCACCGCCTGCTTGAAGGCGCCGTAACCCTGGCCCGCGAACTCTCGCTCGATTTCTTCCGGCGGGACCCCTCGCGCCACCGAGAGGATGTCGATCAGGTTCGTGATGCCCTGCTTGTCCGGCGCACGCACGATCTCGCTGCCGGAGTCGGTCTGGGCGCGCTTGATCTTCTTGACGATCGCGTCGGGCTCGTCGTCGATGTAGACGAGGCCGCTGTCCGAGCCGTAGGTCGTCGACATCTTCGCCGTCGGATCCTGGAGGTCCATGATCCGCGCGCCCGTGGTGGGGACCGCTACCTCCGGCTCGACGAAGACCTCGCCGTAGGTCGAGTTGAAGCGGCGGGCGATCTCGCGCGCGAGCTCGACGTGCTGGCGCTGGTCCTCGCCGACCGGGACCTCGTCGGTCCTGTAGAGCAGGATGTCGGCGGCCTGGAGCACCGGATAGAGGAAGAGGCTCGCGCGCACGAGCTCCTGCTCGCGCTCGGCCTTGTCCTTGAACTGGTGCATCCGCTGGAGGTCCCCGTAGGCGGTCACCGAGCAGAGCAGCCAGCAGAGCTCCGAGTGCTCGTGCAGGTCGGACTGGCGGAACAGGATGCAGCGCTCGGGGTCGAGCCCAGACGCGAGCAGCATCGCGGTCGTGTCGAGCACATAGCCCGGGAGCGCCTCCGGCTCGTAGGACACGCCCGTGGCGTGGAGGTCGACGATGCAGTAGATCGCCGGATTGCCGCGCTCCTGACCGTCGACCCAGCCGCGGACCGCCCCGATGTAGTTGCCGAGGTGCTTGCGCCCGGTGGGCTGGATGCCGCTGAAGATCCGCACGGGTCGGCCAGTCTACGAAGGCGGCGCGACCGTCACGGGGATCTGCTCGACCGCGTTGTTCGCGTAGCCCTTCAGGTTCCACGGCGGCTCGAGCGGCTGGGTGTTGCCGTCGGCGTCGGTGGCGCGGCTGGAGATCACGTGCTCGCCCGCGGGGGCATCCCACTCGTGCGTCCACCCGCGCCACGCGTGCGGCGCCAGCTCCACGGCCAGCTCGGCCTCGCCCCACGTCTCGCCGCCATCTGTGGAGACCTGCACCGAGGTGATCGGACCGTGTCCGGACCACGCTTTCCCGCTCAATGTCGTGCGCCCGGGCGCCAGATGGCGGGTGCGCGTCATGAAGTCGGGCACTCCCGGCGGGACCGTCAGCGAGCGCGGCAGCATCCGTGTGACCGGCTCGCCCGGCTCGCCGTCGATGCCGTACATGCGGTAGGCCACCGCGTTCTGGAAGCCTTTGTACGACTCCTCCAGCACGGTGATGCGCGTGAGCCACTTCACGTTCTGCATGCCATACCAGCCCGGCACCACGAGCCGTAGCGGGAAGCCGTGCTGTGGCGGAAGCGGCGCGCCGTTCATGTCATAGGCGAGCAGCGCGTCCGTTGCCGCCTCCACGGGCAGCGCCCGCTCGTAGGTCTGCGCCACGCCTCCCTCGATGCCGCCGTCAAGGGCGGTAAAGAGGACATCCACGGCGCTCTCGCTCACGCCGGCCTCCTCGAGCAGCGGCGCGAGCGGCGTGCCGCCCCACTCCGCGGTCCCGACCGCCTCCGTGAGCCACGGCTGGCTGAGCGGACGCGGCTCGAGGAGGGCGCGGCCGTTGCCGGCGCATTCGAAGGTGATGGGCTCGGAGACGCTTGGCTTTCCACGGAGAGCACTGAGGGAGAGCTTCAGAGGCCGCTCGACCGAGCCGGTGACCTCCAGGCGGAAGGTGTCGGGATCGACCGCCGGGATGTCGTAATGGATGAGCAGGTAATGGAGGCCGGCCGGGGTGATGTCGTCGCGCAGGGCCTCCAGCGGCATGGCGTGGTTGCGCGCCGCGAGCCGGAGCTCGGCGGGTGTGATTCCCTGCTCGGCGACGGTCCCGGCCGGCGCGCCTTCCATGCCGGCGAGTCTATGCCCGCGCGGTCAGCCGCGGAAGAGCCCGGAGTCGAAGTCCGTGTCGAGGCCGAGGATCACCGCGAGCAGCCCGACGCAGACGATGACCAGCGCGGCCCAGAACGGGACGCGAGCACCCGACACGTGCGCGTAGCCCATCGCGATCAGCCCGATCACCAGACCGAGCGGAAAGAAGATGAACATCGAAACGAGTGCGGCGAAGGCGAGCACCGCAGCGGCCTGCCGGTCCCGGCGGCGCGAGGTGTCCCGCGCCTGCTCGGAGATACCGCCCAGCCCACTCATTCGCGTAGCGCTCCGGTCACACCCGTTGCGTGCCCTTCGCGCGAGCGCCGTAAACGACGGGCATTGAGGCGGACCCTCCGACGTTAACCGTGCATAGCGCGGTCAACGTCGGAAACACCCCTTCACCGCCGCCGTTCACCGGCGCAAGCGCACAGGCGGCGGACGACGGCGTCACATCGCCCCGGAGCCCGACGCCGGAGCCTTCTGCGCCCGCTCCGGATCGCCCGGGTTGTCCGCCTCGGGGCGCCAGCGCACCACGGGGCGCTTCGCCGCGCCCGCCTCGTCGAGGCGGCGGACCGGTGTGGTGTGCGGCGCGGTGCGCGCCACCTCCGGGTCCTCCTTCGCCTCCTCCAGGATCGCGCGGATCACGTCGGCGAAGTGGTCGAGCCGCTCCTTGGTCTCGGTCTCGGTGGGCTCGATCATCAGTGCCTCGTCCACCAGCAGCGGGAAGTACACGGTCGGCGGGTGCACGTCGTGGTCCAGCATGCGCTTCGCGATGTCGAGCGTCTTGATCCCGAGCTGTTCCTTCGCGCCGGAGCCCGACACCACGAACTCGTGCATGCACGTCCGGTCGAAGGCGATCGGCAGGTACTCCTCGATCCCGGGCCGTGCAAGCAGCGCCTTCAGGTAGTTGGCATTGAGGACAGCGATCTCGGACACGTCCTTCAACCCATCGCGCCCAAGCGAGCAGATATAGGCATAGGAGCGGACGAAGACGCCGAAGTTCCCCTGGAAGCCCCGCAGTTTCCCGATGGACTTCGGGCGGTCGAAGTCGAAGTCGAACGAGTCCCCGCGCTGCACCACCTGCGGCACCGGCAGGAACGGCTCGATCCGGTCGGAGCACGCGATCGGCCCGGCCCCCGGCCCGCCGCCCCCGTGCGGCTGCGTGAACGTCTTGTGCAGGTTGAAGTGGACGATGTCGAAGCCCATGTCGCCCGGGCGGGTGATGCCCATGACCGCGTTGAGATTCGCGCCGTCGTAGTAGAGCGTCGCGCCGGCGTCGTGCACGATCCGCGCGATCTCCTCGATGTTCCGGTCGAACAGCCCGAGCGTGTTCGGGTTCGTGAGCATCAGGCAGGCCACGTCGTCGCCGGCCTTCTCGCGCAGGTCGTCGAGGTCCACGCCGCCGTCGTCGGCCGTCCCCACCTTCACCACCTCGTAGCCCGCCATGGTCACGGTGGCCGGGTTCGTGCCGTGCGCGGTGTCGGGCGTCAGCACCTTCGTGCGCTGCTCGCCACGGTCCTCGTGATAGGCGCGCGTGAGCAGCAGCCCGGCCAGCTCGCCGTGCGAGCCCGCGCTCGGCTGGAGCGACACGTGCGGCAGACCGGCGATCTCACCGAGCGCCACCTGGAGGTTCCACATCAGCTCGAGCGCGCCCTGCGCGTGCTCGGGCTCCTGGAGCGGGTGGAGCCGGGCGTGCCCCGGCAGGGCCGCGACGCGCTCGTGCAGCTTCGGGTTGTGCTTCATCGTGCACGAGCCGAGCGGGTAGAAGCCCTCGTCGAGGTGGAAGTTCTTCGACGAGAGCGTCGTGTAGTGCCGCACCAGCTCCGGCTCGGAGATCTCGGGCAGCTCGGCGGGCCGCTCGCGGATGACGTCGGCGGGGAGCAGCTCCTCGACCGGCACCTCCGGAACGTCGGTCTCGGGCGCAACAAAGGCGCGCCTGCCCGCACGGGAGCGTTCGAAGACGGTCACGGTTTCGTCGATCATGCGGGCGCACCCTCCGGAACCTGAGCACCGACAAGGGAGGCCAGGCGGTCGATGTGCTCCCTGGTGCGCCGTTCTGTGACGGCAACGAGAAGCCCGTCCGAAAACTCGGGATAGTCCCGCGCCAGGGGGTAGCCGGGGTTGATCCCGGCGGCCCGGGCGCGCTGCATGACGTCGCGCAGGTCGGGGACGCGGACCGCGAACTCGCGCACCACCGGACCCGGGTTGATCGCCTCGAGCCCGAGCGCCTCGCGCGCGTAGTGCGTCCGCCGCAGCAGCAGCTCGCCCAGCTCGGCGAAGCCGCGCTTCCCCAGCCATGACAGGTACACGACTCCCGCCAGCGCGTTCAGCGCCTGGGCGGTGCAGATGTTGTGGGTGGCCTTCTCGCGCCGGATGTGCTGCTCGCGCGTCTGGAGCGTCAGCACGAAGCCGCGCTTCCCGTCCACGTCGCGCGTCTCGCCCGCGATCCGCCCCGGCATCTTCCGGATGAAGCGCTGGTCGGCCGCGAAGAAGCCGAACGAGGGCCCCCCGAAGTCGAGCCGGTTGCCGAGCGGTTGGCCCTCGCCCACGCACAGATCGGCGCCGAGCTCGCCGGGCGGCTTCAGCACCGACAGCGCGATCGGGTCAGCGGCGCACACGAGCAGCGCCCCGGTCCGCTTGCCCGCCTCTGCGAGCGCTCCCACGTCCTCCACCGTCCCGAGGAAGTTCGGCTGCTGGACGAACACCCCTGCGGTGTCGTCGTCCACGGCCGCGGCGAGTGCCTCGACATCGGTCGCGCCGTCCTCGTCGAGCGGCACCTCCACGACCTCCATGCCGTACCCCGCCGCGTGCGTCGCGAGGGCCGCGCGCGAGTGCGGGTGCAGCCCGCGACTCGCCACCAGCTTGGTGCGGCGCGTCTCGAGCTTCGCCAGGTAGCCCGCGGCGGCCACCGCGCTCGGCCCCTCGTAGACCGAGGCGTTCGCGACGGGCAGGCCGGTGAGCTCCGAGATCGCCGTCTGGAACTCGAACATCACCTGGAGCCCGCCCTGCGAGATCTCCGGCTGGTACGGCGTGTACGGCGTGAGGAACTCCGAGCGGCCGAGCAGCGTGTCGATCAGCGACGGCACGTAGTGGTCGTACATGCCGGCGCCCACGAAGGTGATCTCGTCCTCCGCGCTGCGGTTGCGCGCGGCTAGCGCGGCCAGGTGCTCGTACACCTCCTGTTCGGAGCGCCCGGGCGGCAGGTCGAGCTCGCGCCCCAGCCGCACGGACTCCGGGATGTCGGTGAAGAGGTCCTCCAGCGACTCGACGCCGATCGCGCCGAGCATCTCGCGCAGGTCCTCTTCTGTGGCTCCCGTGTAGCGGCTCATGCGCCTCTACGACGTTAGCTACCCGTTTGGAGCAGCTCCTTGTACGCGCTCACGTCCATGAGGGCGTCGACCTCGGACGGGTCGGAGAGCCGGACCTTCACCATCCAGCCGTCTCCGTACGGGTCCTTGTTGACGTTCTCGGGGCTGTCGGCGAGCGCCTCGTTCACCTCCACGATCTCACCCGAGAGCGGGGCGAACACGTCCGACACCGCCTTCACCGACTCGACCTCGGCATAGGCGTCGTCCTTCGACACCGAGGCGCCCACCTCCGGCGGGTCGAAGAAAACGACCTCCCCCAGGGCGTCCTGCGCGTACCACGTGATGCCGAACGTCGCCTGGTCGCCCTCGATGCGCGCCCAGTCGTGGTCGGCGTGGTACTTCAGGTCCTCGGGGTAGCTGGCCTCAGCCACTTGTCTCCTTCCGGTAGAGCGGTTTCTCCCTCACCTCTGCCGCGCGCATCTTCCCTCTTACGTCCACTTCGAGCGCCGTTCCCGGCTCCGCGGCGGCCACGGGGACGTACGCCATGCCGATTCCGGTCTCGAGGCAGGGCGACAGCGAGCCGCTCGTCACGACGCCCTCGCCGGGAGAACGAGTGCTCGCGCGCACCGCACGCTCGCCGATCGCGACCCGCACCGGGTTGCCCTGCCTCGGTATGCCGGGACCGGTGAAGGCGAACGGCACGAGCGTCTGCTCGGGCTCCACGTCGCGCAGGGCATCCGCGCCGATGAAGCCGGTGTCGAGCTTGCAGCACCAGGCGAGGCCCGCCTCGATCGGGTTGCGGTCCTCGGACAGGTCGTTTCCGTAGAGGTGGAAGCAGACCTCGAGCCGCAGGGTGTCGCGCGCGCCGAGCCCGACCGGGGTCACGCCCTGCTCCATGAGCGCGTCCCAGACCGCGGTGGCCGCGTCCGGCGGGATCAGGAGCTCGACGCCGTCCTCGCCGGTGTAGCCGGTACCGCAGGCGATGCAGTCCGCGCCCGCGATCACCACGTCCGCCGTGCGCATGCGCGCCGGCAGCTCGCCCTCGGCGATCCGCTCTACCGCATCCCGCGCGTCCGGGCCCTGCACCGCGAGCATCGCCCAGCGGTCGTGCGCGTCCTTCACGTCCACGTCGAAGTCGCCGGCGTGATCTCTGAACCAGGCGAGGTCCCTCTCGTGGTTCGAGGCGTTCGTGACGGTGAGGTAGCGGCCCTCCGGCAGCCGGTAGGTGAAGAGGTCGTCGAGGACTCCGCCGTCCTCACGGCATAGCACGGAGTACTGCGCCCCGCGCTCGGCGATCTTCGTCACGTCATTTGAAAGGAGCCGTTGAAGAAACGCCTCTGCCTGTGCGCCGCTCGTCGCGATCTCTCCCATGTGCGAGACGTCGAAGACCCCGGCGCCCATCCGGACTGCCAGGTGCTCCTGACGGATCCCCTCGTACTGGACCGGCATCTCCCAGCCCGCGAACGGCACGAGCCGCGCCCCGGCCTCTCGATGGCGCTCGACCAGCGGCGTCCGGCGAAGGGTGTCTGTGGCGGGCGGCAACCGCCCGCAGGTTACCCCCTGACCGGTGCTTCCCTGCCGACGGCCGCCCGGCGGCACTCGTCCACCGCCACAGCGAGACCCAACCATCCGTGGAACGGGAGATCAGGCGTATGCTGAGCGCGAAGGACGCCCCGGACGCCGTCTGGCTCTAGGACCAGCTCGACTTGCGCTTGGACGTGCTCGGCTGCTGACATGCGGCAATACTCGTGCCGGAACCCGCCAATGGCATCGGGGGCGCCCCCGAACCCGACCCCGAACTTCAAATGGACCCGGATCCGAACCTGCTCGAACGCGAGACGGAGCTCAGCGCTCTGGACAGCGCGCTGGCCGATGCGGTCGGGGGCCGCGGAAGCGTCGTCGCCATAGAGGGTGCGCCCGGGATCGGCAAGTCGAGCCTGGTGGCCGCCTGCGGGCAGCTCGCCTCGGCACGCGGCATGTACTCCATCTCCGTGAGGGGCACCGAGCTCGAGCGCAGCTATCCGTACGGCATCGTGCGGCAGACGGCCGACTCGGTGGCGCTCGACAAGACGCCGGAGGAGCGCGAGGCGCTGTTCACCGGCGCGGCACGGCTCGCCCTGCCCATCCTCGATCCCGGCAGCGCCGAGGAGGGCGACAGCCCGGAACTGATGTACCAGCGGCTCCATGGCCTCTACTGGGTCACCGCGAACCTCGCCCGCGAGCAGCCGCTGCTGATCACCATCGACGACGCCCAGTGGGCCGACGAGGCGTCGATGGCCGCGCAGCGCTTCCTCAGCCTGCGAATCGCCGACCTCCCGATGGTGCTGCTCCTCGCGGTGCGGACGATGGACGTGGGCCAGGTGTCCGTCCCGCTGGCGGAGATGCTCGCCGACCCCGCCACGACCTCGATCCGGCCCGGCCCGCTGTCCGAGGAGGGCGCCGGCCGGCGCGTCGAGGCACTGCTGGGCAGCACAGACGAGGCGTTCGCGGCGGCCTGCCACAAGGCCACCGGCGGCAACCCGTTCCTGCTGGAGCAGCTCCTCAACGAGGTCAGGGCCGAGGGCATCGAGCCGACCGCCGCGAGCTCGGCTCGCGTCGCGTCGCTCGGCCCGGACACGGTGCGCGCCTCCGTTCTGCTTCGGCTCGAGCGGATGCCGAGCGCGGGCGGCCCAGTGGCGCGCGCCCTCGCCATCCTCGGGGAGCACGACGTGGCGCTCCGGGACGTCGCGACGATGGCCGACGTCTCCGAGGACGCCGCCGCCGACGCGCTCGCCGAGCTGGAGCGCGCGGGGCTCGTGACCGGCTCGCCGCGCCTGCGCTTCACGCACCCGATCCTCCGCGCGGCGATCGAGGACGACATGCCGGCCGTGGAGCGCTCGCGCGCCCACGAGCACGCCGCACGCATGCTCTACGACCGGGAGGGCGACCCCGTGGCGATCGCCGCACACCTGTTGGTGTGCGACCCCGGCCAGGGCGACTGGGCGCGCAGCGCGCTCCGCGCGGCGGCCCGCCGGGCCGAGGCGCTGGGCGATCCGGCGGCGGCGGTTCGCTACCTCGAGCGAGCGGTGATCGAGCGGCCGGACGACGGCGAGCTCGGCGAAGTGCTCTTCGAGCTCGGGCTCGCGGCCGCCCACGCCGGCGACCCGAACGCCTCCGAGCACCTCGAGCGCGCCGCGGCCGCCGGCGGGTCCACCAAGCTTCGCGCCCAGCACTGGACGGCCGTGCTGCACCTGGTGGCCGGGCGAGTGAGCAAGGCCGCGGACGTGCTCGAGGACGCGCTGGCCGACGTCCCGGAGGACTCGGAGGCCGCGAAGCCGCTGGTGGAGACGCTCCTCGCAGCCGGGCTGGAGAGCACCACCGTGCGCACGCGCCTGGGCGACATCTTCGACGCCCTTTCACTGCCGTCCGGATCGCCCCAGACCGACTTCGAGCGCTTCGAGCTGATCGCGCACGCCTTCCGCGCGGTGACCGAGGATGCCGACGCCGCGCGCGCAACGGAGCTGATCCACCGCGCACTGAGCGTTGAGGAGCACGGCTACTACGAGTCCGTGATGCGCGCGAGCGTGGGCCGCCCGATGACCGCGTTCGTGCTCACCCTGCTGGAGCGCTACGACGAGTCCACCGCGATCCTCGACGGGCTCGTCCGCGCCGCGCGCGACTACGGCGACCGATCGGCCGTCGGCGTCTTCCTCGCCGAGCGCGCGTGGACGCGGTACCGCGCGGGCGAGGTCGAGAGCGCCGAGGCCGACGCCTTCGAGGCGCTCCGGATCGCGCGTGACGCCACTCGCGCCCGTGGACACGCTCCGATCGCGGCGGCGACCGCCGTGCTCGCGGGCCTGGAGCGCGAGCGTCCGCTCGAGGAGCTCGAGGCGATCGTCGCGGCCCTGCCCCCGGCCGGCGACTCGGACACGATCGTGCAGGACGACCTCGCACTCGCGCGCGCCTGGCTCCTGCTGTCCAACGGCGACGCGCAGGGCGCGCTCGACATCGCATCCGAGCTGGACCGCCCGGAGTCGTGGGGCTGCGGCTCGCCCACGCTTCTCCCGTGGCGCTCGGTGGTGTCCGTGGCGCTCGCGCAGCTCGGCGAGGAGGAACGGGCGCTCGAGATGGCCCGCGAGGAGCTTCGGCTCGCCGAGCTGCTCGGCACGCCGCGCGCGCTGGGGATCGCGCAGCGAGCCGTGGCGTGGGCCGGCCCCGCGGACGAGCGCCAGGCGGGCCTCGAAGCCGCGGTGGCGACGCTCGAGAACGGCCCGGCGAAGCTCGAGCTGGCCCGGGTCACGTGCGAGCTCGGCGCGGAGCTCCGCCGCCGGGGAGACCGCACGGCGGCGCGGGAGGTCCTGCGGCGCGCCTACGCGCTCGCGTCCGAGTGCGGCGGCACCCGGCTCGCAAACCGCGCCCGGGACGAGCTGGGGCGCTCCGGCGCCCGGCTGATCCGCGAGCCCGTCAGCGGCGTGGAGGCGCTCACCCCGAGCGAGGTCCGCGTGGCGGAGCTGGCGGCCGAGGGCCTCACGAACCGCGAGGTGGCCCAGGCGCTGTTCGTCTCCGAGAAGACGGTGGAGACGCACCTCGGGCGCGTCTACCGCAAGCTCGGGATCAAGTCGCGGCACGCTCTGCCGGGGGCGCTCGCCGAGCGCCGCGCGGCCGAGCCGGTCGGGTAGCGCGCAAGCACCCGGGCGGTGCCCGGTGCGCAGCGACGGCTTCAGCGCGCAAGCACCGCCTGCGTTACCGCGAGCGCCACCGCCGCGCGTGTCCGCAGCGAATCCGCGCTCACCCACTCGTGCGGCGTGTGCGCCCCGCCGCCGCGCGGCCCGAGCCCGTCGATGGTGAGCGCGATCCCGCCCGCAGCCATGTGGCTCGCGTCGCTCGCGCCGCCGCGCTCGGTGGACACGATCGGGGTGCCTAGAAGCTCAGCCGCCCGTGTGATCACGCCCTCGGTCGCGCCCCTCGAGTCCATCCCAGGCCAGGCACGCACCACCCGCGCGTCGAGCCGCACCTCATCGTGCTCCCCAGGCATGGCGGCCAGCACGGGGTCAAAGGCCTCGAGGCGGTCGGCGCGCAGGTCGCAGAGCAGCTCGCCGGCCGCGGGCACCACATTGAACGCGTCGCCCGAGCGCATGATCGTCGGCACCGCGGTCAGGCGGTCGGGGCCGTCGGGGTCGCTGCAGCGCGCCACCGTCTGCGCCGCGGCCGCTAGCGCGAGCAGCGCGCTTCGACCCCGCTCCGGCGCCGAGCCCGAGTGCGAGGAGCGGCCGTGAGCCTCCACGCGCAGGGTGGCGGCGGCCTTCCGCTTCACGATCACGGCCTCCTCACCCGCGCGCGTGCGCTCGCCGGCCTCGAAGCACAGGCACGCGTCGAAGTCCGCGAACCGCTCGGCGTGGGCGAACCCGGACGTCCGCCACTCCTCGTCGTTCACCAGCAGCACGACAGCCTCCGCGTACAGCTCCGGCCGCTCGGCCAGCTCGCGCATGAGCGCGAGGGAAAGCGCCACGCCGCCCTTCATGTCCACCGCGCCCGAGCCGGTGAGCCGGTCGCCGTCACGCTCGAGCGGCCGGTGCGCCGCGTGCGAGACGACGGTGTCCAGGTGGCCGAGCAGCAGCACGCGCCTGGCGCCGGAGCCGCGCAGGCGGCCGACCAGGTCGCGTGCGTGGTCCGGGGTCGAGCAGTCCACGCGCTCGGCCTCCGCGTCGGTGGGAAGGAACGCGGTCGCGAGCGCCACGCACTCCTCGGCTCCGTTCACGTCGCCGGACGGCGACGACACCGCCACGAGCGCCTCCAGCTCGCGCTCCGCCGCGAGCGCCATCCGGGAGGCGGCCTCGATCATTCGAGCGGCGCCGCGAAGTGGTAGCTCGTGATGCGCAGGCCGGTGTTGAAGTAGAGGCGGTGCGCCTCCTCGCGCTCCGGCCCCACGCCGGAGTCGAGGTGGAACTCGGTGCAGCCCTGGCGGCGCCCCTCCTCCTTGCACCACTCGAGCAGCGCGCGGCCATAGCCGCGGCGGCGCCCGTCGGGGTGGGTGGAGAGGTCGTCCACGTAGAGGCTGTCGCCCCAGGCGAGGTTGCGGATCACTCGGAACCCGGCGACGGCGAGGCAGCGGTCGTTCTCGTCGAACGCGCCGACGAGCCGGTAGCCCTGCGGGCGCTGCACCTCGTCCACTCGCCGCACGAACGCGGCCTCGTCCGAGTGGTGCGTGCGGAGCGCGCGCATGGCCTCGAAGGCCTGCGCCGTGTCCGGCGGGAGGAGCTCTCTCAGTCCTTCAGGAATGACGGCACGTCGATCTCGTCGTCCGAGATCTCGAGAGATGCGCGCTGGCGCTCGTCGAGCTTCACGTCGCGGCGGCGCGGCTCGCGCCGGCGGCCCGTGGAGTCCTCCTCGAACAGCGGCATGCGGCTCGGGCGCTCGAAGCCCGTGGCGATGACAGTCACGCGGACCGCGTCGGCCAGCGTGTCGTCCACGACCGCGCCGAAGATGATGTTCGAGTTCGCGTCGGCGGCGCTCTGGATGATCTCGGCGGCCTCGTTCACCTCGAACAGGCCGAGGTCGGTGCCGCCGGTGATGTTGAGGAGGATGCCGGTGGCGCCCTCGACCGACTGCTCGAGCAGCGGGCTCGACACCGCGTTCTTCGCGGCCTCCGCGGCGCGGTTCTCGCCCGACGCCTCGCCGATGCCCATGAGAGCCGAGCCGGCGTCCTGCATGATCGTGCGCACGTCGGCGAAGTCGAGGTTGATCAGGCCGGGCGTCGTGATCAGGTCGGTGATGCCCTGCACGCCCTGGCCGAGCACGGCGTCCGCCTCGCGGAACGCGTCGAGGATGCTGGTGCGGCGCTCGACGACGGCGAGCAGCTTCTCATTGGGGATCACGATCATCGTGTCCACCTGCTCGCGCAGGCGGTCGATCCCCTCCACGGCCTGGCGCATACGCTGCGTGCCCTCGAAGTCGAACGGCTTCGTGACGACTCCGACGGTGAGCGCGCCCACCTCCTGCTTCGAGACCTCGGCGATCACGGGGGCCGCGCCGGTGCCCGTGCCGCCGCCCTCGCCCGCTGTGACGAAGACCATGTCCGCGCCCTTCAGCGCCTCCTTGATCTCGTCGCGGCTCTCGTTCGCCGCGCCGTAGCCGACGTCAGGATTCGCGCCGGCGCCGAGGCCGCGAGTGAGCTGATCGCCGATCTGGAGCTTGATGTCGGCATCGCACATCTGGAGCGCCTGCGCGTCCGTGTTGACTGCGATGAACTCGACGCCCTTGAGGCCCTGATCGACCATGCGGTTGACGGCGTTCGTCCCGCCGCCTCCGATGCCGACGACCTTGATGACCGCCAGGTAGCTGCCCGTATCCATGTGAGTGGGTCTCTCTCTACCGTCCGAAGCTCAAGCAAGAGTGGAGGGTTTCCCGCTCCCGCAAACACCAGACTGTAGGCGGAGTTCGCCGGAAGTGTCAATCGCCCTCGCAAGAAATCGTGCAGGCAGACGCTCAAGCGATGATCGAGGGTTGCCCTTAAGCTCGAGTAGCGCCTGAGGGTTCATGCGGGGCTATTCGACCGGCGCTGGACCGGTCCCGCCGCCGGCCGTTTCTGCGGGTGCGGGAGCGGCTTCCGCCGGCGGCGCGGGCGCCGTGGCTGGATCGGGCGGAGCGGCCTCGGGAGCTGCCGGAACGGGCGGCGCGAGCTGCTCCGTGGCGGGGTCGACCGTCGACTCGGGCGGGGCGGTGGCGGCAGGCGGAGCGGCCATGTCCTCACTTCCGGCCGGGGCCACCGGCGAGAGCGTCTCGGCGGCGAGTCCGCCCGCGGCCGGGCGGCCGGGAAGGGTCACATCGATGTAGGTCGCGCCGGCCGACTCGGGATCCGCCAGCACACGGGTGGCGGCGATCCATTTCGCGCGGACGCGGCGGGCGTTGCCGAAGATCAGCTCGGGCCCGTCGCGCAGCTCGACGACGATGCCCTCGCCGCTGCGGACGTCGACGTGCTCGAGCCGCGGGCGGAGCGCGCCGGGCGCAGCGCCGGCCACGTGGGCCGCGTGGAGCGCTCCAGCGTCGGTGAGGCGGTCGCCGCTGAGCTTGCCGGCGGGGTCGATGGTCGGCAGCTTGCCCTCCACCGGCAGGCCGCGCAGGATCGTGCCGTCGCCGGCGACGGGCAGGCCGTCGACGAGTGCGGCGGGCCGGTGCTCCACGACGTGGATCCGGAGACCGTGCGGGAAGTCCGGATGAACGTCGAGCTCCCGGACGACGGGATAGGCGGCGATCGCCCGCTCGAGCTCGGCCTGCTCGACGTGGAGCGTGGTCATCGTCCGAGCGGCGGAGGCGAGCGCTGCGCGCAGCCGCGGGGCGTCCTTCGTCGTGAGCCCGGTGACGGCGACGTCCTCGACGGCGACCAGCGACGAGTCCCGGAGCCCGAACTGGTAGCCGGCCGCGAGCACGAGGCAGGCGGCGAGCAGGCAGGTCAGCCGGCGGCGAAAGCGCGGCGGAAGGACGGCCACGAGGCGCGCGGGCGAAACCGTGGCGAGCAGCCGGCCTCGCGCGCGGCCGCCGCCCGCCTTCCCGCCGGGGCGGCGGCCCGCGTATGCGCCGGCGCCGCTCACGGCTGGTTGTCCTCGCCCCAGAGCGGGGTCGTGTCCACCTCTCCGAGGAACTGCACCTCGGGCTCGAGGTCGACGCCGAAGCGCTCGCGCACGCGCCGGCGGCCCTCGCCCATGAGGGCGATCACGTCCGCCGTCGTGGCCTCCCCCATGTTCTCCACGAAGTTCGCGTGCTTCTCGGAGAAGCGTGCGCCACCCACCATGAGGCCGCGGCAGCCGGCCTCGTCGAGAAGAACGCCGGCGCTCTTGCCCTCGGCTCGTGGGTCGTCGGGATTCTTGAAGGTGGAGCCGAAGGTCTTGATCCCGGACGGCTGGGCGGCGCGGCGCTGAGAGCGCATGTCGGCGAGCGTCGACTTGACCGAGTCGGGCTCCGCGGGGCTGAGCGCGAAGGACGCGCGGGCGACGATCTCGTCGGATCCGAGGTTCGAGCGGCGGTAGCTGAAGCCGAGCTGGTCGGGCGCGCGCCGGTCGGTTCCCGACGGTGTGGTCACCTCGACCCACTCGAGCACGCGCGCGAGGTCACCGCCGTAGGCGTTCGCGTTCATCTTCACCGCGCCGCCGACCGTGCCCGGGATGTTCACGCCGAACTCGAGCCCGCTGAGGCCGGCGCGGGCGGCGAACGCCGCCGCCTGAGGCAGCCGGGCGCCGCCGCCGCAGAGCAGCCGCTCTCCGTCCTGCTCGATCGTGGCGAGCGAGCCGTCCAGCTTCAAGACGAGTCCTCGGAAACCTTCATCCGCTATCAGCAGGTTCGAGCCGGACCCGACCACTCCTACCTGCGCGCCCGCATCACCGGCCCAGGCGAGGATCTCGGCGAGCTGCTCCGGCGAGTCCGGCCGCGCGAAGAAGTCGCCCCGCCCGCCGGTGCGGATCGTGGTGAGCCGCTCGAGCGGACAGTCGGCCTGGACGCCGGGTGGCGCTCCGGTCGCGCCCGTCACGGTGAGAGCCTCCTCGCGAGCTCGTCCACGTCGCCGGCGCCGAGTGTCAGGAGCACGTCTCCTTCGGCGAGCTCGGCCCGGATGTGGCGCTCGGCGTCGTCGATCCCGGGCAGCCACCAGACGGGGCGCCCCTCCGCGAAGTCCGCGGCCGCCTCCGCCACGAGGTAGCCGCTCACGCCCGGGAAGTCATCGGGACGCTCGCGCGCCCGGTACACGTCCAGCACCACGACGAGGTCCGCGAGCGCGAGCGCGCGACCGAACTCACGTGCCAACATCCTCGTGCGCGAGTAGAGGTGCGGCTGGAAGCAGGCCACGAGCCGCCGCGGCTCGAGCGTCCGCGCGGCCTCGAGCGTCGCGCGCACCTCCGTGGGGTGATGGGCGTAGTCGTCGTACACGTCGGCGCCCGACTGGGTCGTCCCGTGACGCTCGAAGCGCCTGCCCGCGCCGGTGAAGCCGGCGAGCGCGGGCGCCGCCTCCTCGATCGGCACACCCGCCGCCCGCAGCGCCGCAAGAGCGGCCAACGCGTTGAGCACGTTGTGCGCACCCGGCACCCGCAGCGCCACCGGAACGCCCTCCACCTCGAAGTCCGAGGTGCCGGGCCCGAGATGCACATTGCGCGCACTCAAGTCACCAGATTCGATCCCGAAGGTCACAACCTCGCCCGCAGCAGGAATCCCCGGACCGGCCACCCACACGTCGGCCGGCTGAACGAAATCCTCGAATGCGCCCTCGAGCTCGCGAAGGTTCGCGTAGGTCGCGTGGTGGTCCAGCTCGATGTTCGTCACCACGGCCACGTCGCGCTTCAGCTTCAGGAACGAGCGGTCGGACTCGTCGGCCTCGATCACCGCCCACTCGCCCTCGCCCCAGGCGGCGTTCGTGCCGCCCGCGCGGAGCTCGCCGCCGATCAGGAAGGCCGGGTCGCGGCCGGTCTCGAGCAGCGCGAGCGCGGCCATCGATGCGGTCGTTGTCTTCCCGTGCGTCCCACCCACCGCGATGACCCGCTTCATCCTCGACAGCTCGCCCAGCAGGTCGCCGCGGTGCAGGACGCGGGCGCCGGCCGCCCGTGCCGCCGCCAGCTCCGGGTTCTCCTCCGGGATCGCCGTCGAGACCACGACCTCGGCGCCCTCCGGCACGTTTGCCGCGTCGTGTCCGATCACCGGCTCGATACCGGCCTCCCGCAGCCGCTCGCAGTAGGACGACTCCGCCTGGTCCGAGCCCGTGACCGTCGCGCCGAGCCGGCGCGCCACGAGTGCCAGCCCGCTCATTCCCGCGCCTCCAATCCCGATGAAGTGGAGCGCCCGTCCGGCAAAGGGAGCGGTCACAACAGCGAAAGTATCTCCTCGGCCACCCGGTCGGCCGCGTCCGGCTTCGCCACCGCCCGGGCGGCCTTCGACATCGCGGCCATCCGCTGCTGTGCGCCGAGCAGCGCCGCCACCTCGCGCGCCAGGCTCGGCCCGTCCAGCTGCGCATCCGGGATCACGACCGCGGCGCCCGCATCAGCCATGAAGCGGGCGTTCGCCTGCTGGTGGTTCCCGGTCGCATGCGGGTACGGCACGAGGATCGAGGGCAGGCCGGCGGCCGCCAGCTCGAACACCGACCCGCCGGCGCGCGCCGCGGCGAGGTCGGACGCCGCCAGTGCGTCCGCGAAGGGCTCGATGTACGGGAACAGGTGGTAGTGCGGCGGCGAGCCGAGCTCGTCGAGCCGGGCGCGCAGCGAGTCGTGGTCGCGCGTCCCGCACGCGTGGATCACGACGCAGGGCGCCCCCGACCCGAACGCGTCCAGCGCCGCGTCGTTCAGGCGGCGCGCCCCGAGCGAGCCGCCGAACACCAGCAGGCAGGGCTCGTCCGCCGGGATGCCGAAGCGCTCGCGCGCTGCGGCGCGGTCGCCCTCCAGGTTCGCGCGCGGGATCGGCCGTCCTGTCACGAGCCACCTCGCGCCAGTCCGCCCCGGGAGCGGAAACGCCAGGCAGACCCGGGCGGCGAAGGGCGCGAGCAGGCGGTTCGCGACGCCGAGATGGCTATCGGCCTCGGTCAGCACGAGCGGCAGCCCGAGCGTCCGCGCGGCGAGTCCCACCGGCCCCGCCACGTAACCGCCGCCGCCCATCACCGCGTCCGCGC
The DNA here is from genome assembly GCA_035705985.1 of Thermoleophilaceae bacterium. GTDB lineage: Bacteria > Actinomycetota > Thermoleophilia > Solirubrobacterales > Thermoleophilaceae > JACVRW01. Next base: position 31,068 of record DASSVP010000105.1, read on the forward strand.
CGATCCGGCGCAGCAGCCGCCGGGCGCGTCCGGCAGCCCGCGCCGCGAACAGCACGGCCCGTCCCGCGCGCAGCGGATTGCTCCTGTCGATCCCCGCCACGCGCAGCCGGTGGAGCGGATAGCCCGTGGCGGGCACCAGCTCCGCCTCCGCGCGCTCTCCTCCGATGAACTCCACGCGCGCGCCGCGCTCGCGCAGGGCGTCAGCTACGGCGAGCGCCGGCACGACGTGCCCCGCCGTCCCGCCGGCCGCGATCACGACCGTCTTCACGCCCACCTCCGTCGATCGCCCGCAGCTCGGGCCGCTCGGCGCGCGTGCCGCGGCCGCCGGTGGCGGCCACGTTCAGCAGCAGCCCCATCGCCCCGAGCAGCACGACCAGGTTGCTCGCCCCGTACGAGATGAACGGCAGCGGCACGCCCGTGAGCGGCATCAGCCCGAGCACCGCGAAGAAGTTGAGCGTGGCCTGGCAGAGGATCAGCGACGTGATCCCGGCGGCGAGCAGCTTCGAGTAGAGGTCGCGCGCCAGCTTCGCCACACGCAGGCCGGCGTAGCCGATCATCCCGTAGAGCCCGATCAGCCCGAGGATCCCGAGCAGCCCGAGCTCCTCGCCGATGATCGCGAGGATCATGTCCGTGTGGGCCTCGGGCAGGTAGAAGATCTTCTGCACCGACTCGCCGAGGCCCACGCCGAAGAAGCCGCCCGACCCGATCGCGGTGAGCGCCTGCACGGCCTGGAAGCCCGTGTCGCCGGCGTCCGCAAACGGGTCGAGGAACGACAGCAGCCGCTCGCGGCGGTACGGCTCGGCGATCGCGAGGATGGTGGCTAGGAACATGAGCGTGCCGCCGATCAGGGCGAGGTTGCGGATCGGCGTCCCGGCCGCGACCAGCAGCGCGCCTACCGCGAAGCAGATCACCATCGTCGTGCCCATGTCGGGCTGCTTCATCAGCAGGGCGCAGGCGGCGCCCACCACGAGCAGTAGCGGCTTCGCGAGCGTCCCCACTGTCCTGACCGAGTGCGGCCGCGCCGCCAGCAGCTGGGCCGCGTACAGGACGAGCGACACCTTCAGCAGCTCCGAGGGCTGGAACTGGAGCGGCCCGGCGCCGAGCCAGCGTGTGGCACCGTTCACGGTCACGCCGATTCCCGGGAGCATCACGGCGAACGTGAGGGCGAAGGACGCCACCAACAAAGGCGGCGTGAGCGCCCGGATCGCCTTCAGCCCGTGCTTCGACGCCGCGTGCAGCACCAGGAGCCCGACCAGGCCGAAGAGGACGTAGCGCTTGAGGTAGTAGGACGGGTCGCCAGAGCCGGCCAGCAGCGACTCCGCCGAGCTGGCGGAGTAGACCATCACCGCGCCGCCCGCCAGGAGGCAGAGGGTCGCGGTGTAGAGGATCGAGTACTCGACCGGGCGCTTCCGGGGCATCAGGACCGTGTTCTACGGCCGGCCCCGGATTCATCCCCGCGGAACGAGCGACCTGAAGGCCTCGCCCCGATCCTCGTAGTCGCGGAACTGGTCGAAGCTCGCGCACGCGGGTGAGAGCAGGACCACGTCGCCGGGCTCGGCGGCCGCGGTGGCGTCGGCCACCGCCGTCGTGAGATCGCCCGACCGAACGAGCGGAACGGCCCCCGCCAGGTCCTCCTCCAGCCGGTCCGCGGCCTCGCCGATCAGGTAGGCCGCCTTCGTACGCGCTGCGAGCGCGTCACGCAGGCCGTCGAAGCCGCCGCCCTTGAGGCTCCCGCCGAGGATGGCGTGCACGCCGCCCTCGAACGCCTCGATGCCGCGCAATGCGGACGACACGTTCGTCGCCTTCGAGTCGTTCACGTACAGCACGCCGTTCACCGTGCCGATCTCCTCGAGCCGGTGCGGCACTCCGGCGAAGCGTCGGAGAGCGGCGGCCACCGCCTCCTCGGGCACGCCGGACGCGATCGCCGCTGCCGCGGCCCCGCGAGCGTTCTCGAGGTTGTGCTCGCCGCGCAGCCGGATCTCCTCGACCGGCAGCGGCAGCCGCCCGAACTCGAGCCGCCGCCCCGACCCCGACACCTCGACCCCCGGGGGCACCACCGCCACCTGGTCGGGGCTCTGGTTCGCGAACAGCCGCAGCTTGGCTTCGCGGTAGGCCTCGAAGGTGCCGTGGCGGTCGAGATGGTCCTCCGTGATATTGAGGAGCAGCGCGGTGTCCGGCGCGAACGCCTCCGTGTCCTCGGCCTGGAAGCTCGACACCTCGCAGACGATCGTCGCGTCGTCCTCCACCCCGGCCACGAGCGAGGACAAGGGAGTGCCCACGTTGCCGGCGAGCGCCACCCGCAGGCCGGCCTCGCGCCAGATCGCACCGAGCAGCTCGGTGGTCGTCGTCTTGCCGTTCGTGCCCGTCACGGCCACGAAGCGGTTCGGCAGCAGCCGCCAGGCGAGCTCCAGCTCGCCCACGACCGCCAGGCCACGCTCACGAGCCGCGACGATGACCGGCGCCTCGTTCGGCACACCGGGACTCTTCACCACGCACGCCACGCGGTCGAGCAGCGACACGCCGTCGCCGCCCAGCTCGGCCTCGAGCCCCTCGGGCACCTCCGGCGTGCCCGAGTCCGTGCCGATCACCTCGCCGTGCTCGGCGAGCATCCGCGCCGCCGCGAGCCCCGAGCGGGCGAGCCCGACGACGAGGTACGGCCCCTCGGGGAGGGGCGGCCTCACGATCCCGGGATCGACGCCTGGTAGAGCGTGAACCCGATCGCCGCGCAGATGGCCGCGACGATCCAGAAGCGAAGGATGATCTTCGTCTCGGACCAGCCCGCCAGCTCGAAGTGATGGTGGATCGGGGCCATCAGGAAGATGCGCCGGCGGAAGCGCTGGAAGGCGAACACCTGGATCGCCACCGACAGCGCCTCGATCACGAAGATCCCTCCGATCACGATCAGGAGCAGCTCGGTCTTCGTGACCACGGCCAGCGCCGCTATCGCGCCGCCCAGCCCGAGCGATCCGGTGTCGCCCATGAACACCGACGCCGGGAACGAGTTGAACCAGAGGAAGCCGACGCACGCGCCCACCAGGCAGGCGCTCAGGAGCGCGAGGTCCTGCTGGCCGGTCGTGATGAAGGTCATCACGGTGTAGGCCAGGAGCACGATCGCGGCGCAGCCCGCCGCCAGGCCGTCGAGACCGTCCGTGAGATTGACGCCGTTGGTGGCCCCCGCGAGCACCAGGAAGATCAGGAGCGGGTACGCGTATCCGAGGTCCACGGTGGCGTCGATCGGGCGGAGGCGCAGCGTGTCGTTCAGGCCGACCGGCTCCGTCACGAGCAGCCACAGCCCGATCGCCACTACCGCCTGCACGAGCAGCTTCGTCCTACCGGACACGCCGAGCGAGCGGCGGCGGCGCAGCTTGATGATGTCGTCGACGAAGCCGAGCGCCGCCATCGCCATCGCGGTGGCGAGCACGGCAAGGCTCGCCGTCCGGTACTCGGACAGGATCAGGAACGGCACCGCGATCGCGATGAAGATCGCGAGCCCGCCCATCGTCGGCGTGCCGGCCTTGCCGTGGTGGCCGGCCGGCCCCTCCTCGCGGATCTGCTGCCCGAACTCCTTCAGCCGCAGGTAGTCGATGAAGCGCGGGCCGAGGAACATGCAGATCAGGAGCGACGCGGACCCGCCCATGACGATCTCGCCGAGCATCAGACGGTCGCCTCCCGCACGCGCAACGCCTCGCGCGCGACGGTCACGTCGTCGAACGGCTCCTTGCGGCCGTTCTCGAACTCCTGCCCCTGCTCGTGTCCCTTTCCGGCGATCACGACCACGTCGCCCGGCTCTGCCTCCTCGATCGCCCGCACGATCGCCCGGCGGCGGTCCGGCTCGCGCTCGGCGCCCGCGCCGGCCCCCTCCATGATCTCGTCGATGATCGCCTCCGGCTGCTCGCTGCGCGGGTTGTCGGAGGTCACCAGCACGCGGTCGGCCAACCGGCGTGCGGCGTCGCCCATCAGCGGGCGCTTGCCGCGGTCGCGGTCGCCACCCGCGCCGAACACAACGTGGAGGCGGCCGTCCGCGAGCTCGCGCGCGGCCTGCAGCACGTTCTCGAGCGAGTCGGGCGTGTGCGCGTAGTCCACGAGCACGCCGAAGCCCTGGCCCTCGTCGACGGGCTCGAAGCGCCCGGGCACGCGCGGGAACCCCTCCAGGCCGATCTCCTCCACGCCCAGCGAGTGCACGGCGGCCACCGCCCCGATCACGTTCTGCACGTTGAACAGCCCGGGAAGCGGCGAGCGCAGCTCGAGCGGGCCCTCGGGCGTGTCGAGCACGAAGCGCGAGCCGGTGAAGTCGAACTCGATGTCGCGCGCCCGGTAGCTCGCCTCGTTCTCGATGCCGAACGTGATCGCGTCCGGCAGCTCGGCCGCGATGCGCCGCCCGTACTCGTCGTCGACGTTCACGACCGACGCGCCCGGCTCCTCGAACAGCCTCCGCTTCGCCGCGAAGTAGGCCTCCATCGTCTCGTGGAAGTCGAGGTGGTCCTGGGTCAGGTTCGTGAAGACGCGGCACGCGAAGCGGATGCCGGCCACGCGCCCGAGCTCGAGCGCGTGCGAGGAGACCTCCATCGCGGCCGCGCGGTCGCCGCCGTCCACCATCCGCCTGAAGGTGTGCTGGAGGTCGATCGCCTCGGGCGTGGTGCGCTCCACCTCCTCCTCAACCCCTCCCACCACGCGCTTGACCGTGCCGAGCAGCCCCGTCTGGCGACCCGCCGCCTCGAGCAGGTGGCGGACGAGGAAGGCGGTCGTGGTCTTGCCGTTGGTCCCCGTAATGCCGACCACGTCGAGCTCGGTCGTCGGGTCTCCATAGAAGCGCGCGGCCGCGGGTCCCATCGCGGCGCGGACGTCGTCCACGACCACGTCCGGCACGCCGAGCTCCAGCGGGCGCTGCGAGACGAGCGCCGCGGCGCCCCGCTCCACCGCGTCCGGAGCGAAATCGTGGCCGTCCGAGCTGAAGCCCGGCACGCAAAAAAAGAGCGCCCCCGGGGTGACGCTCTGGCTGGAATAGGCGAGGTCCGAGATCTCGACCTCGGGCGCCTCGCTGCCCATCAGGTCGCGAAGGGTCATGCGCGGGGGCAGGATAACGCGGTCACCCCTCAGACTTTTGTCCAGGGAGCCGATACACACTGCGTGAGCGGCACCGTCCTGAGCGCGCTCGCTCGCCTCGCTGAAAGGCGGTTCACAAGCTTCTCCGAGGCAGCCGACACGGTTCTCGACCTGCTCGAGGCCGAGCTCCCGCCTGGGTCGATCCTGCTGGGCCGCGTGGACTGGGACGAGGGCGAGCTGCGCATGATCGATGTCCGCGGCGCCGCGGCCTCCGTTCTCGGCGCCGGCTCGACGCTGCCGCTTGCCTCCACCACCGGCGGCTCCCGCAACGGGCTGCTCGACCCCCGAGCGCTCCAGCGCCTCGCCGTGCGCTCGTACATCGCCCTGCCGCTCGACTCCAGCTCGGGCGCCGGCGCCCTGACGCTGTGCGCGCTCGCGCCGGGCACGGATGTCTTCAACCAGGAGCATCTCGAGGTCCTCTCGATCGCGGGCCGTCTCCTGACGTACGAGTGGGAGAGCGTCAAGTGGCGCGCCGACCTGCGGCGGCTGAACGAGCGCCTCCGCGATCCCGAGCGCACCGACTCGCTCACCGGCCTGCTCAACCGGGTCGCGTACGTCGAGGCCGTGGAGCGCGAGTGGCGCCTTGCGGAGCGTGGGACGCTTGAGACCTACGTGCTCGCCTTCCACGTATCGAACCTCCGGGCGATCGCCGAGCGCCACGGCTCGGCGGTGGCCGACCTGATGCTGAAGGACGCGGCCGACGTGATGGGGACGGCCATCCGCCGGACCGACCACGCCGGACGGCTAGCCGACGACGCGTTCGGTGCGGTGCTCGTCGGCTGCAAGGGGCTGGAGGGTGCGGCGGCGTTCATCGGTCGCTACGGCCAGGCGCTCGACCGGGTCAGCCAGGAGCGGCCGGCCGGCTTCGAGCTCGCGTACGCAATCTGCTCGCTCGGCGACGCCGAGTCGCCGGAGGCGGCGCTCGAGCGCGTGGAGAGCGAGGCACGCAGCAGCGCGGCCGCGCTCGCGGGAGGCGGTCAGTGAGCCCGCCCGCCTCCGAGGCGAGCACCGCGGCCCCGCCTCCGCCCAAGGGCGTCGTGCCGCCGTCCGATCCGGGCGGCCGGTCGGGCTTCCTGAGCGACGTGATCGTGGAGCTGGGCTTCGCGACCGCGGACGCGGTCGAGCGCGCCGTGCGCGAGGCGCGCAGCGGAAGCACCGTCGCGCAGGTTCTGGTGGAGACCGGGGCGATCAGCGAGGAGCAGCTCGCACGGGCAACGGCGGAGCGCTACGGGTTGGCCTACATCGACTTGCTCAGCTTCGACGTTGACCCGAATGCGGCTGCGCTCATCAGGCCCTCGGCCGCGAAGCGCTACCAGGCGGTGCCGGTGGGATTCGTCGGCGGCGGCCTGCTGGTGGCGATGGTGGACCCGGCCGACTCACTCGCGGTGGACGACCTCGCGGTGATGACGAAGCTGGAGGTGCAGCCGGCGGCCGCGACACGCTCCGCCCTTGACGCGCTGCTCGCCGAGCTGGCCGCTGAAGGCCCCGCTTCCTCGGACGGGCCGGCGGCCCCCGCAAAGCCCGCCCCCGCGTCGTCTGCCGTCTTCTGGCAGGCGGACGCGGTCGACACGGCGCCCGCGGCGCCCGCCGGCACGGCGGCCGGCGCGACGGCGGAGGAGCTCGCCGAGCTGCATCGCAAGCTCGCCGGGGCCGAGACCGAGCTGGTGAAGGCGCGCGCCGAGCTCCAGGCGTCGCAGAGCGAGCTGGCCGCGGCGCGCGAGAGCGCAGCCGGAGCGGGCGCGAGCCGGGATGAGCTGATCGCCGAGCTCGAGGCGGCGCGCGAGCGCACGGCTGCCGCGACCAGCGAGGTCGAGGCGCTCCGCGAGCGGGCGGACTCGCACCAGGAGGGCGCGGAGGCGGCACAGGACCGGATCGAGCGGCTGGAGCGGGAGCTCGACGGCACGCGGACCGAGCATGAGGGCGCCGAGGCGAGGCTGAGCGAGACGCTCGCGACGGTCGGGCGGCACGAAGTCACCCTTGCGGAGGCCCGCGCCGCCGCCGCGAAGGTCGAGGCCGAGCTCGCAGAAACCAGGGCGCACGTCGAGCGGCTGGAGGCCCAGACCGCGGAGTCGAGCGCGGTGGCCGAGGAGCTCACCGCCGCGGGCGGGGCGGTCGCGCGGCTCGAGGCGGAGCTGGCGCGTGTGCTCGCCGAGAACGAGAGCTTCGGCTCGCAGCTGCGCGACGCCGTCGCGGCCTCGGCCGGCCACGAGGCGGACCTGGCGGCCGCGCGAATCGAGATCGAGCGCGTCTCGGACGAGCTGGC
>DASSVP010000106.1:0-7270 GCA_035705985.1 Thermoleophilaceae bacterium
CGCGAGGGTCCGCTGCGCGTGCTCGTCGAGGGCAGCCCGAACCTGTGGTTCAAGGGCATCGACGCGGCGGTCGCGGCGCTGCGTGCGATGCGCGAGCCGCGCCGCGCCACCCTCATCACCCCGGAGCCGGTCTCGCCGGAGCCGGCAAGCGCGTTCGACGAGATCGTCGGCCCGCTCAGCCACGAGGAGATGCCTGCGCGCTACGCGCAAGCCGACGTCCTCCTGAAGCTGTCACGCGTCGAGGGCGTCTTCACGCCGCCACTCGAGGCGTTCCACCTCGGAGCCACCTGCGTCGTATGGCCCGTCACGGGGCACGACGAGTACGTGGAGCACGGCGTGAACGGGATCGTCGCGGGTTGGGACGACGTCGCCGCGACCGCGGGCTGGCTCGACCGGCTGGCGAGCGATCCGGTGTTGCTCGCGCGGCTTCGGCAGGGGGCGCTCGACACGGCCCGCAGATGGCCCTCGTGGGAGGACGCCGGCGAGCGAATGGCGTCGGCGCTCGCGGAGATCGCGCGCGGGCCGGAGCCGCCGCCGGGAAGCGTCGAGCTGCTCGCCGACGCGCACACCTCGATGGAAGAGCTTCGGGCGGAGCAGCTGCGGCTGCGCCGCGAGATAGAGCGCCAGGCGGCCGACGCGTCAGCCGAGCGCGAGCGCCGCGCGGGCGCCGAGCGGCGCGTGGCGGAGCTCGACCGGTTGCTGGCGCGAACGCTCGGTGCGCGGGCGCGCCGATTGCTAGCGTCCAGGCGTCGTTGACCGCGACTTCCCCGAACCAGGCGGAGCGGCACCGTCGCCAGACGTCGTCGGCCCCGCCGGCAGTCGCCGTCGACGGCGCTGGAAAGACCTTCCGCCTTCCGCATCAGAGGTACTCCACGCTCAAGGAGCGCGCGCTTCACCCGTTCGCGTCGCGGACGTTCGACGAGCTGCACGCGCTCGAGGACGTGACCTTCGAGGTCCCGGAAGGGGAGTTCTTCGGGATCGTCGGGCGAAACGGGAGCGGGAAGAGCACGCTGCTCAAGTGCCTCGCCGGCATCTACGCGGTCGATCACGGAACGGTCGAGGTGAACGGCCGCCTGTCGCCGTTCATCGAGCTGGGCGTGGGCTTCAATCCCGAGCTGAGCGCGCGCGACAACGTGGTGATCAACGCGATCATGCTCGGGCTGTCGCGCAAGGAGGCGCGGGCGCGTTTCGACGAGATCATCGAGTTCGCGGAGCTCGAGGAGTTCGTCGACCTCAAGCTGAAGAACTACTCGTCGGGGATGAGCGTCCGGCTCGGGTTCTCGGTCGCCGTCCAGGTCGACGCCGAAGTTCTGCTGGTCGACGAGGTACTGGCGGTCGGGGATGCTTCGTTCCAGCAGAAGTGCTTCGAGCAGTTCGACCGGATGAAGGCGGCGGGACGGACGATCCTGTACGTGACGCACGACATGGCGAGCGTCGAGCGCTTCTGCGACCGCGGCCTCGTCCTCGAGCGCGGCCGCGTGGTGGACATGGGGCCACCCGAACAGATCACGCGCACGTACAGCGAGTTGAACTTCGGACAGGCGGGTGACGCCGATTCGGCCGGCACAGGCGGCCCCGTGAAGATCCTCTCAGCGTGGTGCGAGGACGAGCGCGGCGAGCGCCTGGTGAGCGCGCGCCCGGGCGAGCAGCTCGCGGCGTGCTTCGAGGTGGAGTTCGTGCAGGCGGTGGACGACCCCGTGTTCACGATCACCTTCCGCAACGAGGTGCGCCACACGATCTTCGTCTGCACGACCGACCACATCCCTTCCGGCGGCCGCTTCGAGCCGGGCACGCGCACCACCGCGCGGTTCAGCTTCGAGAACTGGCTCGCGGCGAGCCGCTACACGCTCACCCCGTCGGTCGGCGCGCCCGCGCGCGGCCACGACCGCTACGCGCGAGCCGACGACCTCGCCGCGCTGATCGTGCAGGCTGCGCGCTCCAGCGGCGGGGTCGTGGAGCTTCCCTACGAGATCGAGGTGACGCGCGCATGAGCGCGCGCATGGCCAGCGGCGCGAGCCGCGGCCCGGCCGCCTTCGGCGACGATTTCCGCCGCTTCGCGAACCTCACGCTCACGCTCGCCCTGACGGACTTCAAGCTCCGCTTCTTCGGCTCCGTGCTCGGCTACCTGTGGACGCTCATGCGGCCGCTGATGCTGTTCGGCGTGATCTACATCGTCTTCACCGAGGTCGTGAAGTTCGGCGCGGACGTGAAGTACTACGGCGTCTACCTGCTCACGTCGATAGTGCTGTTCACGTTCTTCTCCGAGAGCACGAGCAACGGTGTGCGCGCGCTCGTCGACCGCGAGAACCTGCTCCGGAAGATCCGCTTCCCGCGGCTGGTGATCCCGCTCTCGGTAGCGCTCGCCGCGCTGTTCAACCTGCTCGCGAACATGGTCGTGGTATTCGCGTTCGTCTTCGCGTCCGGCATCACGCCGCGCCCGGACTGGGTCCAGCTCCCGCTCCTCATTGGAGTTCTGGTGGTGCTCGCCACCGGCGTTACGATGCTGACCTCCGCCCTCTTCGTCAGGTACCGCGACGTCGAGCCAATCTGGGAGGTGGCGCTCCAGATCCTCTTCTACGCGTCGCCCGTGCTGTACGTCGTCACGCTGCTCCCCGACAAGTGGGAGAGCGAGGTGACCGCGCTGAACCCGATCGCCACCGTGCTCACCCAGACGCGGCACGCGCTGATCGATGCCGACGCCCCGACTGCCGTTGACGTGCTCGGCGGGTGGCCTCGGCTGGCGATCCCGCTGGCTATCGTGGCGGCCATCTTCGCCCTCGGGCTCTGGGTCTTCACCCGCGAGACGCCGAGGATCGCCGAGAACCTCTGATGGCCGCCGAGCCGACAACCGACCAGACCGACCCCAGGACGCTGAGCGACCGGCTCGAGGCTCTCGAGCGCGAGCACCACGAGCAGATCGCGCGAGCCAACGCTGCGCTGGCGGCCGCGCAGGACCGCACGTACTGGCTCGAGCGATGGGGCATCGATCTGAACTCGCTCATGCAGCGCCGCGGCGCGGGCGAGCTGAGGGCGGCGCTGCGCGCGGCGCGCGCGCTGTACCGCTCGGCCTACGACCTGCGCTACCGCGTCGCGGACCACGCCCGCTCCGTCCCCGTCCGGCTGAACCTCGCTCGCCAGGCGGTCGACGAGGAGCGCGCGCTCGCGAGCGACCACGGGTCGCGGGTCGAGCCACGGACGCTGTCGCCCGACCCGCTCGCCGCCGCGCCCGCGACCAAGCTGCTGCACGCGCGCCTGACCGAGGACGACGTCGCGGCCGTCGAGCAGCGCCTGACGCCCGCGGAGCAGGCGCTCTGGGAGACCGCGGGCCCGCAGGACCGGCTGCGCCTGACGCTGGCGTTCGCGGCCCACCACGACATCGAGCCGGCGCTCGAGCGGACCGGCCTGTCGAGCGCTATGCCCGACCCCGGCGTGCACTCGATGGCGTCGGGCCCGGCCGCGGCCGGCGGCTCCGCCTATTACGCGGACCTGGTCGCCGACGCGCTGGCCGCCTCCGGCCGCCCGCTCGAGGAGTCCGAGCGCGTACTGGACTTCGGGTGCTCCTCCGGTCGCGTCGTGCGCGTGCTCGCGGCCGCGTACCCCGACCTCGAGTGGCACGGGTGCGACCCGATCCCCGACGCCATCGACTGGGCGAGCCGGAACCTGCCCGGCATCGAATTCGCCCGCAGCCCGGAGCGCCCGCCGCTGCCGTACGACGCCGACGCGTTCGACGCCGTCTTCGCGATCTCGATCTGGAGCCACTTCTCCGAGGCCGCCGCGCTCGATTGGTTCGCCGAGATGCGGCGGATCATCCGGCCCGGGGGCCGACTGCTCGTGACGACGCACGGCGAGCAGACGATCGTCCATACGGCGCGCGAGGGCCTGCGCTCCGACGAGCAGCTGAGCGAGGTGCGCGATGCGCTGGCGCGGGACGGCTTCTGGTACGCCGCCGAGTTCGGCGAGGCCGGCGACCACGGTGTCGCCAACCCGGACTGGGGCACGGCCTTCCTCTCCGCCGAGTGGGTGCTGGCGAGGCTCACGCCCGACTGGAGAGTCGGGCTATTCCGACCCGGACGCGTAGAGCTGAACCAGGACCTGTACGTCCTCGAGCGCGTGTAGGCGACATGCGCTCCGTATCCGTCGTGATCCCGGTCAAGAACGGCGGGCCGCTGCTCGCGGACGTGCTCGCCGCGGTGCGCGCACAGGGCGAGCTGGAGCTGATCGTGACCGACTCCGGCTCCACCGACGGATCTGACGAGCGTGCGCGCGCCGCCGGAGCCGAGCTGATCCACGTCCCGCCGGAGGAGTTCGGGCACGGGCGCACGCGCAACCTGGCCGCCGAGCGGGCGAGCGGCGAGCTGATCTGCTTTCTGACGCAGGACGCCGTGCCCGAACCGGGCTGGCTGGCCGCCTACCGGGAGGCCTTCGAGCTCGATCCGCGTGTCGGCGCTGCGTTCGGCCCGCACCTGCCCTTCCCGGACACGAGCCCGATGATCGCTCGAGAGCTGCTCGCGTTCTTCGCGGGCTTCTCGCCGAACGGCTCGCCGGTGCTCCACCGGAGCGGCGATCTCGGCTTCCTGTCGAACGTCAACGCCTGCTACCTGCGGAGCTGCTGGGCGGAGATCCGTTTCCCCGAGCTCGAGTACAGCGAGGACCAGGCCTTCGGGCGGGCGATGCTCGAGGCGGGCTGGGTGAAGGTCTACCACCCGGGCGCGGCGGTCCGGCACGCCCACGACTTCGGCCCCGTCGAGTTCATGAAGCGCTACTTCGACGAGTACCGCGGCCTCCGCGAGGCGAGTGGCCACGTGGAGCCGCTGGACGCGGCCGCGGCGCTGCGCGAGGTGGCCGGCGACGTCCGCTGGATGCGCGAGCACGGCCTACCGGCGCGACGAAGGGCGCGCTGGACGGTGCGCTCGATCGCACACCACGGCGGGCGACGCGTGGCGTCCGCGCTCGGATCACGCGCCGAGCGGCTGCCCGGTGCGGTGCAACGGCGGATGTCGCTCGAGCGCCGTGGCGCCCCGAGTGCCGCCGGTGACAGGGCGCTGCCGAGGGGGCGCTCGATACCGGCACAGGGCCACGGCTACCAAGAGGTCATGCGGATGAGCCGCGAGGGCCCGGCGCCGCTCGAGTCGCCCGTTCCGGGCATGTCGGAGCGGCCGATGCACGTGGCGGTCGTGATCCCGCACTTCGCGCGCGGAAGCGGAGGGCACGGCACGATCTTCACGCTCATGGCGCGGCTCGAGGAGCTCGGGCACACCGTGTCGGTCTGGCTGTACGACCCGGACGGGCGGATGTACGGCTCCGGGGCGGTGATCCGCAGACGAATCGTCGACGAATTCACGCCGCTGAGGGCGCCCGCCCATCGCGGCTTCGACGACTGGGCGGGCGCGGACGTGGCCCTCGCGACCGGCTGGGACACCGCGTACGCCGTGTCCCTACTGCCCGGCTGCCGCGCTCGGGCCTATCTGATCCAGGACCACGAGCCAGAGTTCTTCGCGACCTCGGCGGAGTCGCTCTGGGCGGCGGGCACCTACCGGCTCGGCCTCTACGGGATCGCCGCGAGCCGCTGGCTCCGCGACCTCCTGATGGAGCGCTACGGCCAGCGCGGCTCGTGGTTCCGGCTCGGCGTGGATGGCGGCGTCTACCGTCCCCGGCCGGTCGAGCGGCGCCAGGACACGGTGATCTTCTACGCGCGTCCGTACACGCCCAGGCGGGCCGTGCCGCTGGGTGCGCTCGCGCTCGAGGAGCTCCACCGGCGCCGGCCCGACACGCGCTTCGTCCTCTTCGGCCACGCCGAGGAGATGCGCATGCCATTCCCGTACGAGCTGCTCGGCGTGGTGAGCCCGGAGACGCTCGCGTGGCGCTACTCCGAGGCCACCGCCGGACTGTGCCTCTCGCTTACGAACTACTCCCTGATCCCGCAGGAGATGATGGCGTGTGGTCTCCCGTGCGTGGACCTGGCCGGCGGGAGCACGGAGGCCGAGCTCGGCAGCGAGGCCGGCGCGGTGCTCGCCGAGGCCGATCCTGTGGCGATCGCCGACGCGCTGGAGCGCCTGCTCGACGACCCGGTCGAGTGGCGGCGGCGCTCGGAAGCGGGGCGCGCGCTGGTCGAGACCGCATCGTGGGACGTCGCGGCCAAGCAGCTCGAGTCCGGCCTGCGCGAGGCGCTGCGGGAGCGCGAGCTCGCCGCGCACGCGCCCGGCTAGCCGGGGCGGACGCGCTCGACCCAGTCCACAGGCCTGTCGCACGCCGAGCGCCACTCGGTTGCCGGGACGTCAACCATCCGCGGGCGCTCGTCCAGCGGCTCGAACACGACGGCGACGAGCCTGCCCGGCGTGCCGTCGCCCGGTCGCAGGCTGCCGCCGGGGCGGACTACGGAGACCTTGTTGCGCCCGGCGGGGAACTCGCCCACGAGCGGCTCGCCGTAGTTCCCGGCGCCGCCGGTCGAGTATGAGACCCCGCCGATCCTGCGGCCGCCGACAAAGACGGACAGCTCACGGCCGAAGTCGCCCTTCAGCCAGACGCGGTAGCGGCCCGAGACGGGAAGCCGCACCCGACCCCCCAGCTCGCCGGGGCCGTAGAGGCCGACGCCCTCGGGCAGCAGCGCCCAGCCCGCGGGGCGAACCGGCGCCTTGGCCGCCTCGAGCACGGCAAGCGGCGGGCGCACCGCGTACGTCAGCCGGGTGTCGTCGGCGCGCGCGCGCCGTGCCAGGTCGCGCACGTCGCGGCACCGTAGCCTGCTCGCGGCCGCCAGCAGGCCGCCTCCAGGCAGGTGCTCCACTACCCGGGGTGAGCGCGTGCGCCGCCAGACGTCCCAGAACCGCCCGCGGAACGCGAGGTCGAAGTTCGCCGGCGGCCTGCTGTTCTCCGGCTTGCGCCGGACGAGGATGAGGGGGTACTTCTGCACCGCCTCGAGCGGCAGCGCATCCACGTCGAAGCTCTGCCCGTAGCTGCCGAGGACTCCGTCGCGCAGCCGTGCGACGGTTTCGCTGCGCGAGGCAAACCCCGGGCCGTCGATGCCCATGTCGGGCATCGCGTAGAAGGTGTATTCGTCGAAGTCCACGGCCAGCGTGGGAGAGGTGCCCGAGAAGCGATCACCGATCGCGATCAACTCCTGAAAGCGGTCGGTCGGCGCGAGGTTCGTGTCGTGGTAGGTGAACGCGTTCGAGGCGAGGACGCCGAACGCGATCAGCGCGCCGATCACGGCGCCCTCGACCTTGCGTCCGGCCCTGATCAGGCTCGCCACGCCGAACGCCGCCAGGAGCAGCAC
>DASSVP010000107.1:0-2423 GCA_035705985.1 Thermoleophilaceae bacterium
CCGAGATCTGGATGCTCGCGGCGCTCGCCGGGCTCACCGGCGCCGCGACCGGGTTCTTCAACCCGGCGTCGACCGGCCTGCTCCCCGAGGTGGTGCCGGAGGACGAGCTTCAACCCGCGAACGCGCTGCGGGCGACGGCGGTGTCCGGAAGCGAGATCCTCGGGCCGCTGCTCGCGGGCGGGCTCGTTGCCGCCGCCGGGGCGGGCTGGGCGATCGCGGTGGACGCGGCGACGTTCGCGGTGAGCGCCGCCTGCCTGTCGATGCTCCGGCCGCCGCGGCGCGAGCTGCCGGAGCGGACCTCCTTCGTCGCCGAGCTCCGCGGCGGCTGGGCGGCGTTCCGCTCGCGCCGCTGGGTCTGGACCTTCGTGGCCTACTTCTCGATCAGCAACCTGCTCTGGGGAGCGTGGAGCTCGCTGGGGCCGATCGTCGCGGACCGCGACCTCGGCGGCGCGGCCGTCTGGGGAACCGTCCTGGGCGCGATGGGCGTCGGCGCGCTCGCGGGCAGCCTCATGGCCACGCGCACGCGGCCGCGCAGGCCGCTCATCTTCGTCGCGGCGCTCGAGGGGCTCTTCGCGCTGCCGCTGGCCTTCCTTGCGGCGGGGACGCCGGCGCCGCTGCTCGCGGTCGGCGCGTTCCTCTCGGGCCTCGGCATGATGCTCGGCATGTCCGTCTGGGAGTCGACGCTCCAGCGGCACATCCCGGCCGACTCGCTCTCGCGGGTGGCCTCGTACGACTGGTTCGGCTCTTACGCGTTCTACCCGCTCGGGCTGGCCCTCTGGGGGTCGGTCGCGGGCGCCATCGGCCTGCACACCGCGCTCTGGCTGGCGTTCGGGCTGTTCGGGGTCATCGCAGCCCTGCTGCTGCTGGTCCCGGACACGCGGCGCTTCGCGGGCGCCCGCGCGCCGGCACAGGTGACCTAAGATCCGCCGATGGTCTCGCGCAAGCCGCTGCTCGCGGCGCTGTCGGCACTTCTCGTCCTCTCGTTCGCCCCCGCCGCGGAGGCGAAGGTCGTGTGGCTCTGCGAGCCCGGCAAGCGGGCGAATCCCTGCGAGCCGAACCTCACCACCACGAGCTACTCGCCCTCGGGCGAGCGGCTCGGCGTCAAGCGCGTGCGCCGGGCGGCCCGCCGCCGGGCAGACTGCTTCTACGTCTATCCGACGGTCAGCGACCAGAAGCGGCCGCAGGCCACGAAGGTCGTGGACGCCGTGCTGCGCTCGATCGCGCTCTACCAGGCGGCGCGCTATTCGCGCGACTGCCGCGTGTTCGCGCCGGTGTACCGCCAGGTCACGATCCAGGGCCTGTTCAACACTTCCACGGTCACCCCCAAGATGCGCGAGCAGGGCTACGAGGACGTCGTCGAGGCGTGGCGGCACTACCTGCGGCGCCACAACCGCGGCCGCGGCGTCGTGCTGATCGGCCACTCGCAGGGATCATTCGTGCTGCGGCGCCTGGTGAGCGAGGAGATCGACCCGAGGCCCGCGGCACGCAGGCGCATCGTGTCGGCCGTCCTGCTCGGCGGCAACGTCACCGTGGCGAAGGGGCGCGACCGCGGAGGCGACTTCCGGAACATCCGCGCCTGCCGCTCGGCGCGCCAGCTCGGGTGCGTGGTCGCCTTCTCGGCGTTCGATGCCGAGCCGCCCGCGAACGCGCTGTTCGGGCGCACCTCGGAGCCGAACCGGGAGATCCTGTGCACCAACCCTGCCGCGCTCGGCGGCGGCACGGCGAGGACCACGCCGATCTACCCCACCAAGCCGTTCGCCGACAGCGTGATCGGCGCGGCGGCGAACCTGGCCAGCGCGGCGCTCCCGAAGCCGCGCACGCCGTGGGTGGCGATCCCGCGCGGCGTGCGCGCACGCTGCTCCAAGGCCGGAGGGGCGAGCGTCCTCCGCGTGACCCCGCTCGGCGACGCGTTCACGACCACGCCCATCCCGGACGCCACCTGGGGCGTCCACCTCGTCGACGCGAACGTCGCGCTCGGCGACATCGCCAACCTGGTGCGCCGCCAGATCGCCCGTTACACCAGGCGCTGAGCGGTACCCCTGCGGAAATCGCCTGGGGTCGCGACCCCATTCTTTCGTCTATGGGGTCTGCACCCCATTGGACGTTTGGCCTATTCAGCCGAAACTTTGGACATGGCCCACTACCTCTGCCCCCACTGTGAAGACGTGGTCGACGTCGACGGCCTCGCTCGCGTTACCTGGTGCAACGCCTGCGGGCAGCCGCTGAGCATGTTCGACCTCCTCCCCATCCGGCCCGCGATCACGCGTGAGCCGGCCGACACACAGGAGCAGGCGCCGCCCGCGCTTGCCTAGAGCTTCTCTCCGCGGTCGCGGCGACGGGTTGCCGGGGCCGGGCGTCATGGGTCTCGCGCAAGCACCGGGCGGTGCACGGTGCACAGCGATGGTTTCCGGCAGCGCCCGGGC
>DASSVP010000108.1:0-13524 GCA_035705985.1 Thermoleophilaceae bacterium
CGTGCCGGCGCGCGCGGAGGACGCCGAGCGCGCGCTGGCGGCCGGCGCGGACGCGCGCGAGGCGGGCGCGCTCGCGGCCCGTGACGTGGTTGACGACCACCGCCGCGCGCTCTGCGGCGAGCTCGCCCGCCGCGCGATCGAGGAGGCCGCCGCGTGAGGGTCAGCGTGGAGATCAACGGGCGCGCCTACGAGGGCGACGTCGAGCCGCGCACGCTTCTGTCCGACTTCGTCCGCCACCAGGCGGGGCTGACGGGGACAAAGGTCGGCTGCGAGCAGGGCGTCTGCGGCGCGTGCACGGCCCAGCTCGACGGGGAGCCCGTGCGCTCGTGCCTGATGCTCGCGGTGCAGGCGAACGGGCGGACGCTCAGAACGGTGGAGGGGCTGTCCGCGAACGGCGAGCTCCACCCGCTTCAGCGCGCGTTCAACGAGGCCCACGCCCTCCAGTGCGGTTTCTGCACGCCGGGCTTCCTCATGTCGATGGAGGCGTTCCTTCGCGAGCACCCGGAGGCGAGCGACGAGGAGCTGCGCGAGGCGCTCGCGGGCAACCTCTGCCGCTGCACGGGCTACCTGGGGATCATCGAGGCGGTCGAGCACGCCGCTCGCGAGCTGAGGGGCGGCGATGTTCAGGGAGATTGAGCGGGTCGGCTTCGCGGGGCTGGGGGCCATGGGGGCCGGCATCGCGCGGCGCCTGCTCGACGCGGGCCACACCGTGGTGGGCTGGAACCGCACGAAGGAGAAGGCGCAGCCGCTCCTCGATGCCGGCATGGGGTGGGCGGGCACGCCGCGCGAGCTGGCCGAGTCGGTCGACGTGCTGTTCACGATGCTGACGAACACCGCCGCGATCGAGGCGACGGCGGACGGGCCCGATGGCGTGCTGGCCGGGCTGCGCGAGGGAGTCGTATGGGCCGACATCAGCACGATCGCGCCCGACGCGAGCGTGGCGCTCGCCGAGCGCGTCCGCGCGACCGGCGCCGCCTTCCTCGACTGCCCCGTGTCCGGCAGCCCGGCGACGCTTGCCGCCGGGCAGATGTCGGTGATGGTGGGCGGTGACCGGGCGGCCTTCGACCACGTGGAGCCGGTCCTCCGGGCGATCGGGCCCAAGGTCACCTACATCGGGCCCAACGGGCAGGCCATCCTCACCAAGGTCGCGATCAACCTCGCGCTCGTCGTGTCGGTCACGGCATTCGCCGAGGGCGTCGCGCTGGTGGAGAAGGCCGGCGTGGACCGCGCCGCGGTCGTCGACGCGGTGCTGAAGAGCGTCATCGCATCGCCCGTGATCGGCTACCGCGCGCCGCTGCTCGTGGACGACACGGGTGTCTTCGCGGACGTCGAGCTCCAGCAGAAGGACCTCGTGCTCGCGCAGGAGCTGGCGCGGCGCCTGGGCATGGCGGTGCCGACCTGCGCGGCGACGTCGGAGATGTTGAACGCGGCGCGCAGCTCGGAGGCGGCGCACCGCGACTTCGTGGTGAGCGTGCACGAGGCCTACCGCCGAATGGGAGGGATGGACTGATGCCGGAGCGCCGTGCGCGAGGGGGCGGGCGTAGTCCGCACCGGAGCGTTCCCTACCGCACGACCATCGCGGACGTGGAGCTCGAGAAGGGGCTCCGCGAGGACGAGGGCTGGATCGACATGCAGGTCCAGTTCCTGATCGACGAGCGGACGGCGGGATCGGAGACGCTCGTGGTCGGCCGCACGGTGTTGCCCCCCGGCGCCCGGCACGAGCGCCACCGCCACCCCAACTGCAACGAGTTCCTCGTGGTAATGAGTGGCCACGGCGAGATCTACACCGACGACGGCACGGAACCGTCGCGTGCCGGGGACGTGGTCTTCACGCCGGCCGGCCACTGGCACGGCTTCAACAACACGTCCGACGAGGACGTGCTGCTGATCTGGGGCTGGGAGGGGGCGGGCTCGCTCGAGGCGGCCGGATATGAGCTCCCCGAGGACTGACGAGCTGGCGGCCGACCCGCGCGTACGGCGCGGGATGGAGGCGCAGCTCGCGCTTCGGGCTGAACGGCTCGCGGCCGGCGACACGGCACTCGGATGGAAGGTCGGCTTCGGCACACCGGAGGCCTTCGAGAAGCTCGGCACGGGAGCCCCGCTGGTGGGCTTCCTGCTCCGCTCCGCGCTCGCGCCGTCAGGAGCCGCCCATTCGCTCGACGGCTTCAGCCGTCCCGCGCTCGAGCCCGAGGTGGCCGTGCGGGTGGGCAGGGACGGCGCCGTGAGCGCGCTCGGACCAGCGTTCGAGATCGCCGACGTCGATCCGGCCGCGGGCCTCGAGGCCATACTCGCCGGCGACATCTTCCAGCGCGGAGTGGTGCTCGGCCCGATGGTGGATCGCCCTGGACTCGAAGGCGCCGGCGCCCGCGTGGTGGTGAACGACGTGGAGACGCGGGTGGAGGACCCCGAGGCGCTGCCGGGCGCGATTCCGGATCTGCTCGCCCACGTGGCCGCGCTGCTGCCGGCCTTCGGCGAGGAGCTTCGGCCGGGGGACATCGTCATCACCGGCTCGATCGTCCCGCCGCTCGCCGTCGGTGCGGGAGACCGCGTCGACTACGAGCTCGCCGGCATCGGCTCGGTCTCGATCTCGTTCTGACCCGCTAGCGGTTGGTGCGGCGTGCCGCGACGCCGAACGCGGCCGCCATGTCCTCGCCCGAAGCGCCCTCGGCCGCCGCGCGCTCGAGCAGCGCAGCCGCGGCTCTCGTGACGGCGTGCTCCAGGCCGTGCCCGCCGGCGGCCTTCGCCGCCAGGCGCGCGTCCTTCGCGGCGTGCGCCAGCGGCATGCTCACCGGGTAGCGGCGTTCGACCATCATCCGCCCCTTGACCTGCGCGTAGCCCATGTCGACCGCGCTGCCCGCGATCGCATCGAGGAAGACCCGGCCATCCACGCCGAGCGACTCGGCGAGGGCCATCGCCTCGGCGAGCACCGCAACCGTGCCCACGATCCAGTTGTTCACCACCAGCTTGAGCCGCGTGCCGCCGCCGGCGGGCCCCAGCCGGAGGATGCGGCTTCCGATGGCGTCGAAGAACGGGGCACAGCGGTCGAGCGCCGCGTCGGGCCCCGAGGCGAGGATCACCAGCTCGCCCCGCTCGGCGGGCTCCCTCGTCCCGAGCACCGGGGCATCGACGTAGGTAATACCCGCGTCACGCGCAAGCCCGGCAAGCCGCTCGCAGCCGTCCAGCCCTACGGTGGCGCATTGACACCAGACGAATTCGCCCGACGGCGGGAAGCTGCGGGCGACGCTCGCGACAGCGTCGGCGTCCGGCGCCATCGTGACGGCGACGTCCGCGCCCGCCGCGGCGTCGCGCGCCGTTTCCGCGACGCGCACGGCATCTGCCGCGAGCGCCCGCGCGTCGTCGAGCGGCTCGCTCCACGCGGTGACCTCGATCCCGGCCGCGGCGGCGCGGCGCGCCATTGCGCCGCCCATGATCCCCGTCCCGAGGACGGCGACCTTCACATCATGATCCGGCCGCCGGCCACGTCCACGGTCACGCCGGTCATCCAGCGCGCCGAATCGGAGGCCAGGAAGAGCGCGGCGAGCGCCGGATCCTCCGGCACGCCGATCGTCCCGAGCGGCGACATCCCCGCGATCGCGTTGAGGCGGTCCTCGTCCATGTTGCGCTTCACGCGCTCCGAGAGGATCGTGGCCGGAGCCAGCACGTTCACGCGCACCCCGTGCGGGCCGAGCTCGAGCGCCGCGTGCCGGCTCAGCATCGCGATCCCGGCCTTCGCCGCGGCGTAGGACGCGGTGAGCTGGATGTCGAGGAAGCGCGCGGCGTTCGACGCCATGGTCACGATCGAGCCGGCGCCGCGCTCGGCCATGCCAGCGGCGAACTCGCGCAGCGTCAGGAACGTGCTCGTCAGGTTCGACTCCACGATCGCGTTCCACTCGTCGAGCTCGGTCTCGAGCAGCGGCGTGCGCGCGCCGAAGCCGCCCGCGAACGCCATCAGGACCTCGGCCGGGCCGAGCTTCTCCTCCACCTCAGCCCGCAGCGCCGCCACGCCCTCGGGCGTCGTGAGGTCGGCGGCGATGCCGGCCACGTCCGCTGCGCCGGCGTCGCGGGTGCCCGACACGACCGCCTCGATCGTGTCCGCGTCGCGCCCGCAGACGGCCACCTTCGCGCGGTTGTGCCCCAGCACGACGCAGGTCGCCGCGCCGATTCCCTTGGACCCGCCCGTCACGACCGCGACCTTCCCCTCGAGATCGGGATAGGTCGGGATGCTCACCGGCCCTCCGGGCGCCGTCACGCGGCCGTCCTCGCCAGCGACTCGCGCAGGTTCTCCGCGGCCTTCCGCTGGAGATCGCGGAGCGCGTCCTCGGAGTAGAAGGCCTGGTGCGCGGTGAGCACCACGTCATCGTGCCGCAGCAGCGGCAGGTCGTGCGGCGGCGGCTCGGATTCGAGCACGTCGAGCGCGGCGCCCCCGATCCAGCCGTCGGCGAGCGCACGGTCGAGCGCGGCGGTGTCGACGAGCGGCCCTCGGGCCGTGTTCACGAGAACGGCATGCGCCGGCATCAGGCGCAGCAGCTGCTCGTCCACCATGTGGCGCGTCTCGTCCGTGAGCGGCGCGTGCACGGACAGGAAGTCCGCGTCGGCCGCGAGCCTGTGCAGGTCCTCGTAGCGCTCGACCGCTTCGGGCCACGCCTCGCGCGCGACGAACGGGTCGTACGCGGCCACGCGCAGGCCGAGCGCCCGCGCCTTCGCCGCGACCGAGCGGGGGATGCGGCCGCAGCCGATCAGCCCCAGGAGCTGTCCCTCGAGCCGCCGGACCGGGCCTGCGCCAAGAGCTCCCCACTCCCCGGCGCGTACCCGGCGGTCCCCCCTGACGACGCGGCGGTGGGCCGCCAGCAACAGCGCGAGCGTGTGCAGCGCGACCTCCTCCACGCAGTAGTCCGGCACGTTGCTCACGGAGATCCCTCGCGCCCCGGCCGCGTCGAGGTCGATCGTGTCGAGCCCGACGCCGTAGCGCGAGATCGCGCGGCAGCGCTCCAGCCGTTCGATCACCTCGGCGGGCATCGGCGCGTACGTGTTCAGCACGCCCACCGCCCCGGCGCACGCCTCCGCCACCTCCTCTGGGGTGGAGCACTGGTGCTCCTCCACGGCGTAGCCGTCCGGCTCGAGGATCGAGCGCTCGAGCTCGAGGTCGCGGAACGGGTGGTCGGTCACGACCACCGTCCCCGCGTCGCTCACGTGAGCATCCTCTGGTCCATCGGGTGCAGCGTGAAGATGACCGGGCCGTCCGGCCCGACGAGCACGTTCTCCTCGAGCCGGACGGTTTGCTGGAGGCCCGGATGCCCGGCGAACGTCTCGATCGCGAAGTACATGTTCTCCTCGATCTCCGCCGGATAGTCGAGCGAGTACGCGCGTGACACCCACATCCCCTCGTAGAGCGAGAGGCCGATCGAGTGCGCGAACTGCTGGAGGCTGACGCTGCCGTAGCGGTCGTCGTCGTACTCCGGGAACTTCGACGCGACGTCGGCGGTCGTGTTGCCCGGCTTCAGCTCGGCGAGCGCGTCGTAGAGCGAGTCGTGGCACTCGCGATAGAGGCCCTTGATCTCGTCGGTGGGCTCCGCGTCGACGAGGAAGCAGCGTACGAAGTCGATGAAGTAGCCGCCCGGCCCCACCGCGTTGATG
Source organism: Thermoleophilaceae bacterium (assembly GCA_035705985.1). GTDB lineage: Bacteria > Actinomycetota > Thermoleophilia > Solirubrobacterales > Thermoleophilaceae > JACVRW01. The sequence goes on from DASSVP010000108.1 coordinate 5,635, forward strand.
TCCACGATCACCAGGTCGCCCTGGCGGATCAGCTTGTCGGTGTGCCAGCGCCTGTACGGGCTGGTGTTGCCGCCCGAGGCGACGATGATGTCGTAGACGAAATCGGCGCCCTCGGAGTAGAAGAACTCGTTGACCTTCGCCGTGATGTCGGCCTCGCGGACGCCGGGCTTCAGCCACTCGTTCTGGATCTTCCACATGGCGGCGTCGCCGAGCGACGAGCTGATCTTCAGCAGCTCGATCTCGTCCGGGGTCTTGATCCGCCGCGCCGCGGACATGGCCGGCCAGGCGTTCACGAGATTCAGGCCGCGCTCCTGGAACGCCGCCATCGAGCTCATGTCGGCCGTGTCGATCCCGATCCGCTCATTCTCGACGCCGGCCTCCTTCAGCACGTCGAGGACGGAGTCCGCCATGCGGCCGACCATCATCGGCTCCGCGCCCTCCGCCCAGCGCCAGGTGAACGCCGGCCGGATGTTGCCGTTCAGCCACGGCGCGTCGAGCTTCGAGCACTCGAGGTCCGAGCCGACGGTCTCGAACAGCACCGGGTCGCCGTCGCGGGGCAGCACCGCGTAGCGGATGAAGATGTTGTGCTTCCAGTTGCCCTGGAAGGTGCCGGTGACGTAGCGGATGTTCTCGCCGACGAACATGATCAGCCCGCCGAGGTCGTGCTCGTCCATGGCGGCTCGCGCGCGGGACAGGCGGTCCCGGCGAAGGCGGTCGTGGTCCACCCGCTGCTGCCAGTCCGTGGCCGTCTGGCTGTAGAGGCGGCGCGGGTCCGTGTGGTGGGGCCGCTGGATGAACGAGGTGTCGAGCTCGTAGTCCCGCGGCGCGGCGCGCTCGGCGCGATCGCTGACGCTCATGTCGTGTTCCTCCCTACTTCGTTGTTGAGCACTCCGATGCCCTCGACCTCGATCTCCACGGTGTCGCCGGGCGCCAGGAAGATGGGTGGGTCGCGGAATCCGCCCACGCCCCAGGGCGTTCCGGTGAGGATCAGGTCGCCCGGCTCGAGGGTGCAGGCGTGCGACAGGAAGCTGACGATCTCGGCGACGCCGAAGATCATCTCCGCGGTCGTCGAGTCCTGCATCGTCTCGCCGTTGACGCGGGCGAGCAGGCGCTTGTCCTGCGGGTCGCCGAACTCGTCGGCTGTGACGACAACGGGACCGACCGGACAGAACGTGTCGAGGCTCTTCCCGCGCACCCACTGCTGATCCGAGAACTGGAGGTCGCGGGCGCTGACGTCGTTGGCGGCCGTGTAGCCGAAGACCGCCTCGAGCGCGTCCGACTCGCTCGCGGCCTTGATCCGGCGGCCGATCACCACCGCCAGCTCGGCCTCCCAGTCCACCTGCTCGGTGAGCCCTGCCGGCCACTCGATGGCGGAGTCGGGGCCCGTTAGGGACGAGCTGAACTTCGCGAAGATGAGGGGGCGCTCGGGCGGCTCCATCCCGGTTTCACGGCAGTGGTCGTGGTAGTTGAGGCCCACGCACGCGATCTTCGAGGGCGCGCTCAGCGGCGCGCCGAGCAGGCCGGGCCGGAGCGGCTGAGCCTGCTCCGCATTGGCGGCATCCCGCGCGCTCTCCCACGCGTCGGGCCCGGCCGCGATCAGCTCTTCGATGGTCGCGATCCCGTCGAGCGAGACCGGGGCGACGCGGTCGCCGTCGACCACCGCGAGCGGCCGCTCGGCGTCCTTGAGGTGTGCGAATCGCACACTCGAAGCCTTTCTCGCCGGGCCTGCTCGCGCAAGTCTTTGTCCGCTATGGCGTCATAGGGGATGCCTATGGAAAACTGCGCGCGTGCCCGCAAGCAGCTATCGACGGATGGCGTACTGGCTCGCCGTCGTGGAGGAGGGCTCGTTCACGCGCGCCGCGCTCCGGATGCACGTCTCGCAGCCCTCGCTATCGCAGCAGGTCAGGGCGCTCGAGAAGGAGGTCGGCGGCGAGCTGCTCGAGCGACTGCCGCGTTCCGTGCGCCTGACGGCGGCGGGCAAGGCGTTCCTGCCGCACGCTCAGATCGCGGTGCGCGCGGCCGAGCGGGCGCAGCAGGCCGCGCGCTCGGCGCTCGAGCTGGAGACCGGCGAGCTCGAGATCAGCACCGTCCGCTCGATCGCGGCCGGGATCCTCCCGGAGCTCGTGCAGTCCTGGCGCCAGCGGCAGCCCGGGACGTTCGTGCGACTGCACGAGTTCACGCACCGCTCGCTGGCCGAGGACTCCGTACGCGGCGGTGTCGGCGACCTCGGTATCGGACCGCCGCCCATCGACTGGGCGGGCCCTGTTCGCCGGCTCGGCTGGGAGGAGTTCCTCGTCGTGATCTCGCCGGAGGACGCGTGCGCGTCGCGCCGCAGCGTGCGGCTGGTGGAGCTGGGGGACCGCGATTGGGTCATGTTCGAGCCCGGCAACGGCCTCCACGACCTCATCGTGAGCGCGTGCGCGTCGGCGGGCTTCACGCCGCGCCATTCGGTGCTGACCTCGCAGGTCGAGACGGCGGCTCGCCTGGCCGCGGCCGGCGCCGGGCCGACGCTCGTGCCCGAGAACGTGATCCCGGACGGCCTCGAGGGCGCCTTCCTGCGAGTGGACCCGCCGCTCGGGCGGGAGGTCACGGTCTACGCCCGCGAGCAGTGGAGTCCGCTGGGCGGCGCCTTCGTGGAGCTGATGCGCGAACGCCGCTGGCCGAAGCCGCCCAGCGGGGCGCTGGTGGTGCCGTAGAATCTCGGTATGGCGATCCGCCTCCACCGCTGCTCGGGCACGTTCGTCAAGCTCTCCGGGCATCCGTGCTGGAGGGTGCAGAAGGCGCTGGACGACGCCGGCATCGACTACGAGCTCGTCAAGGGACCGGTCCGGCCGTCGAAGCGCGACGAGGTCCAGCGGCTCAGCGGCCAGCGCAAGTACCCGGTGATCGAGTTCGAGGACGGGTCGGCCTACCGGGAGGAGTCGAGCGACATGGCCGCGACGATCGCCGCCGGTCGCCTCGACGAGAAGCGGGCCGAACCGCGCGATTCCCCGGGCGGCGCTCCGGGAATGACCTGACCATGGCACGAACGACACCTGACGAGGACCGCGTACGCGGGGCGGGCGACAAGGCGAAGGGCAGGATCAAGGAGGCGGGTGGCGCCCTGAGCGGCGACAGCTCGCTCAAGGCCGAGGGCCGCGGCGACCAGGCCAAGGGGACGATGAAGGAGAAGAAGGGCCTGCTGCGCAAGCTCTTCCGCTAACGGGCTACGCCCTGACGGCGCCCTTCAACGCGGGCGCCACCTCTTTCGCGACGAGCTCAATCGTCCGGTCGTCCACCGGCGCCAGCTGGCCGAGCAGGAAGTCCCCCACGCCGAGCTCGGCGTAGGGGCGGAGCTGCTCGGCGCACTGCTCCGGCGTGCCCACGACCATCATCTTCTGGAGCCGCTCCGGCAGCGGGTCGCCGTACAGCGCGGCCGCCCGCTCGCGCGCGATTCGCTCGTCGTCGTCGAGAAGCGCGCGGAACGTGAGCGACTTCCTCACGTCGCCGCTGTCACGCCCGACGTCGTCGCAGTGGCCGCCGAGCACATCGAGCAGGTGCCGGTAGTGATCGAGGTCCCCGTAGAACGTGTTCCAGATGTCGCCGTGCTCGGCCACGATCCGCAGCGTGCGGCGCTCGCCGGAGCCGCCGATCACGAGTGGTAGGTGCTCCTGCACCGGCTTCGGCTCGAGCCGCGCGTCCTTCAACTGGAAGTGCTTGCCCTCGAACGTCGTCGTCTCCTGCGTCCACAGGCTCCGCATGATCCGGCACGCCTCGTCCAGCATGTCCATGCGTACGCCGATCCGGGGGAACGGGATGCCGTACTGGTCGTGCTCGAGCTCGAACCACGCCGCCCCCATCCCGAGCTCGAGCCGGCCACCCGACACGTGGTCGATGGTCGCCGCCATGTTCGCCACGACCGCCGGGTGCCGGTACGTCACGCCCAGCACGAGCATGCCGCAGCGCACGCGACTCGTGTGCGCCGCCATCGCCGACAGCAGCGTCAGACCCTCGAACTGAGGGCCGGCCGGGTCGCTGTGGATGGGGTAGAAGTGGTCGAAGTCCGAGACCCAGTCGTAGCCGAGCTCCTCCGCGCGCAGCCAGAGCCCGCGGTAATCGTCGTAGCTGGTGTTCTGCGGGCCGGAATGGATGCCGAAGCGGATCGCCTCGCCGAACACCTGCACGGTCAAGCCTGCGCCAGCTCGTGGCCCGGCGCCATCGCGGCGTTCGTGCCCGGCATGACCTGGTGGTGGCCGATGTTGAGCAGCCTCAGCCATGACTGCTGGCCGAGCGTGAGCCCGATCATGCAGCCGAGCTCGACGAGCTCCGCCTCGTTGAAATGCTGGTAGAGGCGGTCCCACAGCGCGTCGTCGGCGTTGCCGGTCCAGACGATCGCCTCGGCGTAAGCGAGTGCCGCCTTCTCGCGGTCCGTGTACGTCTCCGAGGACTCGAAGTTGAGGAGCTCGTCGTACTTGCCCTCGACGAGGCCACCCTCGCGGCCCTTCTCCGAGCGCTGGTTGCCGCAGTACTCGCACTTGACGCTGCGTGAGACGTACACGCGGCAGAGCTCCTTGAGCGGGTGATCCACGATGCCCTCCCGGAACAGGTCCTTCCAGGAGTTTGCGAAGAACCAGAAGGCCGCGGGCACGTGCGCGCGAACCGCCGAGCTCTCGGGCCGCGGCGTCCCCTCCCGGGCGCAGCGGTCCATCTCGGCCTGCATGTCCGGCGTCATCTCCTCGTACGGGATGTAGCTGATGCGCTGCGGTGTGTCCATGGGTCGCTCCTCCTCTAGGTCCTAGCGAACTAGGTTCCCAGAAATGCGGGTAGCCCCACGTCTTCTTGGAGCAGCCGGCGCCGCCGCGGCGTACCGCGCGCTGTGGTGGGAGCCGCGGCACGTGCGGCTGACCCGGCGCGCGGTCGCGCTCCGCCGCTGGCCGGAGCACCTGGACAGCCTGCGCGTGGCCGTGATCGCCGACCTGCACACCGGCGCGCCGCACGTATCGCTGGCGAAGGTAAGCCGGGTCGTGCAGCGGGTGAACGCCGAGGGCCCGGACCTCGTCGCCCTGCTCGGGGACTACGTCGACACGCGGGTCGCCGGCGCGACCCCGGTAGCCCCGGTCGCGGTGGCCGCCGCGTTGGGCGGGCTGCGGGCGCCGCTCGGCGTCGCGGCGGTGCTCGGCAACCACGACTGGGCGGAGGGCGGGCGGGAGATCGCGTCCGCCCTGAGTGGGGCGGGCATCGCCGTGCTCGAGAACGGGGCCGTGTCGGCCGGTCGCGGGCTCTGGGTGGCCGGCGTGGCGGACGCGGGCGTGCGCGACCCCGACCTGGACGCCGCCCTCGCCGCCCCGCCGGCCGATGCGCCCGTGGTGCTCCTGAGCCACAATCCGGACATCTTCAAGCGGGTGCCGGAGCGGGTCTCGCTGACACTGTCCGGCCATACGCACGGTGCGCAGGTCGACCTGCCGGTGGTGCGCCACAGGCTCACGCCGTCCCGGTTCGGGGCGCGCTACGCCGGTGGCGTCTTCGAGGAGCGCGACAGGGTGCTGTTCGTCTCGCGCGGCATCGGGACAAGCCGGCTGCCCGTGCGGTTCCTCGCTCCGCCGGAGGTGGCGCTGCTCGAGCTCAGGAGTCGCGGCGGCGGACGAAGGTGAGCCCGTCGGCGACGAGCACCATCACGCTGTCGACGCGCTCATCGGCGGTCACCCGCTCGTTCAGCGCGTCCATCGTCCGCTCGCGGTCGTCCTCGGGGTCGGTGACCGCGCCGCCGAGCAGGACGTTGTCGATGAGGAGCAGCCCCCCGGGGGCGAGGCGCGGAACGATCTCCTCGTAGTAATCGGGATAGCCGGGCTTGTCCGCGTCGAGGAAGACATAGTCGAACGTCGGCGCCGCGTGGATCGCGCGCAGCGACTCCAGCGCCGGCCCCACGACGATCTCCACGCGGTCGGCGACGCCGGCGTCCTCGATGTTGCGGCGGGCGATCGCCGCGTACTCCTCGTCGAGCTCGAGGCATGTGAGCCGGCCGCCGTCGGCGAGCCCGCGCGCGATCGAGATCGCGCCGTAGCCGGTGAACGTCCCGACCTCGAGCGCTCGCCGAGCGCCGACCAGCCGCGCGAGCATCGTCAGGAGCGCCGCCTCGTCGGGCGTCGTCTGCATGACGGCTCGCGGCATGTCGGCCGTCTCGCGCGCCACGCGCGCGAGCACCTCGTCCTGCCGGGAATGGCGCTCGAGGTAGTCGACGACCTCCTGGGTGACCTCGGTCTTGATCAGCGCCATCGCGAACGCAGCATAGACCGCGCTCGTGGGCTGGAGAAACGACGCCCGTTCGGTCTCCGTGGACGCGCTCACTGTCGCCGCGGCCCTGCACTGGTGTGTTGGACGATCGCGCGCGAAATACACTCCCAGTCGGCTCGATCGACGCCGTGCCCGGCACCGTCGAGGCGCAGCAGCCCGGCGTCGCGGATCTCCTGCGCCAGCGCCTCCCCGTGCGCGATCGGGAAGATCGGATCCGCGGTGCCGTGCATGACCAGGGTGGGCGCGCGGATCGAAGACAGGGGACCGCGTTGCCCGCCCCCGTCCGGGATGGAGTCATGGTTCTGCAGGGCGGCGAAGTTGCGCGCCCGCTCGACATCGCGGCGAACGAGCTCTCGAACGGACGCCTCGTCGAACCGCCGCCGGCCAGCGGCCAGCACGCGCGCGTAGGCGACCAGGTAGGCGATCACGGAGTCCGCGTCCGACCAGTCGATCTGAGCGCTCGAGACGAATCGCCGGAACGCGTCGGTCGGCGCGGGCAGCTCGCCGTCAACCGGGACGGCGGGCGAGGTGCTGATGAGGACGAGCGAGGCGACGCGATCGGGGAAGTCGAGCGCGACAAGCTGCGCAAACGCCCCGCCTGCTGAGACGCCTACCAGGTGCGCGGCGGGGACCCCGAAGGCGTCGAGCACTCCCACGGCGTCCGCGATCAGATCGTCCCCGGTGTACTCAGGGCGGCCCGGCTCGTAGGTGATCGAGCGGCCCGTGTCGCGGTGGTCGTAGCGGATCAGAAACCGCCCGGCATCGGCGAGCATCCGGCAGAAGCCGTCCTCCCACCAAAGCATCGAGGCGCCGATGCCCATGATGAGCAGGATCGGTGGATCGGCCGCGTCGCCGAAGGCTTCCGCGCACAGCTCGACGTCATTGACCGTGATCATTCGCTCAGACACGCCGCTCCCAGCCGCCAACCCCGATGTTCCGACGAACAGGAGGCGGTATGTCTAATGGTGATCTGCCCGATCAGTTTTCCGGCGCGGGTGTGTCAATAGGCATTGAGAGAGAACCCGCGGCCACAGTGGCCGCCTTCCTGGGGAGGCGCGGTGAGCAAGCTTCGGTGTCATATCTCGATCTCGCTGGATGGTTTCGTCGCGGGCCCGAATCAGAGCGAGGAGAACCCGCTCGGCGAGGGCGGCGAACGGCTCCACGACTGGGTGGTTCCGCTGGCGGCCTGGCGCGAACCCCACGGCAAGCAGGGCGGCGAGGTGAACGCGAGCGCGCGGGTGGTCGAGGAAGCGCGCGAGAACATCGGGGCCGCCGTGATGGGCCGAAACATGTTCGGCCCTGTCGGCGGCGGTGCCTGGGACGATGGGTGGACGGGCTGGTGGGGCGACAACCCTCCCTACCACTACCCCGTCTTCATCGTCACCCATCACCCGCGCGATCCCGTCGAGATGGACGGAGGGACCACCTTCCACTTCGTCACCGACGGAATCGAGTCAGCGCTCGAACAGGCCAGGGAGGCCGCCGGCGGCAGGGACGTCATGCTCTGGGGCGGCGGCCAGGTCATCCAGCAGTACCTGGCAGCGGGACTGCTGGACGAGCTCGAGCTCCACGTCGTCCCGGTGGTGCTCGGCGACGGATCGCGCCTCTTCGACAACCTCC
>DASSVP010000109.1:0-9370 GCA_035705985.1 Thermoleophilaceae bacterium
CCGCGAGCCGCAGCGCGTTCAACGAAAGCGGATATTGGTCCGGCGTCGTCCGCTCTTTCTCGAGCAGACACCCCAGCACGCGCAGCTGGACCGGGTCGAGGCGCACGCGGTCACGGTACAACGAGCCGAAATTTCACGAACCGCGGAGACGAAGGAGTGGGCAGAACCAGACATTGCGCAAACCAACCGGTCGTCTTCGGCGGCCCGATAGCACTCGTTTGACGTTGCGATTGAACGTGCGCAGCGTCTAGCGACCCGGTCCGGCGACCCTGCCAAGGTGCAACTTCCTGCAGAGGTCAGGTCGTCCTGGGAATACCGCCGGCGATCCCGAGGGAAGCTTGCAGGCTTGGAGCCCTGCCGGCGCGAGTCTCCCAAGCTGCCCCTGCTCCCAGACGCGGCGGCACGTTTCGATCGGGCTTCCATGCACAGCGACCTTCACGGCGCTCGCCCGCAAGTCCGCTCGCTGATAGCACCGGACAGTCGTTGCTCGCGTTGCCGGTCTTGTGGCTAGGACCAAGATCGCAGCGGTCGCGGCAGCGATGCTCGAAATGGCGACAGCGACCGCGTAGGTACGCCGCCTCTGGCCGCCTCGCGAAATCGACCATCGCGACTTCTCGGAGCGGAGTATCTCTTCGAGTGTGCGCTGTGCTTTGGCTGTTAGCTGCGGGTCGAGATGTTCGGCGTCTGCCGGGTCCAGAGCGCGCAGTTCATCGAATGGGTCGGGTGGCTCCATCCTCTTAGTCCAAAGGTCCGCAGGTTGCCGCGTAACAAGCCGCTACTGCATCAATGGCCGGATGCGACGATTTCTTTCTTGTAAACATCTGTCAACCGTTTTCGCGCCCGGTGGAGCCGGAGCGCGGCCGCATTCTCCGAGCAGTCGAGCACTTCTGCAATTTCCTTAGTCGAAAGTTGTTCCCACGCTGCAAGCAGTAGCACCTCGCGATCATCGTCGCGGAGGCGGGCGAGCGCACGGAGGACCGCACGCGAGCTGTCGCGCAGGTTGTCGCCATCATCGGTTGTGAGATCGTTCCGATTCGCGTCGGCGAGTCTGGCGATGAGACGCAGGCGTCTGTCCTGGCTTCGTCTGTGGTTCGAGACGACACGGCGACCGATCGCGTAGAGCCAGATTGGCACCTCTTCATTGACGGCAGGCGCGTTCTCGAAGCGCCTCCACGCCACCAGAAAGACTTCAGCGGCGACATCTTGGGCCTCCGAAGGGTCGCCTAATCGCCGTAGAGCGTAGGCGTAGACAAGGCGATAGTTTTCTTCGTAGACGCGTCGGAAACGCTGCTCGATGCGCGCCGTGTCCATTGCTCCCGGTGCTCAGTTGTGGGCCGCCGGGGCAGCGCCCTTCGACCGGGCGGCGGGCGTCGGGTGCTCGTCCGCGTGGCCTCGGAGCTTGAACGTGAGGAGGCGCGCGATCTCGATGATCAACGGAGTGCCGACTCCGGGGTTCTGTTGTCGACGCGTTCTTCACTCATGTGGAATGCGGAGGATCGGCGGCTGCAGAACGTACTGACCCCTCTTCTTATGTCCGGTTCCCGGGAGTTCTTTCAGCGGAGTCGCGACCGACAGTCATTGAGCCGGGTACGTTGGCGCACCCTCCGGCAAGTCACCTGAAAGGACTCGCCTGAGCCGGACATTGACGGTGTGAATGGCCGTCTCGGGGGACTCTATCGCTCTGTCGAGGTGCCGCCTTGGGACGGCCGTTGCGAGCGTCGCCGCGGCGTCGTGCGATGGCTCGGATCAACTGCGGCGGGTGAGAGGGCGGCCGTCTGCTTCGGCACCGGCCGTTTCTCTCGGAGACATGACCCTACTCGTCAGGAGGTCGAGACCGTGTTGATCACGCACAGTCGCGCTCACGCCAGCATCAGTAGGAGGCGAGTCAATCTCGGGCGCAGATCCGCCGTTGTGCTCATCACGGCGATCATCGCTCTTGCTTTCGTCTCCGCCGCGCTCGCGAACGAGGTTGGCAACTATCAGTGGGACTCCAACCTCGGCACGAGGGCCACTGTCGCGGTGAACTCGATCTCTCCGAGCACGAACTGCATCGCCTCGGCGTCCTACGTGACGAGCACCGATTCGAACCGTCAGCTGCAGATCGGGCAACTGCTTTGCGCCGCAGGCTACGGCGTCGACATGACGTGCAGTCTGAACAACAACTTCATCCTCTACGTCGAGCGCATCCCGGCGACAGGCTCGCCCGTCTGCTATCCGCATGGCAGTGCGAGCGGCAGCTACTTGCTCACTGTCGACGACTCCGCAGGGAATGGGACGTACTACACCTACGCCAGCGGCACGCAGTACGAGGGCCAATCTGGCTACGACAACAACAAGTTCTTCTCCGAGGGCAGCGAGTACACGGGGTCATCCTGTTCCGGATGGAGCGCCAACACGAGCTTCTCCGGATGGCAGTACTAGAACCTCTCACTGAATCAGTGGCTGTATGTCACGTCACCGGTTGGACCCTCGGCGCAGTGCTGGTCAGTGAGCTCGTACAACGGAACCAGCCATTCCTTCACCGTCTCTCACTAGGACAGGGAGCGAAGATGCATAGGACGCTCTGGATCAGACTCGCCGCTACCCTCACCGTCTGCGCAGCGGCCGCAGGGACCACCCTCTTGGCCACGGCATCGGGTGGCGCTTCCCCCGGCCCCAGTCCGATCGCGTTCGGAGCGATCGGAAAGAGCTCAAGTGGCGGAGGTGATCCCGCCGCAGTGCTGGCGAAAGCGGTTAGCCAGGTGCCGGACAACACGATCGCATCCGCCAGCATCACGAAGCCGCCGGCGGGAGTTGCGAACCCCCACTTGCCCTGGCTTCACGTCGCTGTTCGCGTTTCCTCGCTTCAGAATGGCCTGGACGTCAGGCCGATGTGGATCGCCGACCTCGTCCAAGGCGAACTCGCCGAGGGCATCGGCGCATCGGCCGATCTCCACGCCGGACTCGAGGGCTCGACCTTTGATGCTGTCCTGCCCGATGGTTCGGTCGTGCCCGACGAAAGCGGCGGAATGGGTGACGTCGCACGAGGCCAAGTATTCAGCACCGAATCGGCTCCCCAGGTGGCAGCGGAGATCACAGCAAAGCTGCAGGGTCTCGGGCTGAAGCCAGTGAGTGTTGGCGCCGTCGCGATTCCGGACGTCGCTCCGGAGGTCGTGGCAATTGCACCGGATCCGACAAGCGCCGCGAAAAATCTCGTGGACATCGAGAAGGCGCTTTTCGGCGATCCGGCGAAGTACCAAGGCTTCTACCTCGAACTTCAGAGTTCTGACGGTACGGCGTTCGTACGAGCATCTGCCGCATTCCGAACCGGAGCTGGGCGCTTCTGGATCGACCAGCGTTACGCGAGCATCTCGAGCGAGAAGACCCTCGGCCGCATCAGCAACGATCGGCAGGGCGGTCGCTGACGATCGAACTTTAGGAGGGGAGGCGGCTACTCCTGCCTCCCCTCCGCTCGGCGCGCTGAACGACCGCTCATCGGTGGGCGATTACTCCAATTGCGAGACCTCTTACGGCGCGCGCCCGCTCGTCGCGCCGCGGCCTGCTAACGCTGAGCGGCGGTGGGAAGTCGACGGCAGTTGCACTTCTGGTTATGCGGCGCTACCCGTTGACAACCTACCCCTCGGTTAACTAGCCTTGATGATCGTCCTCAACCCAAAGGGGGGTCAGCTAGATGACGAGATGGAAGCTGCCGATCAGCCGGCGCGCCGCGCTGCTTGTCGCAGTCGCAGGGCTCGCCCTCGCGGTCTTCGTCCCGGCCGCGCTTGCGACAACGACGACATATTGGGGCTACAACAACCTGACGGCGAGCAACCCGCCCGCGAACACCTGCTTCTCAGGTTCCGCCGCCGGCATTGCCTGCAGCGGCTGGAACTACTGGGACTACTCCGAGGCAGACTGGACGAGTGGTCATAGCTCGTGGACGCTGGGGCTTCTGTGCCAGTCGGATGGCCTCATCCACGGGCGTCTGTTCTACGGGAACGAGACGTTCCAGACCTACGACGTGCTCTGGTCGACCTTCTGCCCGACGCACTACAACCGCGACGCCGTCGCTCACGTCAATGGAGGGACCGAGACCTACAACTACCTCCAAGCGCGCGACGTCATCTACCCGTAACGGCGAAGGAGAGATCAGAGCTCATGAAGAGACTCACATTCATCGCTGGCGGCTCCGCAGCTCTCATCGCCGCCGTCACACTCGGTGTCGTCATGGTCGCCGGCGGCGCGAGTGGGGCTACGCCTCCCGCCCCACCCGCGATCAGCTCCGGCGCCGGCATTGCTCGAGCCTCGCTCAACGCCGCCGACCAGGCGACCCTGGGCCGAATCGGCGCGACCGGGACGATCACCAGGGTCGGCTCGCTCGCCGGGACCGCCTTCTACTCGATCATCGGAAGCGACGGTGGCCACTGCTACGCGTTCGGCTCCGAGGCTGCCGGCGGTCTCTCAGGCGGCTGCATGCCAGCCGACGCAACAGTCCCGGCGGTGCTCGACATGTCAACCGTCGTCATGAACCCGGTCGACGGCAGCTGGAAGCTCGATGCGCTGCAGGGAATCGCCGCAGACGGGATCGCCGCTGTTGGATTCCTCGACGGGGCCGGCGTTCTGCACACGACGCCCGTGATCGGCAACGTCTACCGACTCGCCGGCCGGTCGTTGGCCGGCGGCCCGTCGAGCCAGCTCGTAGGCCTCGATGCGAACGGAAAGCGCGTCTTCACGGAAGGACTCGGAACCCCCTAAAGACAACCTCTCCGAGTATTCCGGGCGGCGCGACCAGATGGTTGCGTCGCCCGGATGCCTGCGACCGAATCCCGCGCTGTACGGGTGGCCTACCGACGGGTAGACTGCCCTTGTTAATGCCGGGTGAAGCGATCAAGGGCCACCTCGACCTGCTCCTGCTCACCCTGATCGAATCGGGCGCGACACACGGTTATGCGATTGCGGAGCGCTTACGTGGAGCTAGCGAGGGCACATTCGACCTCGCCGATGGCACCATCTACCCGGCGCTTCGCCGTCTCAGCGACAGCGGCCTGCTCACGAGCCGCTGGAGCGACGACGACGGCCGTCGACGGCGCCTCTACGCCCTGACCGCCAAAGGACGCCGCAGGCTTCGGCAAGAACGGGCGAACTGGGAAAGCTTCGAACGCGGCATGCGAGCCGTCCTCGAACTGGCGACGCGATGACCGAGCATCCCGAACTTGAGAGCTATCTCGACCGCCTCAGACGCGAACTCGATGGCCCGAGGCGTTACCAGCAGGAAATGATCGCCGAGATCCGCGCACACTTAACGGAACTGGCCGACTCCCAAGGAGACGCCTACACCATCGAGGGCGTCGTCGGCCGATTCGGCGATCCCGACCTGATCTCAGCCGAACTCAACGAGGCGCGACGGACCACAACGCGGCGCCGAACATGCCGCGCACTCGCCGCAGCGACGAGTCTCGCTGCGATCGCCTCGGCTTTCGCAATCACCGGTCTCGCCCCACGCAGCGGCACACCTACCCGCCTCGACGCTGCCGGCGGGAAGCTGACCAAAGCGCCGATCGCGGTCACCCTCGACCCCCACACAGGCGCCGTACTGTTACGGAGGCGACTGGAATTACCGTCCCGCTGACGGTCTGAACGCCCGCGGGGCGTTCTCATTGCTCGCGAGCCGCCATGATCCGTTCGAAGTCGAGCCGCCGCACGAGTGCCCGAAGGGTCATCCCTTCACGGCCGAGGGCGCGCCAGGCCGACCAACGGCCCCGACCCACGGTCCGGCAAGCGACCTCCGCCGACGCACTGTGGGGGCGTCCTGCTCGGTTCCGGCGTAGCGACTCTCATCCCCCTACTCGTCGGCCGTCCTCGCCTTCGGGACACTGGCTCGCGTCCGACACGAGGCTCGGGAGTGATCGGGTTGTGTGTAAATCCTTGGCTTCGGCCTGTGATTTTTCGGGGGTCAAAAGCGCCTGTCTATGTAGGAGAGTCGTTCACGGCCCGTGTCACTTCGCGGGCCTCGGATGGGCTTCTCTGTAGTGGGAGGTTCGGCCGAGAGCCGGACCGTCCCGGCCGCTCGTTTCAACCTGGCTCCTCTGCCGGCCCGACGATGATTGGCGAAGAAGAACTCGAGAGGTGAGGTTCGGCTGTTGCCGCCGCGGCGTGTGCCGTTGTCGGCGGCGCAGTACGAGGAGGCGGTGTCGCTGCTGGCGGAGCTGCTGCTGGACGTTGCGGCGAAACGTCGGGCGGGCCGTCCCGTCGGCGTTATCGACGGCGCTTCCGGCAGCGGTATGGGCAGCGTCGTTCCGTTCCCGCAGACGCGGCGGGAGGGGCGTGACGCCGCGTGAGCGGGCGTAACGCAGAACTCCGACAAAGAAGGGCAAACGTTCAAGGTGGGTCGACTGTGGCGCTGTCGCGCGCTCGGCGCATCGGCGCCGACCGCGTGTTCGAGCTGGCTCGGCATCTGACCGAGCGCGACCGGGAGGTCGCGCTCTGCCTGTACGACCAGCAGGTGCTGACCACCGATCAGCTGACGCTGCTGTTCTTCTCGTCGAAGCGTCGAGCCCAGGATCGGCTGCTGTTCCTGTATCGGCAGCGCGTGCTCGATCGCTTCTATCCGCCGTCGCGGTTCGACGCCGGCAAGCCGCAGGCGCACTGGCTGCTCGACGAGACCGGCGCCCACCTGGTGGCCGCCAGCCTCGACCTCGACCGCCGCCACCTCGACTGGCAGCGTCGCGACGACTGGGGCTCACACCCGCAGCTCGCCCACCGGCTGGAGGTCAACCGCTTCGCCACCGACCTGATCGCCGCGACGCTCGCCGATCCGGCGCTCGGCGTCGTCGCCTGGTTCGGACCAAGGCGGGCCGCGGCCCGCCTCGGCGAGCGGATGCGCGGCACCGTCCGTCCCGACGCTGAGCTGATCCTCACCAGCGAGCGCGGCCCGGTCGACCTGCTGCTGGAATGGGACCGCGGCACGGAAACCCTTGACCGGCTGGACGAGAAGCTGCGCCGCTACCGCAAGGCCGAGTACAAGCTGCGCTACGAAGACGACGAGCCACGCAGCATCCTCTTCGTCATCCCGGGCCGACGCCGTCTCGACAACCTGCGCGAGGTGTGCGCGGAGCTTGACCGCGACGGCAGCTGGCCGATCCTCGCCACCACCGCACGCGAGCTCAGAGCACTCGGGGCGCTCGGGCCGATCTGGCACCGCCTCGACGCCGCCGAACCAACACCGCAACTGACCGATCTGCCGGTTCGGCACGACGTCGACGTCGATTCCGTGCTCGCGCTCGGCCGCTGCTGGCGGCACGACACGCCCGGGTTTTGGGAGCGGCTCTCGCCGCTCGGCCGCGTTCCCGCGGCCGCAGCCGAGGCGGACTTGCGTCTGTCCGCGATCGATGGCTTCATGGACGACCCGGAGCCCAACGAGGAGGGGTCATGGCGATAACCAGGGTCTGCATCTACACCCGCATCTCCACCGACGAGGAGAACCAGCCGACCTCGCTCCACTCACAGCGCGAGCGGCTGCAGGCGTTCTGCGCGGCGCAGGAGGGCTGGCGAATCGTCGCGCACAAGCAGGACCAGGCGACCGGCACCAAGCTTGACCGACCCGGCTTGCAAGCAGCACTTGACCTTGCTCGTTCGGGTGCGGTGGACATGCTGCTCGTCTACCGCGTCGACCGCCTCTCCCGGAAGGTGCGTCAGCTCGCCCAGCTCGCCGAAGAACTCGACACGCTCAACGTCGTCCTTCGGTCCGCCACTGAGCCGTTCGATACGGGGTCGGCGGCAGGTCGGATGATGTTGCAGATGCTGGCGGTGTTCGCCGAGTTCGAGCACGCCACGATCGTCGACCGCATCTCCGCTGGCATCGAACGACGAGCAAAGGAAGGACGCTGGTTCGGCGGCCGACCGCCCTTTGGCTACGTCTTCTCGAACGAGGAGCGCGTGCTCGTCCCCGACCCGGTGAAGGCGCCGGTCGTCCGCCGCGTGTTCGATCTCTACGCGCGCAAGCGGCTCGGCACGCGAACGATCGCGCAACTCCTCCGCGCCGAAGGCGCGCCTGCACCCTCCGCTGGCTGGGGGCACCCCGGCGTGCACTGGATCATCAACAACCCGACCTACGTCGGGAAGATCCGCTGGCGCGACAAGGTCTTTGACGGTGTGCACGAGCCGCTCGTCGACGAGTTCACCTTCGCCAAGGCGCAGGCGATCCTCGCCGAGCGCGGCGAGCATGCGAAGCGGCGTGGTAACGCGTCGGACTTCATCCTCTCCGGGCTCCTGCGCTGCGGGAAGTGCGGCAAGGCGTACATCGGCATGAGCGCCAACGGCAACGGTGGCCGCTACCACTACTACGCCTGTTCCGGTCGTCAGAAGTACGGCCCGAAGGCGTGCGACGGCGAACGGCTCCCGCGCGGGAAAATCGAAACGGCAGTCATCCACCAGCTCGCGACGTTGTACCGCGACGAGCGAGTGATCGGCGAGGCATTCGCCAGGGCGAACGCTGACGCCGAGAAGCGACGGCCCGAGTTCGAGCAACGGCTCGCCTCGATCAGCGCCGAGATCGTGCGCGCCGAGCAGGCACTGGAACGCTACTACGAGGCCTTCGAGCAAGGCAAGCTCTCGGCCGAACGATGCGAGGACCGACTCGTTCGCCTCCAAGCGCGCCTCGACGACCTCCGCGCCCAAAAGGCCGAACTCTCCCTTCAAACGCCGGACGAGGCCGCACACGCGCCCACAGCCGCCGACCTCGCCGAGATCGCCAACGCGATCGAAGCCGTCGCTACCGAAGGCGACCCGCAGAGGGCCAAGGCCCTCCTTCGGCTCCTCATCGACGAGCTACGCGTCAACAGCCGGGCAGAGATCCTGCCCACCTACCGGCTCGTCACGCCCGAGGTTTGCGCAATGTCCGAAAAAGTGGGCCGTGTAGGGATCGAACCTACGACCTTGGGATTAAGAGTCCCCTGCTCTACCAGCTGAGCTAACGGCCCGAACGGCTGCGTATCGTAGCGCCGATGCGGGTCCTCTCCGTGGTCGGGAACCGGCCGCAGTTCATCAAGTCGGCTCCCCTTTCCGTGGCCCTGCGCGAGGCGGGAATCGACGAGATCGTGCTGCACACCGGACAGCACTGGGACCCCGAGATGTCACAGGTCTTCTTCGACGAGCTCGACATTCCGCCGCCCGCCCACAGGCTCGATCTCCGCACCGCGGACACCGCCGCGATGACCGGCCCGATCACCGAGATCGTCGAGCGGGAGCAGCCCGACTGGGTCGTCGTCTTCGGGGACACGAACTCCACGGTCGCCGGCGCACGCGCCGCGGCCGCGGTACCGGTGGCGCACGTCGAGACCGGCCTGCGCAGCTTCGACCGCTCGATGCCCGAGGAGCACAACCGCATCGAGGT
>DASSVP010000110.1:0-16499 GCA_035705985.1 Thermoleophilaceae bacterium
GCCTCACCCCCGGGCACCGTGAAGGTCATCAAGCTCTACGACGGCGAAGCGCTGCTGGAGCAGGCGGCCTGACGAACCCGGCCATCACCCCGGAGCTGTTCCGCCGGGGCATCGCGGGCAGCTTTCCCGGCAACCTCGGCATCGAGGTCGTTCGGATCGAGGACGACGAGGTGGAGGGCCGCCTGGAGGTGGACGACCGCCACCTCCACCCCGGGGGCTACGTGCACGGCGGAGTGTGGGTCGCGTTCGCCGACACGGTAGCCGCCTGGGGCACCTTCCGCCATCTCCAGGAGGGGCACGACTTCACGACCGCGGAGCTGAAGGCGAACGTGTTCGCCGCCGGGCGCACCGGCGACGTGCTGACGGCGATCGGAAAGCCGCTGCACGTGGGCCGCCGGACCCAGGTCTGGGAGGTGCTGATCCAGAAGGAGGGCAGGAACGCCGCCTTCTTCTCCTGCACGCAGATGATCCTGGCGCCCGCCTAGTCCCGCCACCATGCGAGCGCCCTGACGGCCTGTCCGGCGAGGTAGTCGTCGCCCAGCTCGCGGACCGCCTCGAGGAAGGCGATCACGGCCCCGCTCTGGTCGTCCGTGAGCCCCGAGAGCCTCGAGACCACGAAGTCCCCGATCCCGGCCCCCTCGTAGAAGACCGGCGCGAGGCTCCAGATCGTGGAGTCCACGGCGGCCGCGCCGCTCGCCAGGTGACGCAGCGTGAAGCCCATGTATGCCGGAATGAAGTGGCGGAAGCCGTCGGGACTCAGGAAGGACAGCGCCGCGTACTCGCTCTCCACGAGCTCGTCCGGCATCTCGCGCCAGTGTTCGACCGGATACAGACGGACGACGTCGTTGTCGTCCATGCAGCGCTCGTGCAGCAGAGCGTCGTTCCGCGGGCGCGGTGTGTCGCCGAACGCCTCGTCGATTTCCGCGAGCGCGCTATGCACGCGCCAGCTGGCGCTGTATGACGTTGCCGATCAGCTTCGTCACGGCGGGGTCGCCGCTCACGCGCACGTGGCCGTGCTCGTAGGCGTCGACCCAGTGCTTCAGCCGGCCCTCGGCGGCAAGCTCGTTGAAGTGGGAGCGCGCCACCGACACGTCGATGCGCGCGTCGCCGGCCGGGTCCTTGGATATCTCGGGACCGGGCACCTCCACGCGCCACGTGGGAATGTCGCCCCGGGCGCGCAGCTCGAGCCGGATCACGAGCTTGAGCTGCCTCAGCGAGGGGACCTCCCCCTGGAGGTTCTCGACGGCCTGCCTGATGAGGGTCTTGGTATCCGCGCTCGACACGCGCCGGACCCTAGCGCCACCGGCCAGCTGCCGCGGGGGACCGGGGCACGAGCCCCCGGATGCCATCAGATCTTGTGGCGTTCCAACAGCTTCTTGCCGATGACCATGCGCTGGATCTCGGACGTGCCCTCGCCGATCAGGAGCAGAGGCGCGTCGCGGTAGAGCCGCTCGATCTCGTACTCCTTCGAGTAGCCGTAGCCGCCGTGGATGCGGAACGCCTCCTCCACGACCTCCTTGCCGGTCTCCGAGGCGAACAGCTTCGCCATGCCGGCCTCGAGGTCCGAACGCTGGCCCGCGTCCTTCATCCGCGCGGCCTTCAGCGTGAGCAGCCGCGCGGCCTCGATCTTGGTGGCCATGTCGGCGAGCTTGAACTGGATCGCCTGGTGCTTCGCGATCGGCTTGCCGAAGGTCTTGCGCTCCTGGGAGTAGCGGAGCGCCAGCTCGAGCGCGCGCTGCGCGATGCCCACGCCGCGGGCGGCCACGTTCACGCGGCCCACCTCGAGCGCGTCCATCATCTGCGCGAAGCCCTTGCCGAGGCCGCCCTCTTCGCCGCCCAGTATGCGCTCGGGCGGACAGCGGAAGCCGTCGTAGACGAGCTCGGTGGACTCCACGCCCTTGTAGCCCATCTTCTTGATCTGCGGCGGCACGGTGAGGCCCTCGTTCTGGTGGGCGCCGGGCTCCTTCTCCGTGATGAAGCAGGTCATGCCCCTGTGGGGCGGGTCCGCCTTCGGGTCGGTCTTCATCAGGACGAACACGAGGCCCGAGCGCAGCCCGTTCGTCACCCACATCTTCTGCCCGTTCAGCTCCCAGGCGCCGTCGTCCGCCTTCTTGGCGGTGGACTTGATGCCCTGGACGTCCGAGCCCACCTCGGGCTCCGACAGCGAGAAGGCCGCCCGGATCTCGCCGGTGGCCATCTTCGGGAGGAATTCCTGCTTCTGCTCGTCGGTCCCGAACTTCATGAGCAGGTACGAGCCGATGAAGTGGGTGTTCACGATGCCCGACACCGAGATCCAGCCGCGCGACAGCTCCTCGACGATCATCGCGTAGGTGGTGAGGTCGAGCCCCATCCCGCCGTACTCCTCGGGGATCGTGACGCCGAACAGGCCGAGCTCGCGCATCTGCTCGACGACCGCGTCGGGGAAGGAGTCCTCGTGGTCGTGCTCCTCCGCGATCGGGATGACCTCGTTGTCGACGAACTGCCGGACCATCTCGGTGATGTCCTTCTGCTCGTCGGTCTTGTCGGTGTAGGGGCTGGTCGCCACTGCCATTCAGGCCTGCTCCGGTGTCGTTGACTCGCGAGTCAACGAAGGATACTGGCCGCCACCTGCCGCGCGACGATGGCGGCGTCCTCCCCGACTCCGAGGAGAAGTGCCGACTTCCGCTTGCGGAGGAAGTGGACCCCCACGAAATAGAGCCCGGGACTCGCGGTGCTCGCACCCTCGTCATGCACCGGGAAGCCGAGCTCGTCGAACGCTCCCGGGCAGTCGATCCAGGACTCGTAGGCGGGCCGGTAGCCGCCCGCGAAGATCACGGCGCCGACGGCGCGCAGGTCCAGCTCCTCGGGAGCGCTGCCGTCGAACGGCTCGGGCTCGTGGATCTCAGGCGGCGGCACGCCCTGCTCGGCCGCGTGCTCCCTGACGCTGTCCATCAGCTCCCCGTTCCGCTCGTCGCCCCACGCGACGCTCTCCCCGAGGTCCGGAGCGAACCGGGCGGTGTGGCCGTCGACGCCGGTGAAATGGCCGAGCAGCGTGACGCCAGCTCTGCGCAGCGTGCGGTAGTGGAGGTCGCGGCCGCCGTCGTGCCCCGTCATCTGAGCATTCGCCCCCAGCCGGGCAGCCGGAGTGGGCAGCGTGCTCAGCGCGGCGTCGAAGAAGCCCGTCTCGAGCGCCCACCAGACGGCATCGCGGTCACCGAGCCGCCTGGGCAGCCACGGGGCGCGCCCGCAGGACAGGAAGACCGCCCGGCCGGCGTGGTGGAGCTCCTCCGCGATCTGGCAGCCGGTCTGCCCGCTCCCGACGATGAGCACCGGCCCGTCGGGCAGGTCCTCGGGATTGCGGTAGTGGTCGGCGTCCATCTGCAGAAGGTCCGCCGGGAGCGCGGCGGCCGCGAGCGGCCGGTGGGCGCGCTGATAGGCGCCCGTGCTGACCACGACAGCACGAGCCGCCATGGCTCCGTCCGACGTCTCGAGCTGGAAGCCACCGGAGGCGTCGGGCGAGAGCGAGCGGACCTCGACGCCCTCGCGCACCGGCGCCCCGGCCTTCCCCGCGTAGCGCACGAGGTACGCCACGACCTCGTCGCGCGGCATGAAGCCGTCGGGGTCGTCACCGTCATAGGGGTGACCGGGGAGCTGGAGCGTCCAGTTCGGAGTGACGAGGCAGAAGCTGTCCCAACGGCGTCGCCACGTTTCGGCCACGCGGCCCTTCTCGAGCACCAGATGGTCGACGCCGGCGTCGCTGAGCTCGCGGCTCGTGGCGAGCCCGGCCTGGCCGGCCCCGATGACGACGACGTCTATCTGCTGCGGCAGTCCGACGTTCACCTGTGCATCAGGGGCGATCCTAGGACGGCGGCGCGACCACCTGCAACGATGCGCGGTGCGGGGTCAGTCGCCCAGCGCGGCGGCCACTGGCTGCGCCGACAGCGTCTCCCTCAGGTACTGGTGCACGAACGCGATCGCCATGCTGCCCTCGCCGACCGCGGCGGCCACGCGCTTCACCGGGCCGAGGCGGACGTCGCCGCACGCAAGGATCCCCGGAACGCTCGTCTCGAGGAGGTAGGGGTCGCGCTCGAGCGGCCAGCTCGCCGCGGCGCGCATCTCCGGACCCGTCAGGACGAAGCCGCGGCGGTCGAGCGCGATCTGGACCGGCAGCCATGACGTCTGGGCGTCCGCGCCGATGAAGATGAAGAGACCGCCGGAGTCGAGCCGCGTCGTC
This sequence comes from Thermoleophilaceae bacterium, assembly GCA_035705985.1. Lineage (GTDB taxonomy): Bacteria > Actinomycetota > Thermoleophilia > Solirubrobacterales > Thermoleophilaceae > JACVRW01. The sequence continues at coordinate 4,214 of DASSVP010000110.1, forward strand.
GTTCCCGTCGCGGAGTCGCGGACATCGATCGCCTCGAGCGACGCAGCGCCGTGCACCGCCTCCAGCTCCACGCCGAGCCTGGTGCGGATGTTGGACCGCGTCGCCAGCTGGTCGATCAGATAGCGCGACATGCTCTTCTCGAGCGTGTCCGAGCGGCACAGGATCGTCACGCTGCGCGCGTGGGTGGAGAACGACAGGGCGGCCTGCCCCGCTGAGTTGCCGGCGCCGACTATGTGGATGTCGAGGCCATGTGTGTTCGGCGCCTCGCTGCGGGCGGCGCCGTACGAGATCCCCTTTCCGACGAGCTCGTCGAATCGGTCCACCGCGAGCTGCCGCCAGGACACCCCGCAGGAGAGGATGATCGTCCGCGCCCGCAGCACGTCCCCGCCGTCGAGCCGCAGCTGGCGGGTCGCCGCGTCGATCCGCTCGACCGACCGGGTGACCAGGATCTCCGCGCCGAGCCTGCGCGCCTGCTGCAGGGCACGGCTCGCGAGCTCCGCCCCCGACACGCCGGCCGGGAATCCGAGGTAGTTCTCGATCCGCGCGGACGTGCCGGCCTGGCCGCCGGGCGCCTCGCGCTCGACGACGATCGTCCTGAGGCCCTCCGACGCGCCGTACACAGCGGCGGCGAGACCCGCCGGGCCCGCCCCCACGATCACCGTGTCGTACTCCGCGGCCTCGGCCTCAGTACCGAGGTCGAGCAGCTCCGCGACCCTGCGCGGCCGCGGCCGGACCACGGTCTTCCCCCCGATGACCTGGATTGCCGGGCAGTCGGCCTCGGCCGGCAGCGGCCCGCCCCACCACTCCTCCGCGTCCGCCGCGCCGGGCGTGAGCCACTTGAACGTCACCTGGTTGCGGTCGAGGAAGCGCCGGAGCTCGGCGCAGGACGCATCCCACTGCTCCCCCACGACAATCGCGCGCGGGGGCGACGGCTCGGCCGCGATGCCCTGGAGCCCGCGCGCCCCGCTCATCCGGTGCGCCGCCAGCCGGCCGAGCTCTTCAGCGACCTCTGGCACAACGGCCGCGATGGCGTGGTAGTCGCTCGGCTCCAGCCGCATGACGCGCGACGGCACGGCCGCGCGGAACCCGACCGGGAACACCGTGCCGAGCGCGATGGGCACCTCCCCGAAGATGTCGCCGGGGTGACGCTCCCCGAGCACGCGCTCGATCCCGTCGACGAGCCTCGTCGGCTCGATGCGGCCGTCCAACACCGCAAACAGCGCGCGCTCGGAGCCCTCGGCTGCGGCGTACTCCCCGGCCACCAGGCTGACGTCCGCCGCCACGCGCGACAGCCGCTCGCGCTGCGCCGCGTCCAGGGACGCAAAGAGCGGGACCGCTGCGATCTCCTCGGGCGTTACCACGCGCCAACGCTACCGGCGCGGGGACGCGCGGCGCTAGTAGCCGCGCGGATGGCGCGCCACGAAGGCGCTGCTCGTGCGGAGCGTCTTGCTCCAGCGGGGGCCCGTCGACGGGCCGGGAGCATCCGGGTCGCGCATCGAGGTGTCGAAGCGGAAGCCGGCGATCACGACGTAGGCGTGGCCGCCGTGGGCGTAGACGGTGATCCAGCGGCCGGGCCCGCTCGCGCCCCAGCGCATCATCGGGCCGCTCGGCAGCGGCGAGCGCAGGAAGCGGCCGCCGCGCAGGGCGTGCGAGACGGCGCCGGAGCAGTCGTAGCCGCGGTCGAGCACGCCGCGCACGAAGGGCTTGTGGCCGCCGCCGTACAAGTACGGCTTCTCGACGATCTGGTTCGCGAAGGCGATCGCGCGCTTCACGCGGCGCGGCGCCGAGGCGGGTGCGATCAGTCGGCCGTCCACGAGCGTGGCCTTCGCCGGCGGCGGCGGGGGCGGCACGAAGGAGGCACCGCCGCCGGTGGTTGCGGTGGACGTCTGGCCCCACGCGGTGGGCGCCAGGACCAGGACGCACGCGACGGACAGCGCGGCAAGGAGCAGCTTATGGCTGAAGGTGGAAGGCATTCTCTTTCGAACGCCTACGGGGTTAGCTGTCGGGCTCGCGCTGAAAGAGCTTGCGCGTCCTCTCTCGAGGATTAGCCCCAGTGGCCACGGCCACCTTGGGTCCCCCGTTCCGCGGGCAGCGGATTCGGCGTGGCGAGGAAGCTACCAGATGATTCGGCGAGCGTCGCCGATCCTTTAATACCCCTCTAGTGCGTTTCTACACAAGTTCGGCGCGCGGGCGGCCAGTCCTGCTCGCCCGCGGAGTCCTTCCCTCGCCGCGATCGACACGCAACAGGGACCACGCGATCAGCGCGATCAGCGCCAGAGCGATCGCCAGCACCGTGAGATAGGCGGTCAGCGTGAGCGCGCCGGACACGTCCTGCTTGCGCTCGCGCTGGAGCACCTCGACGTCCGGCCGGAAGTCGCGCGTGAAGCGCGCGGCGGCCGGGACCTCCTTCGCGGGGATCGCCTCGTCCCTCGGCATGAACAGCGGCAGCGCGATCAGGCCGTCACCCTGCTGGACCCGCAGCGTCGACTTCCAGCCGCCGTGGACCGGGATCGGCTCGGTCGTCCGGTAGACGCCCGGCCCGACCTCCTCGAGCGGGGCGAGCACGCTGCCCCCGCCCTGCCAGCCCGTGACGTTCATGAACTCGGGGTCGTCGAGCGCGTCCCGCGGCTCGATCCTGATCGTGGCGGCGACGGTCCGCTCGCTGCCGCGATCGATGTCGCGCAGCGCCACCTGCGCGCGGTCGGGCCCGGCCTCGGACATCGGCAGCGCCCAGCCGATCACCGCCATGAGCACCAGGCCGGCACCCAGCGCGGCGACGCGGTCGGGCCGCGCGAGGCGCCGCCCGTCCTCGCGGCTGAGGAGCACGCCGCTGCGTCCGGTGATCGACGCGCCGATGAATCCACCGACCGCGCCGCCCGCGACGGCGGTGAGCAGGCCGGCCACGGCGGCCTCGGGAAGCAGCGAGTCGTTCCACGGGATCGGCATCCAGACGTGCGACCACGCCCACTCGGCGGCGAGCCCGACCGTGCCGATCAGAGCCCCGGCGATCGCTCCGTTCACGACCGGGCTGCGGCGGCCTGCCCGCGCGAACACCGCCTCCACGAGCAGCGCCTCGACGAGATAGAGCGGGAAGTGCGGCAGGGTCTGCCCGAACACGCCGCCGACCGTGATCGCGAGGAAGCCCCGGATGGCGATGTAGCCGCCGACGGCGAGCAACGCGCCGCCGCGGCCGCAGTAAAGCCGCGTCGCGACGAGCCCGACGCCCGCGGCCAGCATGATCAGGATCGGGTGGAAGACCGCGCGGAACTGCGGCACACCGAAGTCGAACTCGGCCTGGAAGGTGGAGAGCGCCACGAGGAAGCCGCCCACGAGCAGCGCACGGCGCAGGTTGTAGACCCACGGCGTCTCGCCGCGCTCGGGGTTGCTCCCGAGCGAGGTGATCGCCTCGCCCATGAGGACCATGCCGCCGAGCGTCGCGAGCGACGCGCCGCCGATCAGCATCAGGTGCGTGGGGCCCCAGAGCGTCACGTCCTGACCGAACAGCCGGTGCCACATGTCGTCGAGCGGGAAGCCCGTGAGCGCGAAGGCGCCGCAGGCCGCCATCATCAGCCCGCCGACCGGCGCCCACCAGTCGCCGCCGAGGTGAACGGCGGTCTTCGTGGGGCGCTCGCGCCCGGCCAGCGCGATCGAGAACACGCCCGCCACCAGCACGCCGTAGAGGCCGATGAGGATGAGGTAGTGGGCGGGGTTCGCCAGCGGGCCGGCGTCGCGGCCGTTGTCGATGTGGAGCGCGATGTCCCAGTACATGCCGACCACGGCGGTGAGCAGGGAGACGCCCATGAGGAGCGAAGGCACGGACGCCCAGGCGGGCAGCCCGGTGTGGCGCTCGGCGAACGAGCCCAGGCGCGCGAGCGCCGTGAGCCGGCCGCTTCGGTGGCCTGCGACCAGCACCCCGATCAGCGCCGTCGCCACGAGCGCGCCGGCGGTCGCGCCGATCGCCTCGCCGATCGCGGCGCCTCCGGCGGGCTCCTCGCCCGTCGCCTGTGCGATGTAGCCGAGCGCGTGCATGAGATCGATCGCCTCCATAGGACCATCCTTCCCCAATCCCGCGAAACCCTAACTGACCGTTCAGTCAGTAGACTGTGAAGTGGGTCACACAGCAGTTTCGGGCACCCTTGGAGAGGCATGGCAGCCCCCACACGACGACGCCTGACGGCTGAGGAGCGCCGCACCGAGATCCTCGACGCGGCATTGAGCGCGTTTTCGCGCAAGGGCTACCACGCCGCGTCCATCGACGACATCGCCGGCGAGGCGGGAGTGTCGAAGGCGCTGATCTACGAGCACTTCGCGTCGAAGCAGGAGCTCTACGCGGACCTGATCGCCCGCAACGCCCGCGAGCTCACACAGCGCGTGGCCGCGGCGCTCGTGGGAGTCGAGGTCGAGTCGGGAATGGGCCGCCTGGCCACCGGGCTCGAGGCGTTCTTCGCATTCGTCGAGGAGCGCCGCGACGCTTGGCGGATGCTGTTCCGCGAGGTCACCGACATCGAGACGGCGGCCGTCGTCGGCAGGATGGTCGAGCAGGTGACCGTCGAGGTGACCGGGCTGATCGCCCTCGACCCGGGCGCTCGCGACCTCGGCCACCCGGACGAAGACCCGGCGCTGCGCCTCCTGGCCGAGATGCTCGTGGGCGGGGTGCAGTCGATGGCCAACTGGTGGACCGACCACCCGGAGATCTCGCGCAGCCAGATGGTGGACATCGCGATGGATTTCGCCTGGCTCGGCCTCGAGCGGCTCAGCCGCGGCGAGCGCTGGTCACGGCCTGAATGAGCTTCGTCGCCGAGTTCGTCGATGCGGCGGAGCCGTCGCGGCTCGCGCTGGTCGCGATCGGCCGGGATGGCGCGCGGCGGGAGATCGCCTTCGGCGAGGTGGCCGACCGCTCGGCGCGGCTGGCCGGGGCGCTCGCCGCGCGCGGGGTCGCGCGCGGCGACGTGGTGATGACGGTCGTCGGCAACCGGCCCGAGTGGGCGTACGCGATGCTCGCCTGCTGGCGCGCCGGCGCGGTCGCGCTCCCGTGCACGGAGCAGCTCCGCCCGGCCGACCTGCATGCCCGGATGGACGCCGTGGACCCGGGCGCCGTCGTGGCGGACGAGCGCGACCTGGAGCTCGTGACCGCCACCGGCTTCGACGGTCCGGTCCTGACCGTGCCCGACGAGCGGCTGTTCGATCATGACCCGCTCCCGCCCGCGGCGATGGCGGACGACGATCCGGCGCTGATCGTCTTCACGTCGGGCACCGCGGGCGAGCCGAAGCCGATCCGGCACGGGCACGGCTACCTCATGGGCCAGCGCGTGCAGGCGGAGCACTGGTACGGCGCCCGACCCGGCGACCTGTGCTGGTGCACCGCGGCGAGCGGCTGGTCGCTGTCGGCGCGCAACGCGTTCGTGGCGGCGTGGCTCCGCGGCGCGGCGGCGCTTCTCCACGACGCCCGCTTCGACCCGGGCGAGCGCCTCGGCCTGATCGAGCGCGAAGGGGTGAGCGTGCTCTGCATGTCCCCCACCGAGTACCGCGCGATCGCGAAGCGCGCGGAGCTGCGGCGGCTGCCCGGGCTCCGGCACGCCTGCGCCGCGGGCGAGCCGCTCAACCCCGAGGTGGTGCGGGTCTGGGAGGAGCTGGCCGGCATCGCAGTCCACGACGGCTACGGCCAGACCGAGACCGGCCACCTCACCGGGATGCCGATCGGCGAGCCCGTGCGGCCCGGCTCCATGGGGCGGCCGCTCCCGGGCTTCCGCGCCTGGATCGACGAAGGCGAGCTGGTGGTGGACCCTGCGAGCGTGCCGACCTTCTTCCTCGACGGCCCGCGCGACCGTCCATGGCACACCGGCGACCGCGTCAGCGAGGACGCCGACGGGTACCTCTGGTTCGAGGGGCGCAAGGACGACGTGATCATCTCGGCGGGCTACCGGATCGGCCCCTTCGAGGTGGAGTCTGCGCTCGTCTCCCACCCCGCGGTCGCGGAGGCTGCCGCGGTCGCGGCGCCGGACGACGAGCGCGGCCAGGTGGTGCGCGCCGTGGTCGTGCTGCGAGCAGGCTACGAGCCCGGCGCCTCGCTCGCCGCCGAGCTCCAGGAGCACGTGAAGTCCACGACGGCGCCGTACAAGTACCCGCGCGTGGTGGACTTCGCGACCGAGCTGCCGAAGACCCCCAGCGGCAAGATCAAGCGGGCCGAGCTGCGCAGTCAGCCGAACGGGTCGAGCGAGGCGAGGTAGTGGCGGAGCAGCGGGTCGATGACCCGCCAGTCGCCGCGCGACCGGTGCTCGAGGACGCCCGCGTCGCGGAGCAGCTTGAGGACGCGATCGCGGACGCCCGGCTGGATCCGGCGCGGCAGTGAGTCGCCGGCCGCCACGGTCCGCGCCACGAGGAGCCCGTGCTTGTGGAGCAGCCGGATCCGCTCAACCACCTGCTCCATCGTCGGACGGTCACCCTCGATCGCGCGCTCGAAGCCGAGCCGGACGAGCTCGAGGTCGATCGCCCGCGTGCCGAGCTCGATCGACACGAGATGTGTCTGCTGTGCCACCCGCATCGTCGCGCGCGGATGGCCGCCGCCCAGCTCGACGATGCGGTCGAGGGCCGCCGCCGAGACCTCGCAGCCGTCCGCGCCGAAGCGCTCCGCCACGCCCGCCCGCCAGTCGTCGGGGGCGATGGGCCGCAGCGCGTAGAAGCCGCCGAACCCGCTGAACGCCCGGCGGCTGGGCGCGAACAGGTCGCGCATCACGTGCTCGATGCTGCCGGCGAACAGGTACGAGACCGCAGCGCTGCGCTGGAAGATCGCGCGCATGCGATTTGTGACGGCGTCGGGGTCGCCGTACGGCCGGCGCGCCGACGCGAGCTCCTGGAACTCGTCGAAGAACAGCACCATGCGCCTCCCGTCGGCGCGCGCGACGCGCTCGGGCAACTCGAGCGCGAGGTCCAGCGCGCGCTCGGGATCGCGGGCGGCCAGGCCGGGCGTGAGCGCGACCTCCACCCCCTCGCCCAGCTCACCCACCATACGCAGCACGGCCTGCGCCTGCGCGGCCGACAGCGCGGCGCGCCCCGCGGACCGAGCCCGCCGCACCAGGCGATGCGCGGCGGAGCGGTTGGCGATGACCGCCGCCGCCAGCGCCTCGGCGAGCTCCGCGGCATCGGAGACGCGGAACAGGTCGACCTTGGCGGTGTAGACCCCCCTACGGGCCAGCCGGGCCAGCGCCGCCTCGCACACGCTCGTCTTGCCGGTGCGCCGCGGCCCCGCGACGATCAGGTGGGTTCCCGCCTCCAGGCGCGTGGCCAGCTCGCGAAGGTCCTCGCGGCGGCCGATCAGCCGTCCGGCGGCGATCGGAGAATCGGTCGGAAACAGCTCGCCGCTGGCCGTGCGCTCCTGCATCTGCCGTCTTGCCACGACCTGAGTGTACACAAATTCTGTGTAAATGTTCACACGATATGTGTAACGGCCACGGAGGGTAGCCTCAGGGCCATGGCCAATCGGCTTGCGGGCGAGACCTCCCCCTACCTCCTCCAGCACAAGGACAACCCGGTGGACTGGTACCCCTGGGGCGAGGAGGCCCTCGCGCGCGCGCGTGGCGAGGACAGGCCGATCCTGCTGTCGATCGGGTACTCGGCATGCCATTGGTGCCACGTGATGGAGCGCGAGTCGTTCGAGGACCCCGACACGGCCCGGCTGATGAACGAGCTGTTCATCTCCATCAAGCTCGACCGCGAGGAGCGCCCCGACCTCGACGCGATCTACATGGAGGCGTGCCAGGCGATGACGGGCCAGGGCGGCTGGCCGCTGAACGTCTTCCTGACGCCCGAGCAGGTGCCGTTCTTCGCCGGCACCTACTTCCCGCCGGACTCGCGCATGGGCATGCCGAGCTGGCGCTCGGTGCTCGAGGCGGTGGCGAAGGCGTGGGACGAGCGGCGCGAGGAGATCCGCGAGGGCGGCAGGCGGGTGGCCGAGCGGTTGCGCGGCGGCGCTCTCCTGCGGCCCTCGGAGCAGCCCCTCGACGAGAGTGCGCTCGACGATGCGGTGGAGCTGCTGCGCGGGCAGTACGACCGCGCCCACGGCGGTTTCGGCGGCGCGCCGAAGTTCCCGCCCGCGTCCGCGATCGAGCTCCTTCTGCGTCGCGGCGAGACGGAAATGACGAGCCACACGCTCCGGGCGATGGCCTCGGGTGGCATGTACGACCAGGTGGGCGGCGGCTTCGCGCGCTACTCGGTGGACCCGCACTGGCTCGTCCCCCACTTCGAGAAGATGCTCTACGACAACGCGCTGCTCGCGCGCGCATACCTGCACGGCTGGCAGGTGACCGGGGAAGCGCTGTTCCGGGCCGTCGCGGAGGAGACGCTCGACTGGGTGCTCCGCGAGATGCGCGGCCCGGAGGGCGGCTTCCTCTCCGCGCTCGACGCCGACTCGGAGGGCGAGGAGGGCCGCTTCTACGTCTGGACCGTCGAGGAGCTGCGCGCCGCCCTCGAGGGCGAGCCCGACGCCGACGACGCGATCGCCTGGTTCGGCGCCACCGACCGCGGCAACTTCGAAGGCCGCAACATCCCCGTGCGCGGCCCCGGCGAGCCCGAGCGCCGCGGCGAGTGGCGCCGGCGTCTATACGAGGCGCGCGCACAGCGCGTCTGGCCGGGGCTCGACGACAAGCGCCTGACGTCCTGGAACGCGCTGGCGATCTCCGCCCTGGCGGACGCCGGCGCGGTGCTGGAGCGCGAGGACTACCTCGATGCCGCCCGCGCCGCCGCGGGCTTCGTGCTGCGCGAGCTGCGCAACTCGCACGGCCGGCTGCTCAGGACCTGGAAGGCCGGAACCGGCAGGCTGAACGCCTACCTCGAGGACCACGCGTTCCTGCTCGAGGCGCTGGTCTCTCTCTACGAGGCGACCTTCGAGCCGCGCTGGTTCGCCGAGGCCCGCGGGCTGGCCGACACCATGATCGAGCGCTTCGGCGACGACGAGCAGGGCGGCTTCTTCGAGACCTCGTCCGACCACGAGCAGCTCGTGGCGCGGCGCAAGGACCTGGAAGACCACCCCATCCCGGCCGGCAACTCGAGCGCGGCCTACGGCCTGCTGCGGCTCTCGGCCCTCACCGGCGAGCACGGCTACGCCGAGCGAGCCGAGTCGGTGCTGCGACTCCTCCACGAGCTGGCGCCGAAGCACCCGCAGGCGTTCGGACACCTGCTTCAGGCGCTGGACTTCCGGCTCGCGCGCGTGAGAGAGGTTGCGCTCGTGGGGCCGGAGCTCGGTCCGCTCGAGCGTGTGGTGCGCGAGCAGTTCCGGCCGCATCTCGTGCTCGCGGGCGGGGAGCCCGACGGCGTGCCGCTGCTGGCCGGGCGCGAGCCGGTGGAGGGTCGCCCGACGGCATACGTGTGTGAGCGGTTCGCGTGCCGGACGCCCGTGACCGAGCCGCGTGAGCTGGAGGAACTGCTCGCTTGATCGCCGCGCTGCTGGCCGTGATCGCCGGCGCCGTGCCCGCCCCGGAGCCCGTGCCGGTGCCGGCCGACGCTCACCGCGTGGCCGTGAAGATCTCCTCCTGGGGTCCGCGGCCGGCGGCCAGCGAGCGCGAGGCGCGCGCGCACCGCCTCATCGCGCGGGTCTTCCGCCGCGCGCAGCTCCGCGTGGGCATTCAGGAGCTCCGGGTGCCGGGCCGCGGCCGCTCGCGGAACGTGATCGGGATCAGGGACACGCCGCGCAGCTGCCTCCGGATCGTGATGGCGCACGCCGACTCCGCGCCGGACGCGCCCGGCGCCAACGACAACGCCTCGGGCCTCGGCGTGGTGGCCTCGCTGGCCGGGCGGCTCGAGCGGGTCCGGCCCTGGTGCGACGTCTGGCTCGCTGCAACGGGCGCGGAGGAGCGCGTCTACACGGGCCAGCCCGACCACCTCGGCGCGCTGGCGCTCGCCAGGCGCGCGCGCGCGCACGGCGCGCGCAGGCGGCTGCAGTTCGCGCTGTCGCTCGACGAGGTCGGCCGCGACCGGCCCTTCTGGCTGCGCTCGCCCAGGAGCGGGCCGCGGCCACAGGTCGAGGGTCGGCTGCTGGCGGCCGCGGGCCGCGTCGGCGTGCCGGTCAGCTGGGTGCGCGACGAGGGCAGCGGCAACTCGGACCACCGCGAATTCGAGCTGATCGGCCTCCCGGGAGCGAAGCTCGGCGTCGGGGCCGGCGGCGAGCCGTGCCGCCACAGCCCCTGCGACCGCCCGTCACGCCTCGACCCGAAGTCGCTCCTCCTGGCGAGGCGGCTCACCGCCGAGGCCCTCCGCTCGCGCGAGCGCTGACGGCCACCACACCTTCGGCCCGATCATCAGGACGAGCGCGGGGACCAGCACGCTGCGCACCAGGAAGGTGTCGAGCAGCACGCCGAACGCCACCACGAACCCGATCTCCGTCAGGAACACGAGCGGCAGCACACCCAGGACCGCGAACGTGCCCGCGAGCACGATTCCGGCGCTCGTGATCACGCCTCCGGTGACCGCGAGCGCGCGCAGTATCCCCTCCCGCGTGCCGTGGGCAATGGTCTCCTCGCGGGCGCGGTGCATCAGGAAGATGTTGTAGTCCACGCCCAGCGCGACGAGAAAGACGAACGCGAACAGCGGCAGCGACGGGTCCGAGCCCGGGAAGTCCCACAGCACGTCGAACGCCAGGTAGCCGACGCCGAGGGCGGCCACGAAGCTCAGGATCACGGTCCCGATCAGGATCAGCGGTGCGACCACGGCCCGGAGCAGCACGACCAGGATCAGGAACACCACGACGAGCACGATCGGCGGAATCACCGCCGAGTCCCACGCGGCAGCCTCGCGGACGTCGAACTCCACCGCGCTCGCCCCGCCGACGAGCGAACCCTCCGCCGCGCCGTGAGCGGCATCCCGGATCGGCTCGATCAGGTCGAACGCCTCGGTGGAATACGGCTGGGGCTCGAGCGTCGCCTGGAGCAGCACGCCCTCGTCGCCCTGAGCCACCGGGCCGGCCACGGACTCCACTCCGTCCGCGCCCTCGACCGCGCTGCGGACGGCGTCGGCATCGGCCGGATTCGGCACGACGATGTCCGCCGGCGCGCTCGCGCCCGCCGGGAAGCTGCGGCTGAGGATCTCCTGGCCCTCGACGGACTCGACCTCGGTCCGGTAGCTGTCGTTCGTGGTCAGGTCCGTCGAGAACGACGTGAGGCCCAGCGCCAGGACCGCCAGGATGGCGACCGTCCCGATCGCGACGCGCCTCGGGTTCCTCGCCACCCAGTCGCCGACGCGCTTCCAGAAGCCGTGTGTCGCGTCGGCGAGGTGCTCGTGGCGGAAGCGCCGCACCTCGTACGGCTTGAAGACGTTGCGGTCGAGCGGGCCGAAGATCAGCGACGGGACGAGGCCGCGCGTGAGCTTCCTGAGCAGCGCGTTCAGCAGCACCAGCGGCAGGAGGAGCAGGACGATCAGCGAGGCGCCGATCACCGGCAGCAGCGCCTGAAGGCGCGAGCCCTCGGCGATCCGGCGCCGCAGCCTGCCGGAGGTGGCGGCCTCCGGCGCCATCCACTTGGTGGAGTGGGGCGCGAACGGCCAGAACGCGCGGCGGCCGAAGATCGTGAGGAGCGCCGGCAGCAGCGTCAGCATGGACAGCGCCGCGCAGGCCACGCCCATCGCGGCGATCGGGCCCATCCCGGAGGTCCCGTTGACCTTCGCGATCATCAGGCAGAAGAGCGCCGCGATCACGGTCGCGGCGGACGCGAGCACCGCCGGGCCCGCCGACCGCATCGCTGCCGCCATCGCCTCGTGGCGGTCGAGCCGGTGGTGGAGCTCCTCCCGGTATCTCGCCACGATCAGGAGCGCGTAGTCCGTGCCCGCGCCCAGCACCAGGATCGACATGATCGAGCTCGACTGCCCGTTGATCGTCACCCCGAGCTCTGAGAGCCCGTAGCCGGCCGAGCGGGCGAGGATCTCGGCGAAGATCACGGCCGCGAGCGGGATGAACAGGAAGATCGGCGAGCGGTAGATCAGGATCAGCAGGACGATCACCAGCGTCACGGCCGCGAGCAGCAGCGTGCCGTTGATGCCCTCGAAGACCTCGATCGCGTCGGCCGCGTAGCCGGCGCCGCCCGTGATCTTCACCTGGAGCCCGCCGCCGGGGTCGGAGACCGTGTCGCGCCAGAACTCCATCGGGTCGAGGATCGTGTCGGACTCGCCGTCGCCCCTCAGGTAGGCCGTGACGATCGCGGCGCTGGCGTCGCGGGAGCACACCGGGCCCACGAAGGGCGCGTACTCCGCCGGCTGGCCCGGGATCTCCGTGGTCGGGCCCGCGCAGCCCTCGCGCGGAGCGCTC
>DASSVP010000111.1:0-7108 GCA_035705985.1 Thermoleophilaceae bacterium
CGGTCTCGTGGTCGTATCCGCACAGATGGAGCACGCCGTGAACCACCGCCTCGGTGAGGTCCTCCGTGTGTTCCGGGCTGATCACGACGTCTCCGAGCTCACGCGGCCCGGCCGCTGGGCCGGCCTCGTCCACCGGGAAGGACAGCACGTCGGTGGGCCCGTCGATGCTCCGGTGCTCGCGGTTCAGCTCGCGGATCCGCTCGCTGCCGACGAATGCGATCGCGACATGCCCTTCCTCGACACCGGCCGCGTCGAGCGCGGCATGCGCCGCCGACTTCAGCTCCTCGGGCACGTCGATGAGCTCGATCTCGACCAGGGTGACCGCGGCTAGCCCTGCTGCTGCCGCCGCGCCTGGCGCAGCGGAGGCGCCTGCTTCTCGGCGTACTCGTTGTACGCCGCGACGATCCGCTGCACGAGCTTGTGTCGCACCACGTCCTCGCCGCCGAAGCGCACGAACTCGATGCCCTCGACCTCCTTCAGGATCTCGCCGATCACGACGAGCCCGGAGCGCTGGTCCTGCGGCAGGTCGATCTGCGTGATGTCGCCCGTCACGACCATCTTCGCGTTGAAGCCGAGCCGCGTCAGGAACATCTTGATCTGCTCGGGGCTCGTGTTCTGGGCCTCGTCGAGGATGATGAAGGAGTCGTTCAGGGTCCGGCCACGCATGAACGCGAGCGGGGCCACCTCGATGACGCCGCGCTCCAGGTGCTGGTTCACCTTCTCCGGCTCGAGCATGTCGTAGAGGGCGTCGAACAGCGGACGCAGGTACGGATCCACCTTCGCCGCGATGTCGCCGGGCAGGAAGCCGAGCCGCTCGCCGGCCTCCACGGCGGGCCGCGTGAGCACGATCCGGTTGACCTCGCGGCGTGACAGCGCCGCCACCGCCATCGCGACGGCGAGGAAGGACTTGCCGGTGCCGGCCGGGCCCACGCCGACCGTGATCGTCGACCGCCGGATCGCGTCCACGTAGCGCTTCTGGTTGACGGTCTTCGGCGCCACGCGAAGGCTGCGGTGGCGCCAGACCACGTCCTCGAGTATCTGGCTCGGGCTCTCGTGGCGGTCGAGCGCGCCCGCGACCGCCTCGATCGTGCCCGGCGCGATCTCGTGGCCCTGGCGGACGAGGTCGGTCATCTCGCGGACGACCGTCCGGGCCATCGCCACGGACTCGTCGTCCCCGTCGAGCGTAAGCACGTTGCCCCGGAGGAAGACCTCGCAGTCGAGGTGCTCCTCGAGCGCCTTCATGACCGCGTCGCCCGGGCCGGCGAGCTCGGCGGCGACGTCGTTCGGAAGCTCCAGCTGCGTCCTCAGGGCGTGAGCATCTCCTTCACGGCGGCGCTTACCCGCTTCCCGTCGGCGCGACCCTTGACGTTCGGCATCACGAGGCTCATGACCTTGCCCATCTCCCGCGGCGATGAGGCGCCGGACTCGGCCACCGCGTCGCCCACGATCACGCGCAGCTCCTCGTCCGAGAGCTGCTCGGGCATGTAGCCGGCTATGACCTCGGCCTCGCGCTCCTCGGCCTCGGCGGCGCCGGTGCGGCCGCCCTCCCGGTAGGCCTCGGCGGCCTCGAGGCGGCGTTTGCGCTCGCGCTGGAGGACCTCGACGGGGTCGCCGCCGTTGTCCTTCTCGGCCTTCTGGAGAGCGTCGGCTATCAGGCGCAGCGCATGGACGCGCTCGCGGTCGCCCGCCTTGAGCGCGGTCTTCACGTCATCCTGCACCTGGTCAAGCAACGACATCCCGTTCAAGTGTAGGTATGGAAGCCAAAGTCGCGACCTTTGACTGCTACGGCACGCTGATCGACTGGGAGGGCGGGGCGGCGTCGTTCCTGTACGACCTGGCGCGGCGCTTCGAGCGTGAGCCGCCACCGGGCCGCGAGCTGCGCGAGCGCTGGGAGGAGCTCCAGTTCGAGCGGCTCCGGGGCGACTACCGCGGCTACCGGGAGGTGCTGGCCGACAGCCTGTCGGCGTGGGCCGGCGAGCGGGGCTACCGCTGGAACGAGGAGGACGGCGAGCGGCTGGCGCGGTCGATGGAGAGCTGGCAGCCGTTCCCCGACACCGTGCCTGCCCTGCGTGCGGCGAGGGGCGCGGGCCTCCGCCTGTGGATCGTGTCGAATACCGACCGCGCGATCATCGAGCACTCGCTCCGCCACCTCGAGGTCGAGTTCGACGGCGTGACGGTCGCGGAGGACTGTCGCGCCTACAAGCCCTCCGACGGGCCGTTCGATCACGCGCTGTCGGCGATCGACGCCGAGCCGGAGGAGATCCTGCACGTGGCGTTCGGCTTCAAGTACGACCTGGCCGCGGCGCAGCGCCACGGGCTGCGCACCGCCTGGGTTAACCGCCATCGTGAGCCGCCGCCGGGCCCCGAGCGGCCGGACCACGAGTGGGATGACCTCTGGCCGCTCGCCGAGCTAGCCCGGCAGTAGGGCGACGACGCGCGCGGGCGCGGCGCTCGCTCCCTCGATCTTGAGCGGGAAGCAGGCCACCTCGAACCCGGTGGGCGGCAGGTCGCCGAGGTTCACGAGGCGCTCGATCTGCGAGTAGGGCAGGTCGGCCTGGTGGGCGGCCCAGAAGATGCCCGGCTCGTCCCGCTCGAGCGCCGCCTGCGCCTGGAGGTGGAGCGGGCCGTCCCAGCCCCAGGCGTCGATCCCCATCACGCGCACGCCGCGGTCGAAGAGCCAGCGGGTCGCCTCCGCCGTCACGCCGGGGCCGAGCGTGATGTAGTGAGTCTGCTCCACGTAGACGTCGCGGCCGGTGCGCACGAGCACGATGTCGCCGGCGGTCAGCTCGTGGCCGATGCGGCCGAGCTCGCCCTCGACGTCCGCCACCTCCACGGTCTCGCCCTCGCCCTTCGCGGTCATGTCGAGGACCACGCCGGGGCCGTAGAACCAGTCGAGCGGGAGCTCGTCGATCGTCTGGGCGCGCTTGCCGCCGATGCGCGAGTTGTAGTGCCACGGCGCGTCGACGTGCGTGGCGTTGTGGGTGCCGAGCCGGAGGAAGGTCTCCATCGCCCAGCCCTCGTTGTCGCGCAGCAGCCGCGCCGGCACGCCGAGCAGCGCCTCGATCTGCTCGGCTCCCTGGGTGTGATCGCTGAAGGCGATCTCGGTGCGGAGGATCTCGGGCGTGTCCGAGGGGCTCTGACGTATGGGCGCCGAGAGGTCGACGAGTCGCACGCGCGGCAGCGTATCCGGCGCGCGAGTCGCCTGGACGCATGTCCGAGGTAGACCGCCCGACCGGGTGCCGATACCGAGGGCGACTGCGGAGGAGAAACGCCTGCAAGCCCTAGTTACGGGGGCAACGTCTAGGGCCGGGTCAGCAGGAGGGCGCTCCACTCCTGTAGTCGTAGGCGGCGGCGTTCGCGCAAGGGTGCGAACGCCGCCGCCACCTCATCTTCATCGCCTTCGAGCAGCCCCGAGACGATCAGCGTCTCGGGCTGCTCGGGCAACAGCTCGGCCACCCGGAGCAGGAGCGGCCGGACGAGGTTCGCGACCGTGACCGTCTCCACAGGCGCCGGCTCCTCGCGCAGATCGCAGCGCTCCACCCGCTCGAGCGTCACACCGTTGTCACGTGCGTTGCTCTCCGTCGCCACGATCGCGGCAAGTTCGTGATCGACCGCTGTGATCGGGCCGAAGCCGAGCTTGGCCGAGGCTATGGCGAGCACTCCGGAGCCGCAGCCGAGGTCGGCGAGCGCCCCACGTGGCGGCAGCTCCTGCAGGAGCTCCAGGCACATCCGAGTGGTGGGATGTGCGCCCGTGCCGAATGCCTGCGCCGGATCGATGACGATGTCGATGCCGTGACTCGACGGCGGATGCCATGGGGCGCGCACGTGAATGCGACCTATGTGCGCGGGTCTGTGAAATTCGCGCCAACGGTCGGTCCAATCGTCGCCGAGCTCGGTGGTCGAGACGTGCACCTCGGTGGTTCCGATGTGCGCCGGGCCGGCCGGGAGGTCGGGCAGCTCGCCTGGAGCGCCGTAGAGGGCGAACTCGACAAATCCATCGCCATCGACCTGCTCGAAACCCGTCGGGGCCAGTTCGACGAGCTCGCCGAGAACGGCGTCGGCACCGCGTGGCGCGACGCGAATCGCCAGGCGGATCAGCGCAGTGCCCGCTTCACCTTCGAGAGCAGTGACTCGTCGGCCTGCTTTTCCAGGTTCTCCGCCGTCAGGGAGTCGCGCAGCTCCTCCAGCAGGGCGCGCTGGCGGTCGCTCAGCTTGCGCGGGATCAGCACGTTCAGGACCACCTGCTGGTCGCCCCGGCGGCCGCGGCCGATCGTGGGCATGCCCCGCTCGCGCAGCGTCACGACCGTGCCGGGCTGGGTGCCTGCCGGCACGTCGATCTGCTCGTCGCCGTCGAGGGTCGGCACCACGACGGTCGTCCCGAGGGCGGCGGCGGGCGCGGGCACGTCCACCACGCTCACCAGGTCGCTGCCGTCGCGGATGAAGCGCTCGTCCTCGGCCACACGCACGAGCACGTAGAGGTCGCCGGGCGGGCCGCCGCGCTCGCCCGCGTGCCCTCGCCCGCTCAGCCGGATGCGCTGCTCGTCGGCGATCCCGGCCGGGATGTCCACCTGGAGCGTCCTCCGCACAGCGCGCCGCCCGCGGCCGCCGCACTCGTGGCACGGCTCGGACGGGATCCTGCCCTCCCCCCCGCACGTGTCGCACGCCTGCTCCCTCACGAGCTGCCCGAACGCGGTGCGGGTTACGGCCCGGATCCGGCCGGCGCCGTTGCACGTGGGACACGCCTCGATCGGCGTGCCGGGCTCGGCGCCGTTGCCGCGGCAGTGCTCGCAGGTGTCGACGAGCTCGTACGCCACCTCGACCGTCTTGCCGGCCGCGGCCTCCGCAAGCGTCACCTCGACCTCCACGGCGAGGTCGCCGCCCTGGATCCGCCCTGCCCCGCCGCCTCGGCCGAACGCGCCGCCGAACGGGTCGCCACCGAAGAACGCGTCGAAGATGTCCGCGAACGAGCCGAAGCCGTGCGACTCCGACGCGAACCCGCGCGAGTCCAGGCCCTCGAAGCCGTAGCGGTCGTACGTGCTCCGCCGCTCCGTGTCCGACAGGATCTCGTACGCCTCAGCGGCCTCCTTGAACTTCTCCTCCGCCTCGGGGTCGTGACGATTCACGTCGGGGTGCAGCTCGCGAGCGACGCGGCGGAAGGTCTTCTTGATCTCACTGTCCTCGGCGTCGCGCGCGACGCCGAGGACCTCGTACGGATCGCGTCTCATTCGTCGTAGACCTCGGCGACGAAGCGCGACAGCTCGGTGGCGGCCTGCCGCACGGCCATGATCGCCCCGGGGTAGTCCATGCTGAGCGGGCCGATCACCGACACCGCGCCGAGGTTCCGCCGGGCGAGGCCGTAGTTCGCGGCCACGAGGCTCAGCGAGCGCAGCTCGGGCGCGGCGTTCTCGCTGCCGATGCGCAGGTACACGCTCGGCTCGGCGAGCGACTGGCGCAGCACGCCGAGCAGCGCGCGGCGGTGCTCGAGCACCTCCATCAGCGCGCCGATCTGCGAGAGCTCCTGGAGCCGGTGCTCGGCGAGCAGCCGGGCGGCGCCGTCCATGAAGAGCGTGCTCTCGGCCGTGTCCTCGAGCTCCGTGAACGCCGGCGTGAGCGTCGCGAGGAAGGCGCGCTCGCGCGCTCCCAGCTCCCGGCCGGCGAGCCGGGACTGCAGCAACCGCGAGCCCACGTCGAGGTCGCCGAGCGCCTCGTTCAGGTAGCTGCCGGCCCAGTCCACGAGGCCGGGGTCGACGGGCTCGTCGTAGGAGATCACCCGCTTCGTGACTCCGCCCGTCGACGAGATCACCACCACCATCGCCACCTGCGGCTGGAGCAGCAGGACCTCCACGCGGCGGATCGTGGCCGTCTCGATGGGCGGCGCCGTCACGAGGGCCAGCAGGTTCGTGACCTGCGAGAGCTGCTCGCTCGTGACGCGCATCGCCTCGTCGACCTCGCGGCGCATGGTGGTGAGCTCGAGCCGCTTGCGTGGTACCGGGAGGTTGCCGCCCGACATGAGCTCATCGACGTACACCCGGTAGCCGCGGTCGGTGGGCACGCGGCCCGCCGACGTGTGCGGATGCTCGAGCAGGCCGATCTCCTCCAGCTTCGCCAGTTCGGCGCGGACCGTGGAGGGGCCCCAGGGGACGTCGTCCTGCTCGGCGATCCACTTGGACCCGACCGGCTGGTCGAGCTCGCGGTGCGCTTCGACGAGCTTTCGAAGGAGGAAGGTCTGGCGGGTGGTCAGGGCCACACGCCTATTGTGGCGGAGGCATCGCGGCGCACCGGGCACCGCCCGCTGCTTGCGCTACTGCCGCAGCTCGGCTTCGGCGTTCTTGATGATCTTGTTGCCGCCCTGCTCGGCCTCGGTCGCGATCACCACGCGGCCGCCCGACTCCTCCTTGACGGTGCCCGTCACGGTGATCTCCTGCTCGGGGAAGCCCATCCCGCGAAACTGCACCGAGAGCCGCTTGAGGCTCCGCGGGTCCCCGCCGGCGGCGTTCACGTTCGCGCGCGCGACCTGGGCCATCGTGTAGAGGCCGTGGAGGATGTTCGAGGGCAGGCCGACCTGCTTCGCGAACTCCGGGTCGATGTGGATCGGGTTGAAGTCGCCCGACGCGCCCGCGTAGCGGTGCGGGAGGTACTTGTCCGGCGTGACCTTCAGCTCGACGTTCACGACACCCCCCTGACGATGTTGGTCCAGGTGCCGCGGACGACCTCCTGGCCGTCCTGGTTCGTCGACACCGTCTCGAACACGTAGAAGCCCATCCCGCCCTTCTCGGAGATGTCCTTGACGCTCGCGACCGTGCTGATCACGTCGCCGGAGCAGACGGGCTCTCCCCAGGCGAACTCCTGGCCGCCGTGGACGAGCATGGCGAAGTTCAGGTCCACGTCCGGGTCGACGGCGGGCAGGGCGACGGAGCCCCACGAATAGACGACCGCGAACATCGGCGGCGCCACCACGTCGCGGAAGCCGGCCTCCCGGGCCGCGGCGCGGTCGAAGTAGACGGGGTTCTCCTCGCCCACCGCGCGGGCGTACTCGCCGATCTTCTCCTTGCCCACCTCGTACTCGACGGCCGGGTAGCTCTTTCCTATCGCCTCGGTCTTCACTGGC